>CAZCOF010000001.1:0-3818 GCA_964500095.1 uncultured Oscillospiraceae bacterium
CTGCATTGCGGCTTTAAGTCTTGCTACGTGACCGTGATGGTCCGCACCCCAGATGTCAATCGCTGTGTCAAAACCACGTGTAACTAATTTATTTTTATGATATGCAATATCTGCTGCAAAGTACGTTACAAAGCCGTTTGCACGAACTAAAACGTCATCTTTTTCAAGTCCGAAGTCAGTAGCACGAAACCATATTGCACCATCTTGCTCATAGGTGTAGCCACGCTCGGTGAGTTCTTCTACAGTTTTTAAAACTTCATTTTCATTGTGAAGTGTGCTTTCGTGAAACCATACATCGTAGTTTATTCTGTAGTCTTCCAAACCTGTTTTTAATCCCGCTATATTTTTGTAAAGTGTTTCATCAATTAACTTTTCTTTTAATTCTTCATCGGGAGTATTTATATAAGAGTCGCCGTACTTTTCAAAAAAGTTCTTGGCGTGTTCTTTTACATCATCACCGTGATAGCCGTCTTCAGGAAATTCATAGTTTTCTTCTCCTAAAACTATCTGCTTATATCGAGAAAGGAGCGATACAGCAAGCTTTTCAATCTGGTTGCCCGCATCGTTTACGTAAAATTCTTTTGTAACTAAAAAACCTGCAAGCGACATAATGTTAGCCAAACAATCTCCCAGTGCTCCGCCTCTGGCATTACCCATGTGCATAGGTCCTGTGGGGTTTGCACTTACGAATTCTACGTTTACCTTTTTATTTTGCCCGTAGTTGCTTTGCCCGAATTTGTCAGCTTCTTTTTCTACTGTTTCTAAAATTTTTGTAATGTATACGGGGTTTAGCTTAAAGTTAATAAAGCCTGCTCCTGCAACGTTTACTTCATTTATATATGTATCTTCTGTTTTCATATTGGAAACGATTATGTTTGCAATGTCACGCGGTGCACGACGAGCCTGCTTTGCTAAAAGCATCGCTGCATTTACCGAAAAATCGCCGAACTCTTTTTCTCTCGGCTCTTCAACTGCATAATCGGGAATTTCTAAAAATTCAATTTCTCCGTTTTCCTTTGCAAGATTTAAAGCTTTATCTGTAACTTCTTTTATAGACGCCTTTGTCTGTTCGTATAGAGTCACTATTCTTCCACCTTTCTTATCTGTACCTTTAAATTGTTTCTTACGGGAGCACAGCTGTTGAGCTGAACAAAATAATCAAGCTCTACAACACCGCCGTCATCGTCAACCGAAACCGACATTTCGTTGGTTTTAACGTCAACTGTCAAATTACCGTGCGGTGTGCGGTATACGCCCGTGTACTGCTTGTTTTCTTCAAAAATCATCTGGGACGAGCCGGAATTATTTTTTCCGAAACGAATCATTGAAACGTAATTGTCCTGTATCTTTAAGGTAGTGGTTGTGTTTTCATATCCTGTTATTTCACTGCCTTCGTAGGATACAAGATATTTTCCGTTTTGTTTTGTATATTTTCCCTGCGTTGTGAGTTCAAAACAGTCTTCTTCGCCGTCGATTATATTTTTGCCGACTAAGGTGATTAAAGCATTGTTTTCCATAAGTATCCCCCAATCACATATATTTCTCTATGTCGATTTTTTCTATTTTTCCTGAGATTTTACGCTGTAAAAAATCTTGAGCCAAACGCATAAAGCCGTCAGGATAATCGCTTACAAAAAACTTGTACTCGCCCGACTCTTTTGTGCGAAGATTTTCCTTTTCAAGAAAATCTTTTACATAGCTTGCCGTTACTTTTCCCGGGTCAATCAACGTGACAGTATCGCCCATAACTTCAGCTATCGTTTCTTTTAAAAGCGGATAATGGGTGCAACCTAAAATCAATGTATCAACGTCTGCTTCTTTTAAATCATTTAAATACTCTTTGGCAATAAGGCACGCAATCTGCCCTTTTGTATAACCTTCTTCAACAAGCGGCACAAACAAAGGACACGCACGGGCGAAGGTTTTAATTTCTGGATTTAATTTTTTTATCTTTTCTTCATACGCGCCTGAACGGATTGAGCCTGCCGTTCCTATTATACCTATTTTGTTGTTTTTGGTAGATTTTACGGCTTCTTTCGCCGCAGCATCTACAACGCCGAATGTCGGAACGGTGAGTTCATCGCACAGCACGGGCAATGCTATCGCACTTGCTGTACCACACGCAACAACAATCATTTTTAAATCAAAGGTATTTAAAAACCTTATATCGCTTTTTACATATTTTATAATGGTTTCGTTTGACTTTGAGCCATAGGGGACTCTGCCCGTATCACCGAAATACACAATCGGCTCATCAGGCATAATATCCATAATTTCTTTTACGCACGTAAGACCGCCAAGTCCTGAGTCAAACACGCCGATAAATTTTTGTAGCATTTCTTACTCCTTTGATTCTTGAGCAAGCTCAATTACTCTGTCTAAAAGCTCGGTATAGCCGACGCCTGTTGCACCCCAGAGCATAGGATACATACTGATGTTTGTAAAGCCAGGAAGTGTGTTTATTTCGTTTAAGTAAATCTTGTTCGTTCCGTTTTCAACAAAAAAGTCAACTCGAGCAAGCCCTGTGCAGTCACAAGCCAAAAACGCACGAACAGCTAAAGTGCGAATTTCATCAGAGATTGCTTCGTCTATTTCTGCCGGAATTTGCGTTTTTGTCGCAGCATCCACGTACTTTGTTGTGTAGTCATACATCTTAGAAAGCGTGATTACTTCGCCTATGACTGATGCTGAAGCTTTTTCGTGGCTTCCTAAAACTGCACATTCTAACTCACGTTTTTCGATTTTTTTCTCAATTAAAACTCGTCTGTCTTCTAAAAATGCAATATCTAAAGCCTTCTTTAGCTCGCACTCTTCTTCAACTAACGATACACCCACAGATGAGCCTGCATTAGACGGCTTTACAACTACGGGATAGCCGAAATCCGCCATTATTTTTTCGTTCACTTTTTCAGCATCATTTTCTCCGTTTGTTATGTAAAAACCGGGAGTAACGGGAATGTTTGCACATTCTAAAATATTCTTTGTAAAAATCTTATCCATACAAAGTGCCGAACCTGCAACACCGTTTCCTACATAAGGAATCTGTGCAAGCTCAAACACACCCTGAATTGTGCCGTCTTCTCCGTTTTTGCCGTGTAGGACAGGGAAAAATACATCAACCTTGATTTTTTCAAATGTTCCGTCTGGCAAAAGCTTAATTAAACCTTCTGTTTTCGGGCAGTGTGAAATTACACACGCCGTGCAATCGTGAGTTTCCCACGTGCCGTCTTTAATTGACTCATCATCGCCGGTATAAAGCCACGTTGCTCCCGTCTTTGTGATGCCGAATTTTATTATTTCGTACTTTTCTTTATCTAAATTTTTTAAAACGTTGTACGCCGATTTGCACGAAACCTCGTGTTCTGACGACTTGCCGCCGAATAAAACGCATAATTTTGTTGACATAGTGATACCTCCGCTAATTATAATCATATCAATTCTATTATATTATAGTACATTTTAGTTACTATTACAATGTTTTTTTGAATTTATATCAGAAATTTAACATTACGGTAATCAAATTTTTATCTTTTTTATATTGACTTTTAAGCTTGCCTATGCCATAATGTCTTTAATCTTAAAAAATAACAAAAACAAACAAATTCAATTTTGAAAGAGTGGGTGGATGTTATGAAAAAAGAAAAAACAAAAGAATCCTTTTGGAGCAAAATGTGGCCGTATTTAGAAGAGTTCAAACCGCAACTGATTTTTTCCGTAGTTTGCGCTTTGATTGTAGGTGCTTTTGTTGCCATTCAGCCGTTTATCATAAAATACATTGTCGATGACGGCATTGCAAACGAAGCTTTAGTCGGAAACGA
>CAZCOF010000001.1:3918-37774 GCA_964500095.1 uncultured Oscillospiraceae bacterium
GTGCCTTATCAGATAGTTGCTTTTGTTATTTCTCTTTCAGCACTTATTTTTTACGATGCGGTGTTGACTTTGATTTTGCTTGCTGTCACCATCTTAATGGCGATATTCAACAGATACGCAAGAAAAAAAATCCGCTCGCTTTCGCGTGATTACATAAAAAGCGAGTCAGAAGCTTCAAAATATTTAACCGACACACTAAATGGCATTGATGCAGTTGAGCTTTATTCAATTGAAGAAAACACCTTAACCGACTTTCAGGAAAAACTTGGAACAATGTACGAAAGCGGTCTTACGATGTCAATTTCACAACATTTTGAAAGTGTAAAAATCGAACTTTTACGTTATGTAGGCACTGCTGTGATTTATCTGGTAGGTGCAATTTCTTGTGTTTACCGCGGAGTTTCTATCGGTACTTTGTATGCGTTTTTATCCAGTATGAGCGAAATTTTAACGATTTTGCTTTCCTGGCTTAGCCTGGGATTACAAAAAGCAAGTGCAATGTCAGGACTTAATAAAATTACCGATATTTTAGAAACTGACACATCAGTTCCTGAAAAGGAAACAGGTTTAAAAGACATAAAAATATCAAAAGAGTCAAATATGGCAAAGAATGCTCCTTGTATTGAGTTTTCTGACGTTACCTTTGCTTATGACAATGTTAAAATTTTTGACAAACTAAACTGTTCTATAAACTACGGCGAATCAGTCGCCTTAGTCGGCTCATCAGGCAGCGGCAAGAGTACGTTTTCAAAGCTTATAATGAGACTTTATGACATTCAGGAGGGACGCGTTTTAGTTCACGGACAAGACGTCAAAAACTACCCCACTCACGATCTTCGTGTAAGCTTTGGTGTCGTTCCGCAAAACCCCTTTATTTTCTACGGCTCAATCTGGGACAACATAAAAATTGCACGTCCCAATGCCACAAATAAAGAAATCATTAACGCAATGGAAATTGCAAACGTTCACGAATTTGTAAACCAGTTAGAACACGGCTGGAACACCATAGTAGGCGACGGCGGGCTTGATTTATCAGGCGGTCAAAAGCAGCGAGTTGCCATTGCCCGTGCAGTATTAGGAGACCCCGATGTTTTAATTTTTGATGAAGCAACATCGGCACTCGATAACATCTCAGAGCGTGCAATACAGCGTGCTATGGAAGAGCTTATGAAGTCGCATACGGTGATCATTATCGCTCACCGACTCTCAACCATTAAAAATGTTGACAGAATTATGGTTTTTGAAAAAGGCGAGATAATCGAAGAAGGAAATTACGACGAACTGGCAAATTCCGGCGGTAAATTCGCAGAGCTTTTAAATCACGCACAGTAATTAACTAAATAATATAAAAAAAGACGTTATTTATAAAAATAACGTCTTTTTTTCTTGTATTTTAAGCTTTTCTATGCTATAATTTATATGATATACAAACAGGAACAGTGGGTGAATGTATGAAAACGTCTTTAAACAGAATATTTTTAGACATTGCTTTTTTTACAGCACTCATCTTTAAGGTGGCATCTTTTGGTTTTTGCTACTTTCCTGTTTTAGATGACTATATTCAGTACGGCGGGTATCCCTTGTATGAAAACGTAAGCCACGTGTTTTTAAACATAGGCACGATTTCAACAAGACCATTTGCAAGTATTTTAGACCCGACGGTCTGGGGTGCGTTTTATCCGCATCTGTTTTTTGTAGCTTTAATAATTTCTGTTTTGTTCTTTTTCGGAACAAAACTGGTTGCAAATCTACTCAAGCGGTTAGATATTCACGTAACACCCTTTTTGTACGCAATACTTTTATTATGCCCGCTGGGATTTGAAGGAACATACTGGGTTTCAGCATCAAGCCGAATTTGTGTGGGGTTGTTCTTTTTAGGATTAGCATCGCACTTTCTGATAAAAATAATTGATACAGACAAAAAGCTTTTATATATCCCGTATGCGGTGTTCACACTTTTGTCGTTCGGGTTTTATGAGTCGGTTATGGTGTTGTCAGCACTCATACAGTTTTTTGTTATAGTTTTTTCAAAAAAAGACATAAAAAAGCAGTTGATATACTTAACAACTCCCGTAGCGTTGGGAATTTTGATGCTTTTGTACTATAAGCTTTTTGGCTCCATCGGTGCATTAGGCAGCCGTGCAAACGGCATGAGCTTTGAAAATTTAGGGCAAAAATTTTATGAGCTTTTTTATCAGTTCTTTGAAATTTTGATAAAAGGCGGAATTTTGACAGTTTTCAAAGGTGCAACAAACGGATTTAGGCTGATGACAGAAAATTTTTCAGGAATTGTGCGTCTGGGTTTTGCTGTTTTAATCTCTTTGCTTTGTACCCACTTCGGTATAAAAAAGGAATTTAAAGCAGATGTGAAACGTTCGCTTTTACTTGGCGTATCACTTACATTTTTACCGCTTTTGCCGAATGTTTTAACAGAAACAGTGTGGCTTACTTACCGAAGTATCGTTCCTTGCTTTATAGGACTTGCGATAATTTCTGCAAGCTTACTTTCAAAGCTTTTAAAAAACAAAACCATCAGGTTTATATCTCTTTTTATAATTGTGTTTGTGTTTAGCTGTGCAAACGTAAACGAGCTTGACACTTACCGTCGTGTGAGCGAAACCGATAACGCCTTAGTCACAGAAATTTGTGAGCAATTAGAACCCGAAGTCTTATCAGGCGAAAAGGAAACGATAGTTGTGCTGAACGAAGAAGTTATCATCCCACAGGTGAGCTACTACAAAGACCACGTGCAAAGTGTATTCGGCTCTGACTGGGCGCTAACAGGTGCAGTTCGGGCAAAATGCGAAAACATAAAAATTAAAATGATAACTCCTGTTTTGTCCATAGATGAAATTGATACTGCGGACAAGCAGATTATATATCTTGGAGGAAGCTATGAATAAAAAGTTAAATATTTTAGGCGTGGGCGTTGACACATTCGATATGTGCGGTGCTACGAATTTTTTAGTACAAGCCTTAGAAAAAGATACTTTAACTAAAGTCTACACGCCAAACTCTGAAATTATTTTGCACGCTTATAAAAATGAAGATTATAAAGAAGTCCTGAATCGTGGTGACTTAGTCACAGCTGACGGCATAGGCGTTGTATATGCATCTAAAATTTTAGGCTCATCACTGCCTGAGCGTGTGAGCGGATTTGATTTGACTAACGAGCTTTTAAAATCGTGTGCCCCGATGGGAAAAACGCTCTATCTTTTTGGCTCAAAGCCGGGTGTGGCTGACGCTGCTGCTGAAAAAATCGTTTCACTTTATCCCGGTATTAAAATCGTAGGTGCAGCCGACGGCTATTTTGATGCTGAAAAAGAAAAGGAAATAATTGCCGATATAAACGAAAAAGCTCCCGACATTTTGTTTGTCTGCTTAGGCTTTCCCAAACAGGAATGTTGGATTGATGCACATTCTGATTTAAATGTTAAAGTCGCAATGGGGCTTGGCGGGTCTTTAGACGTTTTTGCAGGGACAGTTAAGCGAGCACCGAAAATTTACCAAAGGCTCGGCATCGAATGGCTCTACAGACTTATAAAACAGCCGTCGAGATTTGTAAGAATGTTGGCACTCCCTAAGTTTGGCTTAACGGTGCTGTTTCACGGAAAGAAATTTTTAAAATAGAGGTAGGATATGGAATTTAAATCAGGTTTTGTTAGTATTATAGGTCGTCCGAACGTGGGAAAATCCACGCTTATCAATCGTTTGGTAGGCGAAAAAATCGCTATTATTTCAAGCAAGCCCCAAACGACAAGAAATAACATATTAGGCATTTTAACTAAAGACGATATGCAGATTGTTTTTACCGATACGCCCGGCATTCACGAGCCTACAAGCAAACTCGCCGAGCTTATGGTAAAAAACGCAACAGAAGCAATGCACGATACAGATGCGATTTTGTTTTTGGTTGAGCCAATTAGCAATGTCGGAAGAACCGAAGAACGCATTATAGAAGGCTTAAAAAAGCAAAAAGCACCTGTAATCTTAGTTATAAATAAAATCGATACAGTAAAAAAAGATGTGCTTTTAGAAGTGATTGCAAAGTACACGCAAAAATTTGATTTTTGTGCTGTTGTTCCTATATCTGCGATGAAGAAAAACGGAATTGATGCACTGATGGAGGAAATCACACCGCACATCCCTGAGGGTCCGCAATTTTACCCTGAAGATATGATAACAGACCAGCCCGAACGACAGATGGCAGCAGAGGTTATTCGCGAAAAACTCCTGCGTAGTTTGGACAAAGAAGTTCCGCACGGTATTGCGATTGAGATTTTTTCTATGAAGGACACAAAGGACACACTTAAAATAGAAGCAAATATCTACTGCGAAAAACAGTCCCACAAGGGTATCATAATAGGAAAGAGCGGAGCTTTACTTAAAAAAATCGGCACGCAGGCAAGAGAAGATTTAGAACGTATGCACGATAAAAAGGTATATTTAGAGCTTTGGGTAAAGGTAAACGAAGACTGGCGTAACAAACGCGGAAAAATTGCAAACTTCGGTTTTGAAATTTAAAGGTGTTTTATGGAAATTAAAACAAAAGGCGTAGTTCTTTCCCGAACCTTTGTCGGCGAAAAAGACGCAATTATTAAGATTTTAACTGAAAATTCAGGCGTAATTTCAGCTTCTGCCAAAGGCGTAAAAAGTATGAAAAGTAAGCTTGCTTCCGGCTGTTCGCTCTTTTCCTGTTCTGACTTTTTAATAACTGAGTCAAACGGAAGATATATTGTGACGCAGGCAGTATTATCTGACAGCTTCTACGGCTTATCTTCAAATATTGAGCGGCTTTCTTACGCTACATATATTGCAGAAGCTACAGCATCCGTATCTCCCGCACCTGAAGACGCAGCTTTAATTATTCCGCTTATTTTAAACACGTTTTACCTTTTGGCAAATTCAAACAAAAATTTAAGGCTTATAAAATGCGTGTTTGAGCTAAGGCTTTTGTCTTTGCTGGGTTACGCCCCCGAATTAGACGGCTGTGTAGAGTGCGGCGAAACACAAGAACTTTGTTTCTTTTCGCCAATCGAAGGTGGCATTGTGTGTCGCGGTTGCGGTACACTACCCGATACGCAGATAATTTCACCCGATACGCTCACCGCCCTAAGGTATGTAAAAGATTCAGACGACAAGCGTGCGTTTTCGTTCGCTCTTTCAAAAACCAATCTTGATGAATTTGAAAGCTGCAGCGAAAAAATGTTAGAGAACATCACGGGCTACAGACTCTCGTCACTAAACTACTTAAAACAAATTGCAGGAAGGATATAATAAATGGATTTAGATAAAATTTTAAAGGTCGTTGACCGACCCTCTCGTTACATCGGCAATGAATTTAACAGCGTGCATAAAGACTTAAACGGCATAAATATCCGATTTGGCTTTTGCTTTGCCGACGTTTATGAAATCGGTATGTCGCACTTGGGTATGAAGATACTTTATCACCTTTTAAACTCGGTGACAGACATATACTGCGAGCGTTTTTTCACTCCTTGGGTTGATGCTGAAAGCGAAATGATAAAAAACGATATCCCCCTGTTTTCTTTAGAGACAAAAACGCCGGCACGTGATTTTGACTTTTTGGGCTTTACGCTTCAGTACGAAATGAGCTACACCAATATTTTAAATATGCTCTCGCTTTCGAACATCCCGATTTACTCATGTGACAGAACAGAAGACGACCCCATTATCTGTGCGGGCGGTCCGTGTGCTTATAACCCTGAGCCGATAGCTCCTTTTATAGACTTTTTTATACTCGGCGAAGGCGAAGAAGTAATAATGGAAGTTATGGACCTTTATCGCACAATGAAAGCTCAGGGTGCTAAAAAAGACGAGTTTTTGCGTGAAGTCGTAAAAATCGAAGGTGTCTACGTGCCGAAATTCTACGATGTAGAATATAACGAAGACGGCACAATTAAGCGTTTTTCTAAAAACTATGACGCTGCACCCGAAAAAATCAAAAAACGCATAGTAAATGACTTAGACAATTGCTTTGTTCCCGATAACATCATTGTTCCCTTTATGGAAATTGTGCACGACAGAATAATGCTTGAAATCTTCAGGGGCTGTATCAGGGGCTGCAGATTTTGTCAGGCGGGTATGATTTATAGACCAGTCCGCCAAAGAAGTCCCCAAATGCTTTTAGATTTAGCAAAAAGGCTCATTAAAAATACAGGCTATGAAGAAATTTCACTTTCCAGCCTTTCAACGAGTGATTATACAAAATTAAAGGAATTAACCGACGGGCTTATAGAGTTAACCGAAGAAGAAAAAATCGGTCTTTCTCTGCCGTCACTAAGACTCGATAACTTCTCGTTAGAACTTATGCAAAAGGTTCAAAAGGTGAGAAAATCAGGACTTACCTTTGCCCCTGAGGCCGGCACTCAAAGACTTCGTGACGTAATAAACAAAAATATAACTGAAGAAGACTTAACTAATGCTGCAACCACCGCTTTTTCAGGCGGCTACGGCACGATTAAGCTCTACTTTATGATAGGTCTTCCTACAGAAACTAAAGATGACGTAGCGGGAATTTCACGTTTGGCTGACGAAGTTGTGGCTCTCTATAAGCAGACGCCAAAGGAAATAAGAAATAAAAATTTGCGTGTAACAGTGAGCGTTTCTTCCTTTGTTCCAAAGCCGTTTACTCCTTTTCAGTGGGTGGCACAAAACTCAAAAGATGAGCTATTTGAAAAACAAATGTTTTTAAAAGAACAAATCAAAAACCGCTATGTTTCATACAACTGGCACGATTCACACTTGAGCATTTTAGAAGGAATTGTAGCACGCGGCGACAGACGATTGGCTCGTGTTTTAGCTGAAGCACACAGACTTGGTGCAAAGTTCGACTCGTGGCATGAGCATTTTCGCCCCGATATCTGGTATGAAGCGTTTAAAAACACAGGCATTGACCCTGATTTTTATAATAGTCGCGAGCGTTCGTATGATGAAATCTTGCCTTGGGACCACATTGATGTTGGTGTCACAAAGGAATTTTTAATAAAAGAAAGCGAAAAGGCAAAGCGGGGAGAAACTACAAACAACTGCCGCGAAAAATGCTCGGGCTGTGGCATAACTCATGCTTTCGGGGGTGGTTTTTGTGGCTAAGTATAGATTACAATTTACAAAATACGGCGATATGAAATACGTGTCACACTTAGATTTAATAAGACTTTTTACAAGAATTTTTCACAGAGCTAATCTTCCGCTTGCTTACTCAGAAGGGTTTAACCCGCATCCGAAAATGGCAGTATTGCTTCCGCTTTCTGTAGGATTTGAATCAACTTGCGAATACATCGACGTAGAATTTAAAGCGGGTGTATCAATGCTTGATTGTTTAAAAAACTTAAAAGGAAAACTCCCCCTGGGTATGGAAATTCCGCAGATTACCCAGCTTAACGAAACGAGCAAAAAAGCAAAGCATATCCGCTATGCGTCTTATGAAATTGGATTTTGTGTACCCATAACACAAGAGCAGATTGATGCTTTTTTGGATATGTCTTCAATTGAAGTTATTAAAAAAACAAAAAGGTCTGAAGGTGTCGCTGACATAAAACCAGACATTTTAGATATTTGCTGTATAGATAACGGCAAGGTTCGTGCCGTAATTTCAGCGGGAAGCGAAGCGAACTTAAAGGCAGATTTATTGGTAACAGCTATGGAAAAATACATAGATGGTTTTAAAACAGGCGGCGAGTATTCTGTTTGCCGCATTGGAATTTTAGACGAGCACGGACAGGCTATGATGTAAGAAAGGTTATGAACAATGCGAAATACAGCTTTAAAAATTTTACAAAAAGCAGATAGCGGCGAGTACTTAAACCTTGCGTTTTCAGACGTTTTGTCAAAAAGCACGCTGTCTTCTTTGGACACTGCTTTTGTAAAAGAGTTGGTTTTCGGTGTTTTTCGCAACAGAATTTTACTTGATGCCATCATTCGCCAAAACTCATCTGTAAGATTAAAAAAAATTGACTCTAAAGTTTTAAATATACTAAGAATGGGTACATACCAGATATTTTTTATGGACAAGGTGCCCGATCACGCCGCAGTTTCGGAGTCGGTAAATCTTGCAAAAAAGTGTGCAGGGCAAAAAACCGTAGCGTTTGTAAATGCAGTGCTCCGACAAATTATCCGCACAAACCCCGAAAAAATTCCCGATTTATCAAAAATCACTGACAAAACGGAGTATTTATCGACGAAATACTCATACCCCTTACCTTTGGCTGAGTTTTTTGTTAAAAGCTTTGGCGACCGTGCAGAGTCTTTAATGGCAGCAGGAAACTTATCACCCGATTTGTGCGTCAGAATAAATACACTTGCGACCACAAAAGAAGACTTTTTAAAAAAACTCAAGGATTTAGATATAGAATACAAAGAAACTCCATACACCGATTGCGGACTATATCTTTTCGGCGCAACGGAAGAAAAGCGAAAAAAATTATCAGGACTATTTACAGTTCAGGACCAAAGCTCACAGTTAGCTTCCCTTGCTTTGTCGCCCGAGTCTGGTGATTTCGTGCTTGATTTGTGTTCAGCACCGGGCGGAAAAACCACGCATTTAGCCGAGCTTATGAAAAACAAGGGTAAAATTTTTGCCACCGACATATATGAAAGCCGTCTGAAAAGTGTTGACTATTTAGCCGAAGGCTTAGGTATTGATATTATAAAAACCTATCCGTATGACGCAACTGTGATAGATAAAGAATTAGTCGGCAAAGCCGACAAGATTTTAGCAGACGTGCCGTGCTCGGGACTTGGTATTATAAGGCGAAAGCCCGACATAAAATATAAGGAAAACATAACAGATTTTTTAGAACTTAACGAAATTCAGTTAAAGATTTTGGATACCGCCTACTCTTATTTAAAATCAGGCGGTGTGATGGTTTACTCAACCTGCACGATAAACAGGGGCGAAAATGTTGAGCTTATAAATAAATTTTTAGCTAAACACCCCGATATGAAATTGGATAAAATCGAAAGTGAGCATATTTTAGGTGTGGCAAAAACAATGGGAGAAAACGGCTACATTGAAATTTTCCCCGACGTTGATGATAGTGACGGCTTTTTTGTGTGCCGATTAAAAAAATTAAGGTGAAGCAATGAAAACAGATTTACGCAGTCTAACTTTTTCAGAAGTTGAAAAAATATTGCTTGAGATGGGCGAAGCAAAGTTTAGAGCAAAACAACTCTACCCCGCTGTCTTTAAATACGATTCTTTAGATGAAATCACCACGCTTTCAAAAGTATTGCGTGAGAAGTTATCGCAAAGTTACTGTATAGACTCACTAAAGGTTGCCCAAAAGCAGGTGTCGCAAAAAGACGGAACCGTTAAGTTTTTGTTTTGTCTTTCTGATGGAAATTACATCGAAAGCGTATTTATGAAATATCATCACGGAAACACCTTATGTGTATCATCTCAGGTGGGATGCTTGATGGGTTGTAAGTTTTGTGCTTCAACCATCGGCGGAAAAGTGCGTAATTTAACAGCAGGTGAGATAATCTCACAAATAATAACAGCACAAAAAGAAACGGGCGAACGAATATCTAACATCGTTATGATGGGCATCGGCGAGCCTTTGGATAATTTTTTAAATGTAGTAAAGTTTTTACACATAGTAAATGATGAAAATACATTAAACATCGGCTACCGACATATATCGCTTTCCACCTGCGGAATTGTGCCTAAGATTTATGAGCTTTCAGAATTAAATCTTCCAATTACACTGTCTGTTTCGCTTCACGCACCGTTTGATGATTTAAGATCCGAAATTATGCCGATAAACAAAAAATATCCGCTTAATACATTAGTTTCGGCAATGTGCGACTACATCAAAAAAACAAACAGGCGAATAAGTATAGAATATGCTTTAATCGAAGGAAAAAACGACACCAAAGAGTGTGCAAAAGAGTTAATAAGGCTTTTTTCACGCGGACTCTTTCATATAAATTTAATCCCTGTAAACAACGTACGTGAGCGAAACTTTAAAAAAACAAGTCAAAAAGCTTCAAAAGAATTTAAAGCTTTATTAAATGCAGGCGGTCTTACCGCAACAATAAGACGTGAGCTTGGCTCAGATATTGATGCTGCTTGCGGTCAACTCAGAAGAAAACAAGAAGAAAATAAATAAGAAAGGTGATGTCTTAATGAAAATAAGTTCAGCCACCAGTGTGGGCAAAATCCGTGCAGTCAACGAAGACTCGTTTTTCGTGTCAGAAATTGGCAAAAACGGTGTTGTTCTCGCTGTCGTCGCCGACGGTATGGGCGGTCACAACGCAGGTGAAGTTGCATCCGCTGAGACTGTAAATACCTTAAAGGATTCGATTGTCGAAACGGACATACCAACAAGGGAACTCCTACTACAGGCTATTGATTGTGCAAACAATTCGGTTTATAAAATGAGCAAAAATACACCGTCGCTTCACGGTATGGGAACGACTGTTACTGCGTGCGTCATATCAGGCGATAAGGTAACAGCAGCCCAAGTCGGTGACTCAAGGCTCTACCTTATAAGAGACAACAAAATAACACAAATCACAAAAGACCACTCACTGGTTGAAATGCTCGTTGAAAGCGGCGAAATAACAAAAGAAGACGCAAAGCACCACCCGCAAAAAAATGTGATTACACGGGCAATCGGTACGAACAGCTCAGTAGAAACCGACATTTATGAGTTTTCGCTCAAAAAAGAAGATGTTTTACTTCTGTGCTCTGACGGACTTGTAAATATGGTAGAAGACGAAAAAATTCTATCTATCATAACCGATGCCGCCGATTTTAAAGCTCTTGCCAACGTTTTGGTAAAAGAAGCAGAAACAGCGGGCGGACACGACAATATCACAGTTGTTTTGATAAAGTTTGATTGATTGGGGGATTTACGATGACAAACGGAAAAATTATAGACGGAAGATATGAAATTATAGAAGAAGTCGGTCGCGGCGGTATGGCGATTGTGTACTTGGCAAAGTGTCTTGTTTTAAACAGATACGTTGCAATCAAGGTTTTACGCCCTGAGTATCGCGAAGACGAAGAATTTATAAAAAGATTTAAGATTGAAGCACAATCTGCGGGAAATCTTTCCCACCAGAACATAGTTTCGGTTTATGATGTAGGAAACGAAAACGACACCGAATACATTGTTATGGAATACGTAGAAGGCATTACCTTAAAGCAGTATTTAAGTGCTAAAGGAGTTTTGCCCGAAAAGGAAGCTGTTGATTTTGCTTCGCAGATTTGTGCAGGGTTAGAATACGCCCACAAAAAAGGCATTGTACACAAAGATGTAAAGCCTGAAAATATTTTAATTACAAAAGAAGGCATCTTAAAAATTACTGATTTCGGTATTGCAAAGGCTTTAAATCAGGGGACAATCACAACGGGCGGTATGGCGATGGGAAGCGTTCACTACTTCTCTCCTGAGCAGGCTCGCGGTTCGTTTGTTGATGCAAAAACAGATATTTACTCGCTCGGCGTAATCCTTTATGAAATGGTTACGGGAAAACGTCCCTTTGACGGGGAAAGTGCAATTTCTGTTGCTATGCAACACATAGAGTCAGAACCCGTAAGACCCGCTATTATAAACCCCAACGTTTCACAATCTTTAGATGCTGTAATCTTAAAGGCGATGAAAAAAGACACCTATGAACGCTATCAGTCAGCGACACAGATGCTTATTGACTTAAAGAAGGTTTCTGTAGGCTCAGGCGTAAATCACGCACCTGCAAAAAAAACCGAAGAAAGCACGCCACCTGCAAAAAAGCCTGATAATTCAACAGGTGTAAGACGAACAAATAAAACAGACAAAAAGGTTTCACCTAAGGATGCCAAGAAGAAAAAGAGAAACGACACACTCTCTGTTGTTGCAGGAATAGCTGCTGCAATAATTTTGGTTTGTACGCTGGGTGCAATATATATGGGAGTTTTTAAAGGCGGCGGAGCAAATGAGATTAAAGCTCCTGATTTTGTAGGCTTAACTTACGAAGAAGTTTTAGATCTTACAAGTCAAAAAGAATACAAAAAGTTAGAGCTTGTTTCTCCCGACGGCACAAAAATTCCCGAAGACATTGAAGGCGTTGTAAAAGAGCAGTCACCAAAAGCAGATAAAAATATTAAAAACACCGCCACAATCAAATTGACCTTCGGTGAAGCAGAAAAAGAAAAAATACCTGTTCCCGATGTTGAAGGAAGAACTGAAAAAGATGCAATCGATGCTTTGGAAAAAGAAGGCTTCAGGGTGAAAATTGACTACGAAGCAAGCGAAGAAATCCCCGTAGACCGCGTAGTAAGAACTTCTCCTGCTGCAAACAGCGAAGTAATCTCAGGCACTGAAGTTACAATTTACCTATCAAGCGGCGAAGAAGATAAATACACCCGTGTGCCGTATTTAATCGGTAAAACAGAAACAGAAGCTGAGAGTATTCTAAAAGAAGCAAACCTTGTTTTAGGCGGAACAAAATCCGTTGAAGACGATGCAAAAAAAGGCACAATAGTATCACAATCCAGAGACGAGGGCGACAGAGTTGAAAAAGGCTCTGCAATTGACGTTGAAATAAGTAAAGGGCCTTCGGCTTCAACACCTGACGAACCCACAACGCCCGAACCCGTTGCTCCGACAAATCCGGCAGCGTAAATTTAACTTCCGAAAGGAAAACCTATGATAAAAGGAACAATTATAAAGGGCATCGGCGGGTTTTACTACGTCAAAACAGATGACGGTATATACTCCTGCCGTGCTCGCGGAAAATTCAGAAAAGATAAAGAAGTGCCGATAGTCGGCGACTTAGCAGAAATTGAAATCACAGACGATGTAAAAAAAGAAGGCTATGTGATAAACATTCTTCCCAGAAAAAATCAGCTTTTTCGTCCACTTGTTTCAAATATTGATTTGCTTTTGGTAACGTTTGCAGCTGAAAGTCCTGCTCCGTCACTGCAGCTTATTGATAAGCTCACCATAACGGCGGAAGCGAAAAACATCCCGACTGCAATCTGTATAAACAAGTGCGACCTAAACCCCAAAACAGCAGAAGAATATGCAAAAATCTATACCTTAGCCGGCTTTACTGTTTTGATGCTTTCAGCTCACACAGGACAAAACGTGGACAAGCTAAAGAACCTTTTACGTGACAAAACCACAGCTCTTGCCGGAAGCTCGGGCGTCGGTAAATCAAGCCTTTTAAACGCAATCGGCGAAAGTTTTAACCTTGTAACGGGCTCAGTTTCTGATAAAATACAGCGTGGACGTCACACAACAAGGCATACAGAGCTTTTTCCGCTTTCTTTCGGCGGGTTTGTGTTTGATACACCAGGCTTTGGCTCGTATGAAATCGAAGATATAACATATCGTGATTTGCCTGCACTTTTTCCTGAAATAAATAAGTATGAAGGAAACTGCAAATTTTCACATTGCAGCCACATAAAAGAACCCGATTGCTCGGTAAAGGCAGCACTCGCTGACGGAAAAATTGCTCCTTCCCGATACGAAAGCTATACGGCATTTTATGAAGAATTAAAAAAAATCAAAGATTGGTAATAAAGGAGAAAAAACTATGTTTAAATTTGCACCATCTATTTTATCATCGGACTTTTCTAATCTCGAGAGCGAAATCAAAAAATTAGAACGCGGCGGAGCACATTATCTTCACTTGGATATTATGGACGGACAGTTTGTTAAAAATATCACCTTCGGTGCACCTGTTGTTAAGCGTCTAAGACCGCACAGCAATTTGGTATTTGATGTGCATCTTATGATTAAAGACCCGCTTTTATATATTGACGATTTTGCTGCAGCCGGTGCAGACATCATAACATTTCACGTAAACAGCGACAGCGATGTTCGACAGACTTTGGAAAAAATCAAATCTCACGGCAAAAAATGCGGTCTTGCAGTTAATCCTGACATTGATATCGAGCTTTTGTATCCTTATAAGGATTTACTCGATATGGTATTGGTTATGACAGTTTACGCAGGCTTTGGCGGTCAGAGCTACATAGAAGCAGCAAACGAAAAAATCGAAAAAGCACGTGCGTACTTTGGACCCGACATCGACATCGAAGTAGACGGCGGAATTTATAAGGAAAACAAAAGCGTTCCGATTTCTCACGGCGCAAATGTCATCGTTGCAGGCTCTGCTGTCTTTAATTGCGACGACGTGGAACAGGCTGTTCGTGACTTTATGAAAGAATGAAGGCTTTAATTTTTTCGGGCGGTGAATTTCGTCATTTGCCCAACAGTCTAAACATAAACGAATATGACTTAATCATCGCCGCAGACTCAGGATACATATCTGCCTGTTCTGCAGGGGTTTTGCCCGATGCTTTTATTGGGGATTTTGACTCTGTTTTAAAAGAAGAAGTGCGTGCTAAAAAAATAATTTCTTTAAACCCCGTAAAGGACAAAACAGATACGCAGGAAGCAATAGACTATGCTATATCCGAAGGGGCTAAGAATATTACCGTTTTAGGTGCTTTAGGAAAACGCATCGACCACACGATTGCAAATATCCAGCTTTTAAAATACGCTCACACTTTCGGGGCAAAAGCTGAGATTGTTGATGTTGACACCTATATCACTTTGGTCTGCGATAAAATCTCTATTGATAGAAAAAGCGGTTGTTGTCTTTCCTTACTTCCCTTGACAGACTGCTCGGGCGTTTCGGTATCGGGCGTTTACTACCCGTTGGAAGACGCTTTTATGCCCGTTGGAAATCCCTACGGTATAAGCAATGAGTTTACAGAAAAATCTGCAAAAATATGTGTAAAATCAGGCGAGCTTTTGGTAATAGTTACAAAATCATAAAAAGGAGAGCTTTTTATGTCAAACACAATAGACAGAAAAAAACTTTCAAGCTACAGTGCAATTTTGGCTATTTTAGTAGTTTTGATACATACAGAAAACTCAGGGCTTTATCCGTCTTTATCTGACGGAAGTGGTTTTTCCTCCTTTGTTAATGGCTTAGAGTGGCTCATATCTAAAAACATAGCTTCCATTGCCGTTCCGTCGTTTTTTATGATTTCAGGTGTGTTGTTTTACCGTGATTTTACTGTATCTAAGTACCCGAAAAAGCTAAAAAGCCGCTTTTTTTCTTTAATAATTCCCTTTCTTTTGTGGAATTTGTTCAGATTTTTGCTTTTTTATTGTCTGGGAAAGCTGGGCGTTACAGAAAAGCTTTTTTTAGCACCAAGACTTTTATTTACAAAAGAAAATTTTTTAGAAGGACTTTTCTTTTATAAGTACAACTTAGGCTTTTGGTTTATGTACCAGCTGATACTTTTTACACTTTTAGCACCTGTAATCCGCTTGCTGACAAAAAACAAGTGGGGTGGACTTTTTGCAGTTATTTTCTTAATTGCATTAAACGCATCTGACATTTTAGGCGAATTTTTTATAGTGACATTAAAAAAACGCTTTATTTTACTTGACTGTTTTATTTACTATATTATAGGTGCATACGTGGGCACTCACTTTTTTGACTATGTAAACAAAAGCAGTAAAAATACTAAGATTTTTTCAATAGTTGGCATAATTTTGGGACAAGCTTTAAACTTTTTGTTTATTAAAACAGGCTTCATCCTGTTTAATTCTGCCTACTTAATAATTTCCGTAATTTCATTCTGGTATTTTTACGACGCTTTAAATATAAAGCCGTTACCTGCCGCTATTACTTCAATCACGTTTTTCATCTACGCAGGACACGGCACAGTTTTAGAATTTTTGCAGGCAGCAGCTAACATTTTATTTGGCAATACGACTTTGGCTGCACTTTTAACATACCTTACATTTCCCGCTGTTACTCTGGCAATTTTAGTCGGTGTTTCACTTGTTTTGAAAAAATACGTTCCAAAATTCTGGAGTTTGATTAACGGTGCAAGATAGGAGGCTACTTATGAAAAAAATTACAGCTTTAATACTTACTTTATTTTTATTTATGACCTACGCTTCCGCCAATAGTACAGCATACGCTCCAAACACATTGGTGTATAACATTGACGGCACATCAAAGTTAATTGATGAAAATGAGCTGGCATCACACCTTGAAAGCAACTGGTACTTGTACCCCGTTGTGACTATATACACAATTAACGACACAAGCTCCGTCGTTTATACGAGCGATGTACATACTCATCTTGAAAACGGCTGGTTTTTAGACCCTGTTACGGAGATTTTTGCTCCCGGCGGAAGAACGAGTATAGTTTATGCGTCAGATGTTCCCACACATTTAGCTAACGGCTGGTATCTTTCGACGGCTGACTTTCCCAAAAAAGAAAAAGCAGTTGCACTTACATACGATGACGGACCGAGTAAATACACAAATACAATTTTGGATTGCTTAGAGCTTTATGGTGCAAAAGCTACGTTTTTTGTAGTCGGCAACAGCGTTTATGCCTACCCTGATGTACTGCTTCGTGCTCACTCATTGGGTATGGAAATAGGCAATCACACAGTGACTCACCCGAAGCTTACGTCGATTTCTGTAGCTTCGGCAATATCCCAACTTAGCCAAAATGCAGGCGTTGTAGAAAATGTCACAGGAAAAAGACCGACTTTAGTACGTCCCCCCTACGGAAGCTATAACCAGAGTATTATAAATTCAGCAGGTGCTCCTTTTATTCTGTGGTCAATCGACACGCTTGACTGGAAAACCAGAAATGCACAAAAGACAGTAGATGCCGTTTTATCAGATGTAGATGACGGCGACATTATCTTAATGCACGATTTGTACCTTCCGACAGCTCAGGCAACCGAAATAATCGTTCCCAAGCTTATCAAGATGGGATTTGACTTGGTTACTGTATCAGAATTAGCCGAAAGAAAAGGAATTTCTTTAACTGCTAAATCGTACAGCAGACTCAAATAAAATTTAAAATTAATATTAATTTAATAGTATATTAACATACCTTTGCTATAATGGTATCACAAAATATGTAATAGACTGTAATGGAGTGGCTTTTATGAAGAAAATTGTCTTTACAAAAACGCGAGTTATCGCGTGGATATTGGTAGGAATTCTTTCAGTTTTTTCTGTGCTTTGCGGCATTTGGTACGGAAAAATTTCATATATGACATCGCTCGGTGCTGCTGAATTTTCTCTTGATGAGCCTGCTGCTCACGGAAAATTCAACGTACTTATATTAGGTGTAGACGCTGACGGCGTGAGAGCAGATACGATTATGCTCTTTAGCGTAGACAATATAAACAAGACAGTCAAGGTGCTTTCTATCCCGAGAGACACCAGAATAACGCTTAACACAGGAAAATCTATAAAGATTAATTCGTGTTTAGGCTTTTCATCACGCGAAAAGTTTATGATAGAAACAGTTAAAACAATAACAAAAATGCCCGTTCACTACTATTGCGAAGTAAATTTTGACGGCTTTATCGAAATTATTGACATCTTAGGCGGTGTTGACTATAATGTTCCGTATGATATGAATTATGATGACCCCGTTCAGGATTTGCATATCCACTTAAAAGCGGGAATGCAGCACTTAGACGGACAGGCTGCCCACGATTTTGTGAGATTCCGCCACAACAACAAGGGCGAAAGCGAATATGCTCCCGGCGAATATGCTAAGGGCGACATCGGAAGAATTGACGCTCAGCAAAAATTCTTAAAAGAGCTTTTCCGCCAGAAGATGCAGCCACAGTATTTACTAAAAGCTCCGGCCTTAATTGATGCTGCATACTCAAACGTTAAAACAAACTTTACCATCGCATCAGCACTCGATTTTGTGACAATTTTAAAATCTGCTGAAACTACGGACTTAGAAAGCTTTGTTCTTCCTGGTGAAGGACGCTATATAGGCAAAGTTTCTTATTATATTTACAGCCCGTCTAAAACGAAAGAGCTTATTTTGACAGAATTCGGCTATCCTGAAGATGAAGCAAAAGAATATGCTCAAAAAAGCGAAGACAACAAAAACGACGCAGAACAAAGCGAACCCGAAGAAAATACCCCTAAAACTGTAATCAACTGAAAAAGGTGTACTTATGAATAAAAAGAAATTTTTTACAAGCCTTTTAATAACTCTTTTGATTTTAGCCATAGTTTTTGCAAGTATGGTGTTGGTGTCTTACGACGGCGGCAAATCCTATGACTTTTTAGACGCCGTCACCACAAAGAGCAAAAACGTGCTCATTGTCGGCGTAGATGCTGACGGTATGCGCGCTGACGTTATAATGCTTTTAAATGTCAACACAGAAGACAAGACTATGAATTTAATATCCATCCCGCGTGACACAAAGGTAAAAGTCAACGGGAAGACGTCAAAAATAAACGGCCTTTTTGGAAAAGACAACGGCGAGGAACTTATTACTGATGCCGTACGTCATATTACAGGGCTTTCTATAAACAGCTACTGTAAGGTTACGTTTGAAGGCCTGAGAAATATATTTGACATTTTAGGCGGCGTCAGATATAATGTTCCTATTGATATGGACTATGATGACCCCGTTCAGGATTTGCATATCCACTTAAAGGCAGGAGAGCAGACCTTAGACGGTGCGGCTGTTGAAGGCCTTTTAAGATTTCGTTCGGGATATGCCAATGCAGACTTAGGAAGAATTGACACTCAGCAGGATTTTCTAAAAGAAGCAATAAAGCAAAAGCTGAGTTTTAAGTATATCTTTAAGCTTCCTGCAATTATGAAAGAGCTTAATGAAAATTTCAGCACTAATCTTTCTACGCTTGATATTTTGACTCTGGCAATTGACGCTTATCGCTCGAACGGAATATCTACCTATACCCTGCCGGGCGAAGCAAAATACTCAGGCGGCGTATCATACTACGTAGCAGACGATGATGCCCACGAGCAGATTAAAGCCTTAATCGGCGAAAAGTACACGCCGACCGGCTTAAATGATAAGGTTATAGAATAATCGATATATGCTTTTGCATAATTTTTACAAGGAGGTGTAATAAATGGCATACGTAATTAAAGAAGATTGCATCGGTTGCGGTGCTTGTGCACCACAGTGCCCCGTTGAATGTATCGCTGAAGGCGATCCTTATGTTATCGACGCAGAAGCTTGCATTTCTTGCGGAAGCTGTGCAGATGTTTGCCCTGTAGGCGCTCCTGTAGAAGAGTAATTAATATGCTTGCATAATTTTACAAGGAGGTGTAATAAATGGCATACAAAATCGAAAAATGGTGCACCGGCTGTAGACTTTGTCCGTCTATGTGTCCGACTAATTGTATCACACCGGGTTTTCCACATGTTATTGATGCTAAAGCGTGTACCTCTTGCGGAATCTGTGCAAACATTTGCCCTGCAGGTGCTCCCGTTAACGAAGAAGATCAAAACGTTGAAAATCTAAATATGTATTAAAAATTTTTTAAGCTTAAAAAAGAAAACCGAAGGCTTGACCTTCGGTTTTTTTTGCATATTTTTGGGACACTACGACTATAATAAAAGTAAATAATACCTAAAAGGCGGCGTCATTTATGGAATTTAGCGAAGGACAAGTTTTTGGTTTACAAAAAATCTCACAGCACATAAAAAGTACTCAAGAAAAAAAGGAGTTAAAAATAAAAAAGGAAGAAGAAATTTCTTTATTTAATCAATCAAAAGAAGAAATTAAAATGCTAAAGTCAAGACTTGATGAGCTGTGTGACAAAAACACAATAGAATCTGCCATATATCGCCTAAAGGCTGCAGAGCTTGACTTTAACCGCCAGCTGTCTGCAAAAAAAGTCTCACAAACAAAGAGCTGACAAAAAGGAGGGAGCAACTTGAACACATCTGTTATGATAGCGGTTTTTTCGTGCATTATACTTTTGACTATTTTGGTTTTGTTGTTTTTTAAGCAGGTAAAAAGCCTTTTTTTACTTGTTTTAAATACTGTTTTTGGTTGGGTCGGACTTTACATATTCAATCTTTTATTTTCGGCTGCAGGTTTTTTTATAGGAATTAACATTGCATCAGCATCAATTGTGGGCATACTCGGTCTTCCCGGACTTTTGCTTTTGGTTGTTTTAAAGTTTATATATAAGTAATCGATATTAAAAAATGTTGTTTTTTACTTTTATCAGCGATACTATGTAATCACCGCACATAATTGAATTGGTTCTTGAATTTTCGTAAAATCCAAGCCCTTTTCTAAATGTTGAATTAGGAACTGCATATCGTCTGGTAATTTCTTGTTGAGAAATGTTTTCATTGAAATATTCTTTAATACATTTCATTTTTTCTTCTGGTGTAAACTTTCGTGTTGGTTTTGTTTTCATATCCTATCACTCCTTTAATTTATTTTAACACAAAAAGAAAACGCAAAGGATTTAGTTAAACATTTAGACAAGGAACAAAAATACCGAAATGCACCTGCATTTCGGTATTTTTTGACGCAGTATAAACTAAAAATATGGCTTCAAAACCAATGCTGTCTTATTCGGCGGCGACCTTACTGCTCTTCACTTTTTTTGATTTTAAATATAGACCTGAGTAAACCAGATATAATCTTTGGGAACTGCAAAACAACAATTTTCATAAACGAACTCCCCCTATATGTAATATTAACCGCACAAAATGCAGAGAGCTATGAAGATTAAAAGTGCACCCTGCATCACAACAAGCCACACGGGCGGAAGCAATAGTCCCGCAAAAAGACCTGCGGCAAATACGCCTGCGAGTAACGCCATTAATCTGCAAGATAGGTGCATACTTTTTCATCTCCATAAGCTTTCTATACTGCATTATATGTTTTTTTTTTAAAAGTGTTATTAAATTATATTATCTTTTATACTGCACGCAACAACGGTCATATCATCAAGCGGTGTACCACCCGATTTTTTAACGGCACGTGCCAAAATTTCATCGGAAAGCTCCTGAGAAGTTCCTGAAAATCCGTCTAAGATTTTAAATATTTCATTTCCGGAATCAGTATCTAACACGTCAGTTACCCCGTCGCTTGCCATAACCAAAAAGTCATCTCCCTGCAAAAGCTTTTTGTCAAAATCAGGCTCGATGCTCCCTATAAGCCCTGCGGGGAGTGATGAAGCGGTCACCACGTCTTGTGCATTTTGTGATTTTAAATAAGAAGCACAAGCTCCTGTCTTTACAAATTCAGCAACACCTGTATAAAGATTAATCACACACAAATCGACTGTAGAAAATGTGTCCTTATCGGAATTCGTCATCAAAATATCATTGATAAGACGCACGCAAGTAGAAAGGTTAAAGCCCGAAAGCAGGAGCTTTTTTGTAAGCTCGACTACGATACTGCTCTGAAAATTTGCCATTTCTCCGCTGCCCATTCCGTCAGCTAAAATAATTGCAACTTGTCCCGCGTCAAGTAAAAAAACAGATGCGTTATCACCGCATACGTGTGAGCTTTTCTTTGTCGTGTGAGAAATAGCGGCATTCACGCAAAGCTTCGGCTTTTGAGAGAATGTAACCCAACAGTGATTGGTGCTGCACTCTTTGGGGTCTTTTTCCATAGGCACTTCCAGGACTTCCGAGATAACCGATGCCGTGACCAAATCACACTCTGTTTTACTGTCGCAGGCTAATTTTTCTAACGTCACCGAATATCCGTTATTATGGCGGACACAGACGTTGTCAACTTCTATTCCGTGATGGGAAAGTGCGTGAAAAATTTTTGCTTCGGCTTCGGGTATAAAGTCGGTTTTAGAAAGAATGGAGTCTTTTAAATTTTTTAAAATCATAGTGATATTTTTAAACTGCTCAACGACGAGACGTTTGCTTTCCTGCACCTTTCCTGACCACATTTTTGTGATTTTTTGCGACTCGCAGTTTTTGTTAAGCTCACTTACAAATGTTTCTGCCCTTATACATATATCAGAAAATTCTTTCGGTATGTCTCTTTTTGAAATCGTACTTTTTGAATTAATTGAAGATAACATTCGCTCGCAAATCTGAGTTGTTTTTTCTTTTTCTTTGCTCCAGCAGAATTTGCATAAGGAACAGTCATTGCACACAGCGTCAGAAGTTGCACGAAGAATTTGAGCTGATGTATCGTATTTTGTATCGTGGAGCGATTCGATTACTTCGTGAAAAATCGTTCCGACAGAGTCGATAGAGTCTATCATTTCAGAAATTTTTAAATCTGTTGTATATTTGACTTTTTCTGCCAATGCCGCTTCTTTTCTTGGTTTTTGCAGAGCGTTTCTTTCGACAGCGAAGATTTTATCGGGAACAAAAAAGAGTAACAGACAAGCAGCAGTAACGTAAGAAACCGTCAAAATTCCGTTTGCTTCGGGGCAGAGAACGAGTATGGTAATTAATGAAGTAAGAGCAAAGGCAAAAGACGCTGCCAATCTTCCAAAACGTTGCAGAAGTCCTGAAACGAGCGACGAAATCGTATAAATACAAATCATCTGTGACGGGTAGGGCGTTGAAAAGCAAAGTGCAAAGCCGAAAATCACACCCGTTGCCACGCTCATACCAAATCCGTATGTAAGGCTTATCAACAATATCCCGAATATTGCGGCAACGTGAGCCAGCGGCCAGAAGTTTTTGGTCAGGCTGATGCTGAACACCAAAGCGGCAAAAAGCGAAATTGTTGCCATTAAGCCCAAAGGCTCAAAGGTGTTCTTAATGAGTGCTGCCCTGATTGCAAAAAGAGCCTTGTCAAACACAAAAAACGACACGTACAAAACTGCACACTCGAACAGGAGCATAAGTATATCAAAGACAAAAAAACCTTCTGTCATCACGTAAACTATACCGGTCAGAAATACCGACAATGTGCTAAGGGCGGCAATCGCACGTTTTTTGTGTTGCAGCTCTTTTGAAAATATAAGCCGGATTGACATCGTTATTAAAATTGCACCTGTGTACTTAAAGAAAAAAACGGGAGTTGTCACAGACAAGGCCCCGAGCGATGAAAAAATCACATAATACGGCCGTTTTTTCCTATAAAACAGTGCCGAAAACGCGGCAACACCAAAGGGCGAAATCAAATAGTCCATAAAATATATCCGCGACAGAATAAATAACGCAATGTTTTCTAAAAGCTCATAGGCATCCAAAGCAGCAAAGGCGTTTTTTAAACTGACCTTTCTTATTGGCGGTAAGTGGTTCGGTTTTTCTAATTGTTGTTTCATTTGTTCTCCTCCAAATCTTAATTTATTTCCATTATATACCAATTACTGTAAGAAAATTGTAAATATTTGGAAGAAGAATATATGATTTTTTCGACAAAAAAAGAGCTTACTTTCGTAAAACTCTTTTAAATGAATATATATTTTGTTGTAAGTCCGCACATTTTTGAATTTATAAGGATATTTTGCGATTATTTGCAGGAATAATTTTTTAAAAGCGTCGATGTCTTATCGTACATATAGTCCAAAAACTCTTCACCGAATTTCCTTTTGAAAACACGCAATGCCTTAGAAATATCAGAGGAGCGGTTTGTTAAATTATGTGCATCAGACGCAATTGCCCAAATGTGTCCGCTTGCTGTAAGCTCGCGTATTATACGCCTTGCAGAAAAGCTCAGGAAAGAATTTGCGTTGACCTGAAATTTAACCCCGAAGGAAATCAAAGAGCTTAATTTTTCAATATCCTTAGGCCCTTTTAGGTATCTTTCAATGTGGGCAAGCACAGGAACTACCTCGTGCTTTGAAATAATATTGTATATTTCGTGGTTGTACCAGCTGTTCCATCCGGTGTACGGAAACTCTAACAACAAAAGCTCCGTGCCTTCGATGCAAAGCGAACGCACATTTTCTTTTTCTGAAAGAGACCCGTCAAGCAAAACTTCAGCACCAAGCATAAGCTCGGGAGTATCTGCCTTATTTTTTTCAATAGCTGAACAAAGCTCGTTGTAGCTTTCATTACGCATACACAAAAATTCATCAAAATCAGAAGACGCATTGACGTGCGGAGTTAAAATTACGGTTTTTGCACCGTTTGATGCAGCTATATCAAGCATTTTAAGCGACATTTCTACACTTTTTGAACCGTCGTCAATATTCGGTAAAATATGCGTATGAAAGTCTATATACATAGATTTATGCCCCCGATTTTATTTGTAGTTATAATAACTTTGATACATCTGGTAATAGTCTGCTTTTCTCTTGCGTGCATTAATTGTAATAAAACCTAAAATTTTAGCTTTTGCAAATTCTAATGCGGAAACAGCCTTTTTAACTTCCTTTGTTACAGATACACCGCAACGGCAAACAAATACAACATTTTTAACGGTAGGCACTATCGCCAAAGCGTCTGCAACCGCGTTTATCGGAGGTGTATCAAAGAGAATATAGTCATATTTTTCTTTAATATTTTTTACAAAGTCTGTAAATTTATTGGAAGACAAAAGCTCTGCGGGATTAGGCGGTATGTCGCCTGCAACGATATAGTCAAAGTTAAACCCGTCTGCGTGGTTAATTACAGAATCAATATCTGCAAACCCGCCTAAATGGTTAGATAAGCCGTTGATGTTTTTAGTATCGAGATACTCGTGAACTCTGGGCTTTCTCAAATCTGCGTCTATTAAAAGAACCTTTGACTGTGTCTGTGCAAGCGTAGTTGCCAGATTTACAGATGTTGTGGTCTTGCCTTCGGCAGAAAAAGCAGATGTAACCATTAACATCTTAGCACCTTCTCCTTCGTCGGTAAGTGTGTACATAATATTAATTCTTGCCGATTTTAAAGCTTCCGATAATATAGGGTCGGGATTTTTTGTTATTAAATTGTTGTCCGGAGCCATGTGCAGGCTCTTCTTTTTTCCAAATGAAAAACTCATTTTTTTAAACTCCTTAAGACTAAAATTATTTAAAGATATAATCTCAATCTTATTTTAGCACATTGTTTTAAACTTTTCAACATATTTTAAAAAATACTTATAAAAATACTTGACAAGTCATATAAGTTTGTATATAATTAAAATAAAAGTGATAATGATTATCGTTTTAGGAACGAAAAGGAGTATTATATGAATTTTTCACGACAGCGCGAATGTATTTTAAATTATCTAAGAAATACAACGTCGCATCCGACTGCCGAAGAAATCCATCAGAACCTGAAAGAAGAACTCCCGAATTTAAGCCTTGCCACAGTTTACAGAAACTGCAACAGACTTGTAGAAAAGGGAGAAATTTCGCGGCTTGACACCGGCGAAAAAACGCATTTTGATGCAGACATCTCAGACCATCAACACTTTGTCTGTACAAAATGTGACAGAATTTACGATATGTTCTTTTCGCTTCCGGCTGAAGTGATAAAGAAAAATTTACCTGATGGGTTTTCGTATAGGAACCACAGGCTCTATTTTTTCGGAGTTTGCAAAAAATGTATGCAATTTAAAAAAATATAACAATATAATGGAGGAATTAATTATGAAAAAATTTGTCTGTCCCGTATGCGGATACGTTCACGAAGGAGAAAAAGCACCCGAAGCTTGCCCGCTTTGCAAGGTTCCGGGCGAAAAATTTAAGGTAATGGAAGAAGGTGCGGCACTCGCTGCTGAGCACGAATATGGCGTTTATGCAAAAACAGTTAAAAACAATCCCGATATCTCTGAAGAAGACAAAAAGTATATCTTTGACCAGTTGATGGCAAACTTCAACGGCGAATGTGCAGAAGTTGGAATGTATCTCTGCATGGCTCGTATTGCTCATCGTGAAGGTTTTCCCGAAGTAGGTCTTTACTGGGAAAAAGCAGCTTATGAAGAAGCAGAGCACGCTGCAAAATTTGCTGAACTCTTAGGCGAAGATTTAGAGCCCAATATGAAAGCTACAACAAAAGAAAACTTAGCTTGGCGTGTTGATTGTGAATACGGTGCAACGCAGGGTAAATTTGATTTAGCCGCTTGTGCTAAGAAAAACGGACTTGACGCAATCCATGACACAGTTCACGAAATGGCTCGTGACGAGGCTCGCCACGGAAGAGGTCTTGAGGGACTTTTAAAGAGATATTTTAAATAATAGGTGATTAATATGACAGAAAACTATATGGTTTGTAATTGTAAACAGGTAAGCCTTAATGACATTGCTGATGCTCTTCATAACAGCAAAAAGTTCGACGATGTTTTGGCGGCTTTTGAAGATGTGCAGAAGGTAACACACTGCTCAACGGGCTGTGGCGGATGCCACCAGAAGGTTTTGGATGTAATATCTGAAATTATGAGCGGTGCAGCAATTTAAAATTAAAAAAGAAAGAGGGAAATAAAATGGCAAAGTTCGTATGCCCCTGCGGTTATGTATATGACCCCGAAATCGGTGACTCCGACAACGGCGTAGCACCCGGCACAGCTTGGGAAGATGTTCCGGACGACTGGGTTTGCCCCGTATGCTCATTGGGAAAAGACGCATTTTCTGAAGAATAATAAACGGGCTTGAAAAAGTGTCCGGACAGAATAAAAGCATTCAGCGTTTTGCTGAATGCTTTTATTACTATTTATTCACTTTTTTCAAGCAATTTTGCAATCGCCGCTTTTGTATTTTCCCGAGATTTTAATGTGATATCGTCTGCATCATCAGGAATAAACAAAACCCCTGCATAAACTTCGTCAATGATAAAGCGCATATCCGAAAGCATTTTACTATTTGTAAGCTTAACACAGACTGCAACTCCGTTTTGACGGACTATATCTTCTTCGGAAATGTCGGATAAATCAACGTAATCTTCTAAGGGTGCAAACAGATCCTTTTTTAAATAGTAGGCAAGATTGGGAGCGTCAAAAATGAGCAAATCTCCCCTTGCTTCACTGAAGTGACTCTCAAGTTGACTCTGCGACATAACGTCTGCATCGCTCGTGCGTTTTTCTGTTATATAGTACGGGTGAAAAGCAACTGTCTTTTCGCCGTCGTTATCAACGTCTGCGATAACATCGTTTAACCTTCTGTCAAGGTCGTAGTCTTCTGCCGTTAAGGGATGTGCAAGTGCCGATACAACCGTCAAATCCCCTGTTGTTTTTGTTGTGTCAGGAAAAAGCTGCCACAAAAAATATACAGCCAAAACTACCAAAATTACAACGATTACACGCCATTTGTAGTAGTAAAAGAAATTCTCAACACGTTGCCAAAATGTATATTTTGTCTTTTCTTTGCTCATTGTTTTCCTCCATTTTCTTGCTTTAGTATGCTTTGTGCATATCGCACCGTTTCCATTGCGTCGCGTGCGTATTTATCAGCACCGATTTTGTCTGCGTATTCTTGTGTTAATACCGCACCGCCGACTATTGTTTTGCATTGCGGAAGTGCTTTGTTCAAAAGCTTTATTGTTTCTTCCATTGCAGGAACTGTGGTTGTCATCAAGGCACTCAACCCCACGATTGGAGAAGAATGCGTAACTGCCTTTTCTGCGATTACTTCAGGCGGCACGTCTTTTCCTAAATCCACCACATCAAATCCGTAATTTTCAAGTAACAGTTTTACGATGTTTTTTCCAATGTCGTGAATGTCGCCTTTTACCGTTGCAATTACTATTGTGCCCTTTGTTTTTGAAGACGATTTTTTCGTTGCGCCTTTTATTTTTTCAAAAGCACTTTTTGCAGCTTCTGCGCTCATCAAAAGCTGGGGAAGGTAAACTGTTTTTTCTTCAAAGCCCTTGCCCACGATATTAAGTGCGGGAATAAGCTCGTTGTTTACGATGTCTAAAGGCTCGCATCCTTTTAAAAGTGCCGCTGTAATTTGTGCCGCTTTGTCCTTAAAGCCCTTAATAACCGCCGCCTGAAGCTCGGATTTATAATCTTCCTTTGTTTTGACAGGCGTGGCCTGTGGTGCGATAGCTTGTGAAAATTTCGCTGACGCTTCAATATAGTCTTCACAATTTTCGTCTATATCCTTTAACGCGCGATAAGAGTAGTAAGTCTTTAACATATCAACTGAATACGGGTTCATAATCGCAGCAGACAGCCCGTTTTCTAAGGCGATAGCAAAGAACACTCCGTTTATCGCATCCCTTACGGGAAGTCCGAACGACACATTCGAAACGCCGAGCGATGTGTGGCACTGCAGCTCGTTTCTTATTGTTCTTAACGCATCAAGTGTTGCAATGGCAGAAGAAGTGTCGGCACTTATCGTCATAGCTAAAGTGTCAAAGATAATGTCTTTTTTGTCTATGCCGTGTTTTTCGGCTTCTGAAAGAATTCTTTTCGCTATTTTCACTCTGCCGTCGGCAGTTTTCGGTATTCCGTCATCATCGAGAGTTAAGGCAACTACTACACCGCCGTACTTTTTTACGAGCGGGAAAATAGCGTCCATACTCTCTTTTTTCCCGTTTACAGAGTTTATCATCGCCTTGCCGTTATAGCGGCGAAGGGCGGACTCCATAGCACGGATATTTGCTGTATCTATCTGAAGCGGCAGGTTAGTTACCGCCTGAAGCTCGCAGACTGCAGTATGTAGCATTGCGACTTCGTCTATATCGGGAAGCCCCACGTTTACGTCTAAAATGTGCACACCGCACTCCTGCTGGTTTACCCCTTCGTTTAAAATGTAATCGATGTCGTTATCTATTAGTGCCTGCTTAAAACGTTTTTTACCTGTTGGGTTTATTCTTTCACCTATTAAAACAGGAGAATTGCCAAAAATTACTGCGTGGGTGTAGGAAGACACCATTGTTTCGTTCTTTTTTGTAATTTCTACAGGCTTTAATCCGTTTGATGCTTGAAATAATGCTTTTATATACTCGGGTGTAGTGCCGCAGCAACCACCGATTACGCGAACACCTGATTTTACCAAATCTGTAACTTCTTTTGCGAATTCATCGCTTGATACGTCAAACACAGTTTTTCCGTCAACTGATTTTGGAAGTCCTGCGTTTGGCTTTAACACTACCGGAACGGAAGAATAGTGCAAAAGTTCTTTTATAACACCCCGCAGCTTATCAGGTCCTAATGAGCAGTTAGCACCGATTGCATCAGCTCCCATACCTTCTAAAAGAGCGACCATAGCAGCTGGTGTTGCTCCTGTCATCAGCTTATTGTCTTCGCCGTAGGCACAAGTCACAATTACAGGTAAATCGCAGTTTTCTTTAACTGCTAGGAGAGCCGCCTTTGTTTCGTATGCGTCGTTCATCGTTTCTATTATAACAAGGTCGACACCGTATTTTACGCCAAGCTTTACAGTTTCGGCAAAAATTGAAACTGCGTCTTCAAAATCAAGGTCACCTAAGGGCGAAAGGAGTTTTCCTGACGGACCTATATCTAAGGCAACAAACTTTTCAGCAGGATTTATGCTCTGTTTTTGTGCGAGTCTTGCGCAATTTACCGCTGACGCTACAATCTTGTCTAATTCTTCGTGCGAAAACTTCAAAAGATTAGCACCAAACGTGTTGGCAGACACCACGTTGCTGCCTGCATCAAAGTAATCCTTGTGTATTTTTGTGATGATGTCAGGATGCGAAATATTCCAACGCTCGGGATACTCACCGGGAGCAAGACCTTGAGCCTGAAGTAACGTTCCCATACCCCCGTCAAGGTAAACTATATTGTTTTTTAAATATTCTTTAAATTTCATAATGCACCTCTGTATGCACAATTTGTTTTTTTGCAGAATTCGCATTTGTTTTTTGCGGGATTTTTCGAAAAAGCAAATGCCGTCACCGACTTTGAAGGTGAAATGAGCAAGCTGTCATTTAAGGAAAGACCAATGAGCTTTGTGCAGTTAAGTACGTCAAAAACATTTTTTTGTACTTCGAGTGATAAGTCGCCGTATCCGGGCGAAAATCGTCTGCTGTAGCCTAATTCTTTACAAAAAGCGTCACACAATGCTTCAATCCGCTCTGTGCCTACTGCCTGAAGCATCAAAGCACGTGACGGCGAGATGCGAGTGTATTTTTTAATCAGCCTGTCAATTTCAATGCCTATTGTCGCTGCAAAAAGCACCACGCTTTTAGAATTTTCAAGGCTTTTTGCAAGGTCAGACGATTTAATACAAAACACCCCAAAGTCACAAGCATCATCTAAGACGCGAACGTCAAGTGTACTATAGCAAACGCTGTATTTGAGTTGATTTGCCACTTCATCAAGACACGAGTTTAAAAGCTTTAACACATCATCTGCAGTGTCACCGCAGCCTGCATAACGCAATATTTCCTTTTCACAAATGGGTAATTCGTCGTATTTTTTAATCTGTACTGTCATTTTTGTAAAATATCCGAAAGATTACACTGAATTTTCTCAGCGACATCGGGCTTGTTCATTGAATATACGTGTACGTTTGTCAATCCATTTGCATATAAATCTATAATCTGGTCGGTGGCATAGGCAATTCCTGCCTGCTTCATAGCAGCACTCTTTTCACCGAATTTGTCAACCAAGCTTTTAAATCTCTGTGGCATAAATGAGCCCGATAAAGAAATAGCACGTGCAACCTGATTTGCGTTTGTGATGGGCATAATGCCGGGAATAACGGGAACAGTAATGCCTGCTTCTCTGATTTTATACAAGAAGTTATATAAAAGATTGTTGTCAAAAAACATCTGTGTAGTTATAAAATCACAGCCCGCATCGACCTTTTCTTTTAAGTACTTTATATCCTGCTCCTGATTTTCGCTCTCGGGGTGAATTTCAGGATAACAAGCACAGCCTATGCAAAAGTCAGGTTCTGCTTCCTTTAATTCACGGATTAAATCAATCGCATAGTGATAATGCCAGTCGCTTCTATCAGAATTTTTCATATCTTCGGGAATGTCGCCACGAAGCGCCATTACGTTTTGGATACCCGCATTTTTTATGTCTTTTATCCTTTCTTTTACGGTTTCTTTTGTTGAAGAAACGCAGGTAAGGTGGGCTAAAGTCGGAACATTGTACATACTTTTGATATTTTTGGCAATGTCTAAAGTGTACTTACTCGTTCCGCCGCCTGCACCATAAGTAACGCTCATAAATGAAGGCTTAAGCCTTGCAATTTTTTCTGTTGCGACCTTTACGCTTTCAAAGCTTGTCTCGGTCTTCGGCGGGAAAACTTCGAACGAAAGCGAAAGCTTTTTGCTGTTTAGTAAATCTATAATTTTCATAATTTACCCCCGATAAACTTTATCTTTATATTTTATCACTTTTGTGCCGCATAAGTCAACACTTTAGAGAATTAAAAAAGGAGCTGCAGCAAAATGAATTTTGCTGCAGCCCCTAAGAGTTACTCACTTGTTCTCTTTAAAAGTATACTTTCGCACATCTCAAGGTCTTCCGGCGTATTGATGCCACGTAGGTCATTGCCGTCCTTAGTGAAGTATGTTTCGACCTTCATTCCGTGTTTTACCATAATCTCAGGGACTTCAGTCAGATAATACTCCTTCTGGACATTTGCACAGCCAACCATAGGAAGTATTTCAAAAAGCGATTTGCTGTCAAATACCATAACGCCTGAGAAAAGCTCTTTAATCTGTGCCTGTTCGGGGGTACAATCTTTGCCCTCGACAATTGAACTAAACTTTCCGTCACTGTCGCGTACGATTCTTGCCCACAGCTTTAAATCGGGGTTTTCAGCAGTCATTAAAGTGCAGTCAGCGTTGTTTTCTTGGTGTTGACGGCACATCTTTTCCATTTCGTCACGACGGAACAGCGGCATATCACCAAAGGTGACTAAAACACTTCCGTCAAAGCCGCAAAAAGCATCCTTACAAGTCATTACAGCGTGACCTGTGCCAAGCTGTTCGGTCTGCTCTGTATAGTTGTGCTTGTCCCCGAAATATTCAATAATTTTTTCCTTGCCGTAGCCTACTACAATGTATATGTTCTCATCATCAATAAAACTGATATTTTCAAGTGCAATTTCCAACATAGGTTTGTTATTGACTTTAAACATAGCCTTAGGTGTATCGCCACTGATTTTTTGTAGTCTCCTGCCTTTTCCTGCTGCCGGTACAATGGCTCTTAAGTTTTTCATTTCATACACTCCAAATCTTTTCTTAATTGATTTCTGCAACAAGTCCGAGTTCTGCATATATCTTGCGTAAAATTTCTTTTATTTCGGGCAGCTTCTTTTCCATATCATCCACAAGTGCCAGCTGTGTTCTTGCACGGTCAAGATTTTGTCCCGGATAGTAGATGTTATAGTATGTATCTCCGTCGATGTGATCCATTAAGAAACGAATTCCGTCTTCTGATGTTATAATGATTGACGAATAGGGCAAAAGCTCTAATTCTTCCTTTGTCAATATATCGCCGCAGGATTCTAAATAACCGCGGGCATATTGTTCATAGAGATTTAAATCACACGAAACTTTAGATAAGTCCTTTTCATCGTCTTTTGCGGTATTTGTTCCTATACGCATACTGTCGCCAAAATCGTAAAGCGGTGATGACGGCATAACGGTATCAAGGTCAATAATAGCCACAGGCTTGTGTGTTTTATTATCAAAAAGAATGTTGTTAAGATTACAGTCATTGTGACAAATTCTTGTAGGAATATATCCTTTTTCGAGTGCTTCGCTTATAAGTCCGTACCTATCCGCCCTTGCACGAATAAACTCAATCTCTTTTGTTACGTCCTTGACGCGACCTTTAGGGTCTTTTGCGATTGACTCTTCAAGGTCTTGATAACGTTTTTTCGTGTTGTGGAAATTGGGGAGAATTTCTTTGATATCCTTTATATCCACATCAGACAGCTCTTTCATAAACTTACCGAACGCAACACCGGTGTTGTAGAATGTTTCGGGACTATCGGGAATATCAAGAGAATAAACGTTGTCAAAGTATGTAAGCATTCTAAAGCAACCTGAATCATCTTTAAAGTATGAGCAACCATCCTTTGTCGGTCTTAACGTCTGGACAGAGCCTTTTTTGCTATGTCCCGGAAGAAGAAACTTTCCGTACAGGTGCTCGGTTACAAGTTTGAAATTATTCATCAGTGCATCAACGTCTTTAAATACATTTGTATTGATACGCTGAAGAGTATACATATGCACATTCCCTCTGTCCGACAAGGTTTCTATTTTATATGTGCGATTTACATACCCTTTGTTTATCTGAGTAATATTTGTCACAGCTCCGCGTATTGCGAACTGTTCTACAATGTTCTGTATTTCGTTGATTGGTGATTGAGTCCTGTCAGATTCGAGTACAAAACGAAGAACTGCACCCGGTTCTTTTGAATCAAAATCCACGTGTGCGAACAGCTCAAGTATTCGCCTTATGGTTTTCGATGTGGTGGAATTTTTCAATGCAAAGCTGTAAAGATAAGAATAAAATACTTTGGTTACGATACTTACCACAATATATAATGTCGAAAATGATATTAAGGTTATAGTCGGCACTTTTGATATTTTGAGTACATCTCCGAATATTATGCTGAAAAATAAGAGCATTCCTGCACCTAAAATGCCTGCTGACAACTCTCTGGAGAAAGCAGCTATCGAACCATAACGCAGGATCTGTTTGTAGCCTTTAAAGATGAATCTGAAACCGAAAAAGAAAACATATCCAACAACCACATAAAAGAACGTTGATGCAGTTGTTGTAAATTTCCTTGTCCAATGATGCAAGAACAATACAACAATCCAACAAAAAACATAGATGGCACTGTCATAAAAAACCATCATCCAACGGATTTTATTACGCTCGTTATTTTTTGGGGCTTGTACATTGGTTGTTTTAATCTGTGTTTGTGCGTTTTTGTCGCTCATTCACATAACCTCCTGATTATCAGTTGTTCAAAATTGTGCACTCCCGCATATTTCGTAAATGCCTGTATTTATTTGAAAACCTATACCGACACGAGCCAATACAAGCATTATATTACTAACAATATCATAATTGTATCACACAGGCAAATTTTTTGCAAGGTTTATTTTATAGTCCCGATGACATATCCAAAAAAAAGCTGCAACAAAATGAAAACATTTCGCTCACAAAAATAGCAGGTGGGGCAATTACCCTACTACTTTTTCACAACCGTCAAACATAATATATAAAAATTTGTTTTACTTTATTTGCTGGAAGTGAT
>CAZCOF010000002.1:0-36830 GCA_964500095.1 uncultured Oscillospiraceae bacterium
TGCCGTTTATAATGGCATTGGGTGCAGGCTTGGCATCTGCAAAAAAAGGAAAACACGCCGGAGAAAACAGCTTCGGTTTAGTTGCACTTTGCAGTATAGGACCGATTTTATCAGTGCTTTTATTGAGTATCTTTTACAAGCCGCATCCGGCGACGAGTGTTTATGAAATCACAGATATATTTACTACAACACAAGCTTTTCGTCAGTTTACGCACGCGTTGCCTGTTTATGCAAAAGAGGTAGCACTTGCTTTTGTTCCTATTGTTTTGGTATTTATTATTTTTCAGATTGTTGCAAGAAAATTTCACATACATAATGTGATTAAAATGTCTGTCGGTTTTGTATACACATATATTGGTCTTGTACTGTTTTTAACAGGTGCTAATGTCGGTTTTATGCCTGCAGGAAGACTAATAGGTGCAAAAATCGCAGGCGGTACTTTTAAAAATATGCTTATACCGATAGGAATGGTTATGGGTTATTTTGTAGTTTCGGCAGAACCGGCAGTTCACTCTTTAAAAAGACAGGTTAGCGAAATAACAAACGGTGCTATTTCGCAAAAATCGGTTGCTGTTGCTCTTTCTGTCGGTGTTTCTCTTTCTGTAGGCATTTCGATGATAAGAGTTTTAACAGGAGTACCCGTAATACCATTTTTGATATTCGGGTACGCAATATCGCTCATTATAAGCTTTTTTGTGCCGAATATTTATACAGGTATAGCATTTGACTCGGGTGGTGTTGCAAGCGGTCCTATGACATCAACATTTATGCTTCCGTTTGCAATGGGAGCTTGCGAAGCCGTTGGCGGCAATATTATGACCGACGCATTCGGAATCGTGGCTATGATAGCTATGACACCGCTTATCACCATACAGACATTAGGATTATTTGAGCGAAGAAGACGTGCAAAAATGCTTAAAAAATTCCATTCAGAAATCAGTATGGTTGAAAATGATATTATATTCTTTGATGAGGAGGAAGAAACGTATGAGTAAAAGGCCGATGCTTCTTTTGTCGATAGTAGAACGCGACAAAGGAAAAAAACTTATCAAAGAATTAGAAGATATAAATGTGAACATAAATTTTCAAACTGTCGGCTTCGGTACAGCACCGACAGAAATGATGGATATATTCGGACTCGGAACAAACGACAAAGATATTATCATAAGTCTTGGCATAGAAAGTACTGTTAAAAATATGATGGCAAACTTCGGAACGATATTTGAAAGCCATGCAAAATACGGCGGACTTATGATAGTTTTAAAAGTTGCTGCTGCAAGCAGAATTTTGGTAGAAATGTTAGATTTTAATAGCGATAATAACACGGAAAAAGGAGATGGAGCAATGAAAAACGAGCATCACAACAATTTAATCGTTATATCTGTAAACGAAGGATATTCTGATGATGTAATGCAGATTGCAAGAAAAGCAGGTGCAACCGGCGGGACAGTTATCAAAGGAAGACTTGCAGAGTTTGAACAGCTTGCAGAAATCAGAAAAACCGATATAGACGGCGAACGTGAAATGCTTTTAATTCTTGCACCGCTTAATACAAGTAAACAGATTATGGATGATGTAAATAAACAATTTGGGTTAACTTCTGCAGCGAATGGAGTAGTGTTTGCACTTCCTACAGAGAAAGCGTATAAGATATAAAGGAGATTTTGATGAAAAAAATCTTGAGCAGACTGCGTTGTGCAGTAGATAACTACAATATGATAGAAGAAAACGATAAAATCGCAGTGGGTGTTTCAGGCGGCAAGGATTCATTAGTCGCACTGCTTGCAATGAAAACACTTCAAAGATTTTACCCAAAAAAGTTTCATTTAGAGGCAATAACGATAGATTTAGGGTTTCCTGATATGGACTATTCGGCGATTTCGGATTTATGTAAAGAACACAATATCCCGTACACAGTAGAAAAAACCGATATAAAACAGATAGTATTTGACATAAGAAAGGAAGAAAATCCCTGCTCATTATGTGCTAAAATGCGTCGCGGAGCTATGTGTGCAGCAGTGAAAGAGCGAAATCTTGATAAAATCGTTTACGGACACCACTTTGATGATGTTTTAAACACGTATTTTTTAAGTCTTATATATGAAGGCAGAATGAATACATTTTCTCCCGTTACATACTTAGAAAGAATGGAAGTTACGGTCCTGCGCCCTTTTATTTATGTAGAAGAAGCCGAGATAAGAAGGTATGCAGAAAAAATGAGTTTACCTGTTGTAAAAAACTCCTGCCCTGCTGACAAAAATACAAAAAGACAGTATGCTCACGATTTAGTATGGAAATTAGAGCGGGAAAATCACGGCTTCAGAAACCGTTTATTTACAGCAATTCAAAGTTCAGATATTCCAGGTTGGAAAAAAGATTAGAAGATAAAAAGGCTGTAGCAAAATGATTTAATTTTGCTACAGCTTATTTTTTTATCCTTTTTTGGACTTGTTCTTTGATTCTATCGGCGAAAAACCATAGTATTTTTTATATGCCTTTGAAAAGACGATATAGTCGTTATATCCCGTCATGTGGGCACTTTCAGCGACGTTATACCCCTCTTCTAAAAGTCTTTTTGCTTCGGTCAGACGGGTATGAGTCAAATATTCCTGAATGGTCATATTCGTTTTGCTTTTAAATATTCGAGCCAAGTATTTTCGGTCTAAACTGAGCAAATTCGAAATGTCAGATATCTTAATATTGTGCATATAATTCGTGTTAATATAGTTAATTACTCTGTCAGCATAATTGATTTTTTTGTTTCCGTTAAAGATGTCACAGTACAGTTTAAAACAAACTCCGGTAAGGTATTCTTGGGCAAGATTGACATATTTTTCCGCATTTAACATTTCAAGGAATATGCTTGCATCAGGTTCGAATACGTCACTGCACAAATCGAATTTTTCGGCTAATTTGCCGCTTAAACCTATCCAGATATATTCCCAAGGGGTCTCTACATCGGCGTAATATGTGCAAACTTCACCCGGTCTTATCAAAAATGCCTGACCTTTTTCCAAATTATAAGTAGCTTTTGGATTTTCAAATGTTCCGGTGCCGTCTACAATGTAGTGAATGAGATAATATCTTCTTATGTAAGGACCAAAAAAGTGCTTAGGCAAGCATTTTTCATACCCAAATTCGACAGGATAAATTTGAGCTAAATTTCTGTTCTCTAACAAAATTTTCATAATTATGGAAATCCCCCTTTCCGATAGTGACATTATAACATATTTTAGTGACATATTGCAATGGTTTTTTTAAGAATTTTTATATATAATCAAAATAAGAGAATTAGGCTTAGGATAAATATGCCATTTAAGCCTTAAGAATTCTTAAACATTTAAAGAAATTGTTTTTGCTCCGGGGGGGAGGCAAAAATCGTTTCTTACAGATTTTGTTGTTATAACAAATCACGACAATTTAGAAAGGAGTATGTTAATATGCTCAAGAAAATCATTTCTATTATGTTGACGGTGTTGATGTTGCTTTCTTGTTCATTTACAGCACTTGCGTGGACAGGATTAAGCGATGCATCAGACTCAAACATAGTACGTATTGGTGTTATCTCTGATACACACCAAAGAAAAGATACAGTATCAACAGGACTGCAAACTGCGGTAAATGCGTATTACGCATTAGACTCAAGTCTTGACGGGTTCATTTTTGCAGGCGACATTATCTATATGGAAGATGAAGTAGATGCAAGCTTGTATGATACCCTTTTGGCAACAGAAGTTGGTACTGAAGACGACAAAACAACAATTGAAGCATTGCTTGCAGGTGGTAAAATCGCTTATGCAATGGGTAACCACGAAACACCGCTGAATTCAGACTCAACAGTTATAGGAGAGTGTGTGACTGCTTTTGAAAAAACAGGTCAGACAACAAACTCTGTTAAAAATTTCGGAGGTTATAAAGTTATCTCTATATCTCCTAATGACTATAACGGTAATTTCACAGATGATACAGCAAATTACTTAAAAGCACAGGTTGATGATGCATTAGCTCAGACTACAGGTCCTGTATTTGTAAACGTTCACTTTGGTTTTCACGACACAGTTCTGGACACAGAAACCTACGGCTTTAATTGTGCTAAATTCTCAGACGCAGGATTAGCTATCGTTGAAGAAATAAAGGCAAACCCGAGAGTAATTGTAGTTTCAGGACATACACACGAATCAATCTATGACCCGAGAACAATTTATCAGCAAGCGGGCGGCTTTACAGCTGTGGAAAACGCAGTGATTTCAGGCGGCTCACAATCTTATTCACAAGGCTTGTTATTAGAAATCAACAAGACAACAAACGTTGTTACAGTAAGAAGACTTGACTTTAAGTCAGGAACATATATCGGCGAGCCTTGGGTAGTAAATACCGACGGCACAAATCAGCTCTATACAGACGCGGTACGTGAAGCTCAGGCTTCCGCTCCTGCTTTTTCTGCGGGTGCTGCCGTTACAGTTGTGCCTTATGAAACTACAGCTATGCTTACAGTTACAGCTGCTACAAAGTTTGCAGCTTCTGAAACTGACTTTGCTCGTTCGTATAAGGTAACATATACAAATACAGCAACAGGCGTAGCAGCAACAAAAACATTCACATCTGATTTTTATAATGCAACACAGGCAGATACATTGGATTTTAAGCTTGATGGCTTAGAATCGGGTACAGAGTACAGCGTTAGCGTGGTTGCCGTATCTCCTTATGGAATCGAGTCTCTGACCTCAGTTTCAACAACATTCGAAACAGAAGAACTTGAATTTACAAGCATAACACTTGAAAATGTTGTGACTAAGGATGTAAGTGCAAGAAGTAACACAAATATTGCATCAGGTTCTGTATATGGCACTACCTGTGGTATTGCCGGTTCAAACTGGGTTGAATTCCAGTTTGATATTGAAACTTCCGACTATTACAGAATCAGCACACAGTTAGGTGCAGGCTCTGTATGTACAGCAAAGGTACTTGTAGATGGTGTAGAAAAAGCTTCACGAACCATTTCACAGGGCTCTTGGAATGACTATGATCAGGAAATGGTATGGGCAGATGTATGGTTAGAAGCAGGTACACATACTATGAGATTCCAGCGTATAAGCGGTGACTCAAGCATCAGATTCTACACTATGTCAGTAGGTAAGATTCCGGATGATAAGATTGACCCTGTAAAACTGGGATATTCAGTTCAGGAAACTATCTCAGACGCATTAGAATACAATCCGTTTTACTGGAAGACAGAGTACGCTTTAACTGAAGATACAGAAATCGATGAGAGCAAAACCTACTACACATTGTCTGAAGGCACATATACAGCTGTAGCTGAACCCGTTGCAGATGATATTGCTGCTTATTATGAAAAAACAAAAACTCAGGGTAACGGACACAACCAGAACCACGGCACGTATGTTGTTGTTATGTCAAATAATAGTTATAACACCACATTTAAGATTACACCTGAATTTTCAGGCGTGTATGATTTGTCGTTGAAGGCAAACTTGTATCCTGATTCTACCTACACAGTTGACGCTACTGTCACCGTTACAGAAACAAGATCACTTGCTTACAACAGTTCCGGTACTACAGTAACAAAAGATAGTACACATACCGTAGGAACATTTACCAAAACAATTGCTAACCCGCAAGTATCAGGGAGAAGAAGCTTTGGTGCTGTGCCGCTTGAGGCAGGCAAAGAGTATAGCATAGTGGTTGATAATGCATCAAGCAGCGGTTACTTGCTATTAACAGATGCAAGTCTTACCTGCATCAGCTTTGATGCAAGTAGTCATAATTTAGTAACAACGACTTATGCAGGCGAAACAACAGCTTCTGCTGTGGCACAGACAAACAAATACGGCACAGGTGCTCAAGACGCTACCTACGGTTGGTCAACACAAAACCAGTATATGCAATTTGATGTTTTTGTTCCTGCAGATGCTAAGTATGATATTTACCTAAAGGGCGGTTCAGGCAGCGACCATCAGGTACACTACACAATTCAGGGACAGTCATTTATAGCACCATTTACAAACACCACCATCTATGCTGAAGACGGAACAACAGTTTCCACAAAAGGCTTTGATAATAATAAAATAGAAAAGCTGATGACAGCAGGTGTAAACTTGAAAAAAGGCTACTATACTGTATATCTTGATACAGTAGGCTCAACCGGTGGTTTAAATATAAGAGAGTTTACATTAAAGTCAGTAGGTGAATACAGCTCTGACAATACTGTTTTAGAGTATTCAGATTGTGATGCAAGATCTACACAGAGAGCTGATCAGGTAGCAGCTTGGTTTACTGCCGCAAATCACTATGTAGAGTGGACTGACAGATATTTCACTGCAGGAGCATACGAGATTTGGATAAACTATGGAACATATGATCATTCGAGCTCTGTAGCTACTTTAACTGTAGACGGAAGACAGGTTGCTGCGACTTCGCTTACACAAAACAACAAGTACGGAACGACAGATAACAGTACAGCGAGTAGCGGAACGCCTATTGATTTGGATACTGCTTTTAAAGGTTACATCGCTACAATAAGGCTTGATGAAGGCTATCATACGATAAAATTCAGCAATCCGACGGTATCGACCACAAAGTATTATATTTTAGATAAAGTCAAGTTCGTACCGATTACAGAACCTATGGCAGAACTCTTCAATGCTGAAACCATTAATCTTGATGCTGCAGCAACAGAGATCGCAGACGGCGCAATGACATTGCGTGCAAATCTTCCCAAAACAGATTTAGGCAAAACAATGAATGTGATTTTTGCAATTTATGAAACATCAACAGTTGAAGGTTCACTTCCTGAATTGTACAAATGTGCAATCAAGGAAGTAACAATCGACGACAACTACAGAGCAATACTCACAATTCCCAACATCAGTTTGGATGAAAACAAAACATATTCATACAAAGTATTCTATTGGGATACTTTAGATAACGTAAAACCGTTATACTAAAAAACTCACAGCTTGGGCGGAAAAGCTTCGGCTTTTCCGTTCAGGTTGTAAAATTAATTTTGAAAACAACACCCTTTGGGTGTGATATATATAATTTTTACTATAAAAACGGAGGGCTTAAAAATGAAAATAAAACAAATTGCTTTAATATTAATAGCAGTCTTAGTGTTAGGTATGACGCCCGCATACGCAACAGACAGCACACCTGCTTGGAAGGAATTTTATGTTTCAACTCAAGGTAGTGATGCTAATCCCGGAACTATCGATGCTCCCTTTGCAACTTTAGAGCGAGCACAGAAAGCAGTTCGTGAAGTAAATAACGATATGCAGGGAGACATTGTGGTAAACATTCTTGGCGGAACTTACTTTTTAGACAAGATGTTAGAGTTTACCCCTGCAGATTCAGGTAAAAACGGATATAATATAATCTATCGCGGTGAAGAGGGAAATATGCCCGTTATTTCAGGCGGTAAAAAGGTCGAAGGATTTACAGCATCTGCTGAATATCCCGGTGTATATGAAACAACAGTAGAAGGAATAGACAGAATAGGCGCATTATATGTAAATGATGTAAGACGCTATATGGCAAAGGCTTCAAGAACAGTAACAGGTCTTAAAAAGCCTGAAAAATATGATAACAAAGAATGGTACGACGCTCATCCAAACGATCAGCTCGACAACCATTATAACTATCACGACCCCGATACACAGTATATGTTCGACGGTATGTATATGTCTAAAGAAGACATCGGTTTTTATGAAAATCAGCAAGACATTATGTTTTTGTGGGATGATTCGTGGAAAACTCACGTTATCCCCGTTGAATCAATCGAGGCAACTCCTGATGATTCGTCACAGGTTATCGTAAGAATGAAGCGTGGTTTATGGGATTTTGCACAGAAGAACAACGAGTGGCAGGGAAACTATCCCCGACCTGAAAAAGGCTTCATTATGATGAATGCGATGGAATTCTTAGATGAACCCGGCGAATACTATTATAACCGAAAAACATCTAAGCTTTACTATATGCCGTATGATTACGAAAATATGGAAAACTCAGAGGTTATAGTTCCCAATGTTGAATTCTTAATGTTCATCACAGGTGAGAGTGTATATAATAAGGTAGAAAATGTCACTTTTTCAGGAATCAGATTCGCCCACAACAAGTGGACATCCTGGATGGAAGGCTTTATGGGAGAGCAGGCAGATAACACACGTGCACTTTACGATGAAATGTTTGAAATAAATATGCCATACAGCCTTGACTACAGAGCGTCAGAACCATACGCTATTGTTATGCAGATGACGGATAATGTAGATTTTTTAGGCAACCATTTTGACGATTTATCTACAAGTGCGTTAAATTTAGCTAATGGTGTCGAAAATTCAGATATTACAGGAAACGCATTTTCAGATTTAGGTAACGGTGCTATCCGTCTGGGCAGCAGTATGCACGCTACATCTATGATAGGCGAAGACGGTGTTTCAGATGAGCCGCCTGCCGACGCAGGAATGGTAAGTCTTAACGATATGATTTATCACAGAATCAATGCGTCTTATGTAGGCGACTGGGATGCTAAAGGCTATAATGAACATTTGCAGCAGAGAGGTCTTGCTACCTTAACAGGAGCATTTATCTACAGTATCCGCGAAAAACCCGCAGAACATTTGAGAACGTGGGTGGAAGACTACACCTATTACGGTGCGTGGAAATCAGACCCGCTCTCACCCGCTCGCGGAGAAAAATCTTGGGTAAGATACGACTTTTTAAAGCCGTATTCTATGGATAAGATTGTTCTTGCTTTTGACTCAAGATTTATAACGAATGAAGAAAAGAGTAATTTTGAAATTTTAGTTTCAAACGATAAGGAATTCAAAGAAGGCACCTACGAAGTAGTTGCTACTCAAAACTCTCCTGCTTCTGAAATTGCAGAATACACAATTAACACAGACGAAAAATATCAGTATGTGATGATTCGTACGCTTGGTGCAACACCGCTTGCACTCTCTCGAGCTTGGACATTTACACCCGATGTAAAGCCAAGTCCGAAATATGAGCGTTGTCACGACAATACTATTACTAATAACTACATAGACAGATACGGTGTTGACATACACAAGGCTACCGCAATCTTAATGTACTACTCAAACGATAACGTAATAAACCACAACGAAATAACCGATGGAGGTTATTCAGCTATGGGTTTATCCTGGGGTTGGGGTTCAAGCAGAAATGGTGCATCCAACAATGATATTTCATATAACTATGTACACAATGTAACACAGACAACTCACGACGGCGGTGGTTTGTACTCCGTTGGTAATATGTTTGGTTCTACTATGACAAACAACTTTGTTGATGGTTCCGGTGTTGGTATCAGAGCGTATTATCAGGACTCAGGTTCTTCTGAATATTTGATTAAAAACAACGTAGCAGAAAATGCAGCTCAGATAATGTCACCTTACAACAGTAGTGTTAAAAATAACACATACGTAGACAACTATGCTCCGCATACACAGGCTGCTTTGCAGAATGCTGCAGGAAACAACTATGAAGACCCGATTACATATACAGTCGGACAGCCGCCGAAAGAAGTATATGCAATTATAGAACGCGCCGGTATAGAAGATGAGTATGAACATATTAAATCTTGGGTTGATGACGGCGAAAATGACTTAGTCGATAAAAAATATTTGTATGATTGGCACGTAGGCACACACTTCGACTTAAAGAAAACAGGTTCTTTAGCAGAAGCAAACGGTATTTTAAAAAGTGATGCATTCGGAAACTCTCTTGGAATGTTCCCGCCTGAGTATAAGTTCAAACTACAAAAAGCAGTAGACGCTTTGGAAAATGCGAATGATGCAAATAAAATGTATATGCTTTTAGGACTCGAAACAGCTGTAAGAGAAGCAAAAGAAAATGTTATAAGATATACTTTGCCTGAAACTGTAGAGCTTGCAAAAAAAGCTGCAGAAAACGCAAAAAGTGAGATAGACGGTAACAAGACTGCTTTCGGTGTATATCCTGAAAAGGAAATTAAAAGCTTCAAAGATAAAGTTGCAGAGCTTGAGAAAAAGGCAAATCTTGTTAAAAATGAAGAAGAAGAGTACGAAGTTTTGGTAGCACTCGAAAAAGCATACAACGACTTTACGGCAAAAGCGTATAGTGCTGACATCGCTATGGTGTATTCTGAAGCTATAAACGGATACAGCATAAATAAAGAAAAAGGCGAAATTGTCTTAAACGTACCCGTTACTACAGATGTTTCAAAGATGCAGCTTGAAATCATTCCGGAAGGAAGTGCAAAAATCGCAGTTTCATTGGAAAAAGAACTCGATTTAACAAAACCGTATAATATTCCGATGTATTGTAAGGCGAATGACCAATATAAGCATTGGATAATTAAAGCTTCAGTTGATGCAGGAAACAATGCTGAAACAATATTTGATTCAAACTGGTACACAGAATCAACTAAGGAAAACCCAATCAAAAAATCCTTAGTAGGTACATATTTAACTGCAAGTCCGCACGTTTATATGTCAGATTATAAGTCTTTATCAGGTGGCAAGACAACGTTTAGATTCGCGCCTATGACCTATAATGAATTAAACAGCTTTACATTTATTTTAGGCGCAAACATCTATAATGGTCTTGACAGAAACGGTACAGGTATTGAAAACAACAGATGCGAAGTTGTATTTAACGAAACGGAAGCATCGCTTTACGCGGTAAATGAAGGCAAAAAGACACTGATTAAGACAGTGACAACGCCACTTGTATATAATGAAGAAAATACATTTACCTACGAAATAAACAATATAAACGGACAAACACAGGTTTATGTTGAATTAAACGGAGAAACTATTTTCAATAGCGTTGTAAACATAAATCTGGTAGAGAGATATTTCGGATGCTTTACTGATAAAGTAGGCATAAGAATTTATTAAGAAAGGCAGGTATATAGTAATGATAAAATTTGCAAACAGACTGTTGACTTTGCTGCTTGCAGTTACAATGGTATTTACAGTTATTCCTGCTGTAAATGTATCCGCTGATACGCCTGTTGACCTCATTCACGATGAAGACGGCATTGTAAGACCCGGTGTATACGTTACAAGCTTTGGCGGCGAGTTCAGTAGCAACGCTACGCCGCTTGCACGCGTTATTGATAACTCAGCTTCAACCGGCAACTGGGTGCCTGATCAGAATGCTGTAACCGCCGAAAATCCTGCATGGGTTCAGGTTAATTTCCCTGTTGCACACGTTTTGACTGAAGTTGCTGTAACGGCAGCTACCAGTACATGGCAAAACGCTGCATTTTCAGTTCGCGCTTCAAATGATATTGATTTTTCAGAAAGCGTGCTTATCGGCGAAAAATCACCCAACTGGAGTTACACTGCAGGCGAAGTAATTACTTTTTCTGTTGCAGACACAAACAGATATCAGTATGTAAGAATTACACCGCTCGACAGAGCAAGTATGGGTGTTACAGAAATTGATATCAAAGGTTATGAAGAAGATATGCCTGCTCCTACAGATTCACTTTTAACCGAAAGAACTGATGTAGTAGCATCAACTTCAGCTGAGGCATATTCTGATTCTTACACACCTCAGCACGCCATAGACGGAAGTAACTCAACTATGTCGGTGTCAGTGCTTACTGCATATCCTATATTTGATATTGACTTGAGAAGAGAAGTGGAAATTTCACAAATCAGATGGTTGCCACGAGCAACAAATGCATCTCCGGGTATTATAAAGAATTTCGAAGTTTATGTTTCCAAAACAGGTGAATTTGACGGCGAAGAAAAACTTGTTTACAGACGCTTTGACAATTCTGCACCGCTGACTGCCGAAAATTATACAATCGTAGCAGACGGCAAATCCTACAGATATGTGCGTTTTAAAAGTACAAGTTCACAAAACATCTCCTTTGATGTAAGCGAGATAGAGATTTACGGAACGGAAATTGTGTCATCTGCAATTACAAATATAGCAAGCTCTGCAACTGTAACTGCAAGCTCAGGGGCGAACCCCACAGCAACAAACGATGGTTATATATCAAATTCTTGGAAATCAGCAGTGGGAAGCACAACCGCTGATATTACATACGATTTTGGCGATTCCCCGCTTGCGACAACTTCTATTATGTTGTTCCCGATTTATGAAAAAGTGGACAGCGTAGAAAACACAGAGATAAGAAAGAATTTTAATATTTATGGTTCAGTAGACGGAACATTTTCTGACAAAGAGCTTATAGCAAGCGTGGGTGACGAAGCGATAAAACGCGGTCAGTATAAGGTTTTTGATATAGAGCCAAAGGTTTATAAAGCCATAAAAATCGAAAAGAGCGGAACATCAACTCCTGTAGATATGTCAGGACTTGGTTTTCGTGAAGTTAAAATTCTAAATGACACATCAAAAACAGAAGTAAAAGTTGTGAATTACACGCCTGCAAATGACACCAATACAGATATTGTTAAAGCAGACGATACTACAACAAATTACATTGAAATAGAGTTAAGTAAAACTCCGGATATGGCGACTGTAACACCTGATACAGTTAAAATATTAGATAATGGTACAGCTGTTGACTGGAAAACAGGTGTTGATGATGCTGTTACAGTGGAAGGAAATACTGCAAAAATCAGTATGAAAGCTCTTAATGTAAATAAAACATATACTGTAGTTGTTACGGCAGGCGGAGTAAAGACAACAAATGGTCTGCCCTTAACAGAAACAAAGACGTTTTCATTTACAACTAATGTGAACATAACAGTTACAGGGACATTCCCTGCAAACGGTAACAGTGTTGAGATTGTTAATGAAGATAACTCATACAATGCAGTAGAAGTTACATTTAACAAAAACTTAGAAGAAACCACGGTTATTCCTGCGAATATCACAATAACCGATGTGACTGATGGTGCAAATAACGTAGTTTCAGTCTGGGACGCTACTGTAGTTGACAATAAATTCAGTATAAGCACAGAATACCTTGCTGCAAACAAGGACTATACCTTAACTATAACAGACAGAGTAAAGACGAAGCGTAACCTTTCGCTTACTGCAACACCGTATACACTTTCGTTCGGAACGCACGTTGTTGTTGAACTCTTGTCAAACGTGCCCACAGACGGACAGAATATAGAATATTCAAATGCAGACGGAACATATAACTTTGTTGAAGCTATATTTAATAAAAACATTGACCCTGCAACAGTTAATCCTGATAACGTAGAAATTAAAAATGTAACAGACAATACAGTAGTTACTGATTGGGAAGCTGTAGTAGAGGGAAAGACTGTAAAAGTGAGCACAGAATATCTTGCTCCGAACAAAAGATACACCATAACTTTTGAGCAGGGTGGCATAATGACTGCAACACAAAATATGCCGCTGACAGAAGATGAATCATTTGCATTTACTACAAACGTTGATGTAAATGTTGTATCAAAAACTCCTAATAACGGAGTTTCCGGAATTACAAATATAGGTAACAGTAATCCTTTTATTGAAGTGGAGTTAAACCGAGTTCCTGATGTTTTAAGCTTAACTCCTGATAATGTAAAGATTAAAACGGGTTCAACAACTGTTACAGGCTGGTCTGCAACTGTTTCAGGAAATAAATTCAAAATTGATATTTCGAATTTAAGCTCAAATAAGACCTATACAGTTACTTTAACAAAGGGGATAACAGCGGGCGGATGCCCATTGTCATCTGAGCAGTCATTTACATTTACAACAGGAACAATTATTAATGCTCCGTATAAAGAAGGTAAAATTATTACCAATGTAGCACTAAACAAGGCTGTTACAGGTAACTTAGACAGTGCTTATTCTTCAAGATTTTCTCATATTGTAAACGGAGTGATTGGTTCAGGCGATTATACTGTAACAACAACATCCGGCGTTAGAATACAGGTTGATTTACAAAATGTATATGACGTTGTGGCATTCGAACTTCATCCAAGTACACAATCGGTACATAGCACTCTTTTACAAAATTTATCTGTTTTAGGAAGCAAAACCGATTTAGATATTAACAATATGAGTTCCGAAAAGTCAACGTCACTGATTTTAGGCAGTTATCCTGCGGGTACTACAGGAAGTCAAATGATAACACTTTCGGCTCCTGAAAGCATCAGATATGTAGGTCTTTTCAGATCTGCTACGTACTGTGCTATAGGTGAGTTGACGGTTTATGCGTATGCAGATAAAGATTTTGGCACGTGGAAAGTTACAAAGGGCGAAGAAACGATGACAGGGGTAGCAGATGCAGGTACATATACATTTTCTGTTCCTGTTACCAATTACGAAACAGACGCGGACACCGATTACTATATGATAGTTTCAGCGTATGATGAAAATGCTGCCTTGCTTTATAAAAATACTGGCAATGTTACTGCGGTTAAAAATACGACATCGACGCTTGAGAATTCTATCGATATAAACGATGTATCAAATGTAGATACGATAACGGCGATTTTAGTAAAATCAACTTCCGACGGAAAATCTTTCATTGATGCAAAGACAATATATAAAACTGCTCCTGTTTCACCGGAAAGCACAGAAATTCCGATGACGCCGGCAACAACTCTTTCAGACTCAATAAAATTCAGCGTTGAAAACGACGGATTCACAATGAGTGGAAAAGCGTACGAAAACGGATACATTAAACCTACTGACAGAATCAATTTACAAGTTTTAGAACCCAAAAGTGATAAAACAGGATATGATTTTGCTACAATATCAGCAAACGATTATGTATCAAAGCTATGCTATGCAAAAACCTATGGTATGTTTGCTGAAGGGGAAGATTTTGAATTCAAGTTCAAGGTAAAAGATGCCTTAGCGTATGGTGAATATAGCATTAAGTTAACACTTACTAAAGAAGACGGAACTAAAGAAACCCTAAACGAATATATAGTATATTTAAGTGACGACGATATCACAAGCTGTATAACGGCATTCAAAAACTTTACAGCATCAGATGATATGCAAGCTCTGTTAAATACTTGGGTGACTACAAAGAAATATATCGGCAGTTCACAGCTTTATCAAGGATTAGATATTACAGATGTTCCTGATAGCTTTAATAAAATGTTTGAGTACCTTTGTGATATATACATTGAAGAAGGCAGTATGACAAAAATTTCAGATGTTACTGATTGCTTAAATGGTGCATATATCATTTCAATGTTTGAAGCAAACAATGCAACAAGTGCGAGTGCAGCTTTAACAACATATCCCAACGTATTAAAGGGAATGTATGATAAAGATGCGAATGTCGCTAAGTTTATTGCTGTATATTCTGATTTAAAATCTAATATACAGGATGCAGAGAGCTTAGAAAAAGTTTTGTGTTGGTCATCGGCACTGTCGTATGTTCAAAACGGCACAAGACGTGACATAAGCGATACAATAACAAAGAATCATACCTTAATGGGTTGCGATTTGGATTATGCTGCTACAAATGGTGTTACTGTAGATGATGTGGCGTTAAAGCTTGTCACAAATACAGTCAAAGCAAGCGATTATTACGACACATTCGGTCAAACCTTTAAGGATAAAGTAGACGAAATTGTCGCGGAACGCGGAAATTCCGGCACATCAGGTTCTTCATCTATCAAAGGAAATGTAAGTACGTATGTTCCGAACACAACATCTACGGTTCCTTCTGACGAACCGAAGGAAGATAAAGAAGTACAGGACGAACCCGAAAACAAATACTCCTTCAGTGATATAGAAAATATCACTTGGGCAAATGAGCATATCGAAACACTTTACAAAAAAGGAATAGTAAACGGAGCGGGCGATGGAAGATTCTATCCCGATCGTTTGGTTTCTCGTGAAGAATTCTTAAAAATGCTTATAGAAGCATTGGAAATTGGAATTTCAGACGGCTTAATTACAGAATTTGAAGATTGCAAATCCAATGAGTGGTACTATCCTTATGTACAGATTGCCTCATCCAATAAAATCACAAACGGTATTGACAGAAAGAATTTTGGTATAGGCTTAAGTATTACAAGAGAAGATATGGCGGTTTTAATCTCAAAATCACTCGCAATAAAGGGTGTGGTAGGTGAAAAGACCGATTATGCTTTTAAAGATGAGAATTTGATAAGTAAATATGCTGCAGATGCTGTAAATATGATGCATTCACTTGGACTCGTTAACGGCTTTGAAGACGGCACATTCGGACCTAAGCAGGGGACAACAAGAGCACAGGCAGCAGTAATTATCGGAAGAATGTTAGAGCTTGTGGAGGGGGTTACTAAATGAAAAGAATAATTTCTGCATTTTTAACAATTACATTGATATTGTCTTCGGTAGCCTTTACTTCGATTGTATCAGCTGCTGAAGAGAACTCTACCGGCTTACCTAATGTCGCTTTAGGAAAGGCTGTAATGGCTCCCACTCAATATTCGAGTTCCTATCCGCCCAGCAAAGCGGTAGACGGCGATGAAATGACAATCTGGGCAGACGGTAGCGAAGTAATCGGTGAAAAAATCGACGGAAAAGAAAAATTCGTAGTTGACCTTGGTGCTGTTTACAGCTTAGAACAGGTCATCGTAAGATCCCGTCGTGACGTAGATGCCGGAACCTACAGAAAAGGTTGGATTATCGAGGCAGCTTTAGAATCTGATTTCAGCGATACCTTTGTTATAGGTGAAAAACCCACAGCGGGCGATTTTAAGAGTGACTTTATTTCCGATTTTTCAGAACCTGTTATTGCAAGATATATACTTGTACACACAACTGCGACATACTTGATTATTTCTGAAATAGAAGCATACGGCGTAAAATACACAGGAGAAGAAAAGGTGTCTTATGAAGATGTAAAGCCGGGCAATTACAACGCCGGACAAATGGTTGCAAGTCTTGGATTGATAGATGGTGTATCCTCTACAGAGCTTGGTGCAGATCACCTTGTGAGAAGAGAAGAAGCAACAAAAATTGTCGCACTTACTGCCGGACTTGACATTCAAAAAACCGAAACAAGCAGTTTTTCGGATGTTGCAACGGATAATAAGTATTTAAGCTACATAGAAGCTTGTTTAAAAGCAGGTATAATTTCAAAGAGTGATACGTATAGACCGCGTGATTTTGTGCGCGGAACAGAGCTTTTAAAAATGCTTACAACAGCAATGGGGTATAGTGACGTGTTGACAAAGCTTGGGTCGTATCCTGCTAATGTTTTGGAATTGACAAGAAAGTTAGAGCTTACAAAAGGCGTAGATTTAGTCCTTGATGACCATGCCTCAAAGGAAGATATTTTAAGAATTTTATATAATTCACTATTAGCTCCTACTGTTGATATAACTGCATTTAATGATGGCGGTATCTTATATGGTGAAGGCGAGACTCTTTTAAAGCGAGCTTTTGGTCTTGAATATTTACAGGGAATAGTTACCGAAAACAGTATCACAGGATTGGTAAGTCCAAATAAAACAAGCAGTAATAGTGTGAAAATCAATAACATCAAATATTACGATGAAAAGAATGCTGTTCATGAGCTTATTGGTCAAAATGTTTATTATCTTGCAGATGAAGACAATGTTATAGCTGCGGCTTGGGATAATAAAGATAGACAGGAAGTTTATACAATATTTACAAAGGATATCGTATTGTCACAATCTACCGCTAATTCAATCGTGGTTGAAACCGAAGACGAAGAAGAAGAATTCACATTAAATAATCCGCCGTATGTGCTCAAAAACGGTGTTGCGTATGACGATTATACAAAGGATTCGCTGGACGTTGTAAATGGTACAATAAAGCTTATAGACAACAACAAGGACGGCACGATAGACGTCATCAACATTTTTGAGCCTAAAGTATTGGTTTTGGATTATATAAAAGATATTTCCGGTCGGCTTTCAGCGGGTGGCATAAACGGTGAAAGTATAGATGTTTCAGGATATAGATATTTAAGTATAAAACGAAACGGAAAAGAAACAGTACTTGATGAAATAGTCAAGGGCAATTTAGTTTATGCGTATATTTCTGAAAACGGAGAAAGTGTAATACTTGATATTTGTCGTAATTCTGCCACAGGAACTGTAACTGCACTTACTTCAGAAAATATTTTTGTTGATGGAGAAGAGTACGGTTTTTCTCAGTATTATCTGCAAAACAAAGACAGACAAGAAAAACTTGTTTTATCTATGAATGCGACCTTTATATTTAACGAGCAGAATGAGCTTGTTTGGATTTGCGATGTAGAATTTGCTGCAAAGCCAAGCGTCTTAGCTGTTACACAACATTATGAAATTTCTTATGGATATGAAAACATAAAGCTTTTGCTTTATACAGAAAACTCAGAATTTTTAACATTAGAGATTGCAGATAGATTGATTATGGATGGGACTACCTATTCACAAAGTAATCTGAGAACACTTCTGGAAAATAATTCCGGATATCTAATAGGAAAACTTGTTATTTATAATGTAAACAGCAAAGACCAGATAAATAAAATTGATACGGAAAACTATAATCCGTTATACGAAACAAACTCAAAGCTTGTTGATATGAATATATCTATAGCAAAGGGTAACATAAAAGCAACAGACGGTATTTATTCGGGTCACAATATGATTGTGCCTATAACGGAAGATTTTCCGATGTTTATGATACCTGTAAACGGAAATTCTGTGCCGTATATCGGCAAGGAATATGAAAAATACTATTCTGTTTCAACTGTAGAAAAGAAATTTACAAAAGGTCAGATAAGTTTTGATGGCAGTATTTACTTTTACGGAACGGACAGCAGCGACAGTCCTGCTGTAGCGGTACATCGTTTCGGAATTGGCGAATCAACCAGTTCGATAGGTAAAATTTCAAGTATATCTGCAAACAATATGGTAGTTGATTCCATTTCGAAAGTTATTGACAGTAATGGTGATATATGTTATGGCATAAGTGGTTTTGATTTGAATACGGGCAATAAAGTAAAGCTTGTTACTGCGGCAAGAATTAAAAAGGTTATTGATAGTTATAAAATCCAGCAGGCAGAAGGAGATACAGATGTTCCCGAAAATAAAAGACCTACTTCAAGTTGGTTTACGACCTATCATCTGCTTGAATCCGTAAGCGGCTTATCATACTACATTACGTCCATTGAAGAGTTAAAATGCGGCGATGTTATCAGATATGCAACATCAGGTGGAGAAACTCTGTGTTTAGAAAGAATTTATAGCGTGGAAGACAGCAATTTGTCAGATTTTTACGGCAAGGTATATTCTGCGGGGGATAACTATATGAACATCTTGTCAAGCTGCAGATTGATATGTGCTGACTTTTTGAGCTATAGCGATGGTATTTTAAATGTTGATGTGGGCAACGGAAGTAAAGAAGTTATTGATTGTGATAATATAACAGGCAGCTTCTATGTATGCAGCGGTAATAAGATGGAAAAGTATGACGCGTCGTATATTCCTGCATACGCTGAAGATTCAGTGAAAATGGTGTTATTATCAAAAGGCGGTAATTATAACACAATCATAGCGTACGCAGAATAAAGTATAAAAATGTTTTTATGAGAACCGTGGAGGAATAAAATTGTCTATAGAATTTAAAAATAACAGATTTCATTTGTATAACGATGAGATAAGTTATGTAATGGAAATATCACGCCAAAATGATCTTTTGAATCTGCATTATGGCGGAAATGTAAATGCCGATGATTTGGTTTTTCAAAGTAATGTGTTAAGTTCGTTTCACTGCTATAGTGACGAACAAGATCAGGCGTACTCATTGTCGTTTTTACCACAGGAATATCCTTCCTGTGGTGCTTCCGACTTTCGTTCGCCGGCTTATGAAATATTAACCTCAAAAGGTTATCATACACCGGAACTAAAATACGTCAGTCACGAAATTATAAATGGAAAACCAAAACTTTTTGGACTTCCTTCTACTTATGTAGAAAATGATGATGAGGCACAGACTCTTGTTATAACCGTAGAAGATAAGATACACGAAATACAGGTGAAATTGTATTACACAATTTTTGAAAAATTTAATGCAATTACAAGACATAGTGAAATAATTAACGTTTCATCAGGTAGTATGTATCTTAAAAATGCACAGAGTGTAAGTGTTGATTTTCCTGCCGGGGAGTATGAATATATACATTTAGAGGGAGCGTGGGCAAGAGAAAAGCATATTGACAGAAACGATGTACATAAAGGAATACAAGGTTTTGAATCAAGACGTGGAGCATCGGGCTCCGTTGAAAATCCGTTTTTGATGTTTTTTGATAAAGGCTCAAACGAAAATTGTGGTAATGTCTATGGAATTTCGCTCGTGTATAGCGGAAATCACAAATTTTTACTAGAGCAGGAATTCAATGAAACAGTCAGAATTCAAGCAGGTATAAATCCCTTTGAGTTTAATTTTAAACTCGAAAGCGGAGAGAGCTTTGTAACACCGGAAGCTGTTATGGTTTATTCATCAGATGGCTTCGAAAAAATGTCGCACACATTCCATAAATTATACAGAACGCGTCTATGCCGCGGTGTATGGAGAGACAAAGCAAGACCGATTTTGATTAACAATTGGGAGGGAACATACTTCGATTTCGACAGAGAAAAGCTTTTGAATATTGCTGAAATGGGAGCGAAAATCGGGCTTGAACTCTTTGTTTTAGATGACGGATGGTTCGGAAAAAGAAATGACGACACGACTTCTTTAGGCGATTGGTTTGTAAATGAAGAAAAAATAGGAGGAACACTTAAAAGCTTAGTTGAAGAAATCAATAAAAAGGGTTTGAAATTCGGGCTTTGGTTTGAACCTGAAATGATTTCACCAAGAAGTGAGCTGAATAAAAAACATCCTGATTGGATGATTAGTGTTCCGGGGGTCAAACCACATCTTGGAAGAAATCAATGTATATTGGATTTGACAAAAGCAGAAGTCAGAGATTATATTATCGACAGTATTTCTTCGATACTTGAAAGTGCAAACATTGAATATGTGAAATGGGATATGAACAGAAATATGACAGACATATATTCAGATACGCTGTCACCGGACAGGCAGGGCGAATTTTATCACAGATATATACTGGGATTGTATGATATATTAGAAAGAATAACCGATAAATTTCCAAATGTTCTTTTTGAAGGCTGTAGCGGCGGTGGTGGAAGAAACGACCCCGGTATGCTTTACTATATGCCGCAAAATTGGTCGAGTGATGATACGGATGCCACCGAAAGACTGTATATTCAATATGGTGGAAGTATGGTGTATCCTGCGTCTTCGGTTGGTTCTCATGTGTCTGCTGTACCAAATCATCAGGTCGGACGAATTAACTCGCTTTCAACACGCGGAACCGTTGCTATGAATGGTGCGTTTGGGTATGAGCTTGATTTGTCCTTATCAACACGAGAAGAACTTGAAGAAATGAAAAAACAGGTAGAATTCTATAAGGAAAACCGTGAAATTGTTATGACGGGTGATTTCTATAGACTCCTGAATCCTTTTACAAGTCGTCATTCTGCGTGGATGTATGTTTCAAAAGATACAAAAAAAGCACTCGTTTATTACGTGGTAAAAACAGCAAGACCATCAAACGAAGCGATATTATTAAAGCTAAAAGGTCTTGATAAAAATGCAGAATATGAAGTAAACGGAAAAATTTATAGTGCGAAAACCTTGATGAATCATGGTATCTTAATTGATTCAAAAGAAAAAGACGGAGATAATGCCATATTTGTATTAACAAAAAGATAGGCTTGTTACTTATATGCACTTTGGAAATTCATCCTTGAAAACTTTAATAGTACTTCTACTCCTTAACATTCTAAGGTGCATATAAGTACTTTTGTTATTGTGCTAAAAACATAGAAATTTTCCATAAAACATTGAAAATATCTATCTAAATTTAAAAAGATATTGACATTGATTTCTATAAAATATAAGATAAAAATACCTATTAAAATGCAAAGCATTTTAACATAAAAAATTAAAGGAGGAAATTTTATGAAAACGAAAAAAATCTTAAGCATAGCTTTAGCTTTGGTTTTAGCTATTGGTATGCTTGCCGGTTGTGCGGGTGGTAACGGTGCACAAAAAGTTGATATTTCAGCATTTGAAGACACTGATGAAAAGCTTGCTCTTACCTGGCTTGGTTATCCGGGACTTGCAGGATGTGAGGAAGGAAAGCCTTCTGAATTGTTGTTAGAAGAAAAATTCAATGTAGACATCACACCTATTTTTGCTGAATACAATGGGTACAGCGACAAAAAGAGTGCTCTTTTGCAGGCGGGCGACATTCCTGATTTAATTTACGAAATGGACCCGATGTATCACTTTGCTGATGCAAGAGACGAATTCTTGTTAGAAGTTCCGTATGAAGCTATTCAAAAATACGCTCCGACACTTTATGCTGAAATCACAGAAAAAGCTCCTGCAGCTTGGGCTTATTCGTATTACGAAGGCAAGAACTACGGTATGCCTAACTTAAACTGGTCACACGTAGAAAATACAGTTTCAGGCTATAGAGGCGACTGGTTGGAAAAGGTTGGTATGGAAGCTCCCAATACTTTAGATGAACTCCACGATGTATTATATGCTTTCGTACACGACGACCCTGATGGCAATGGTAAAGATGACACATTCGGTTATGTGCCGCCTTCATCATACTACCATTTCTACTTTACAGAATTCTTCGGTGCTTATGGATTACTTCCGTTTGACTGGCAGGAAGTTGATGGCGAAATCGTATATGGTGGCTTAAGACCTGAAAATGAAGAAGTTTTACAGCTCTTAGCAGATTGGTATAAAGAAGGAATCATATATCCTGCTTTTGTTGAATTAGACCAGAACCAGGATGCTTTATTTAAAGCAGGAAAAACCGGTTACAAGGGTCAGATTGGATATCAGGATCCCACCAATCCTTCTTCTATATTATCAGCAACAAAACAAGTAAGCCCCGGTGCTACAGTAGTATATAACAACGTAGTTACAGGTCCTGACGGCAAAGCGGGTTATCGTGGTTGGGGATATCCTGCTCATACAGTAGGCTTTGGTGATAATGGCGAGGATTCAGCTAAAAAAGCTACAAGAATCCTTAAAATGTTAGAAGGTATGTATACAGATGATGAGCTTATCAAAGAAGTAAGAATGGGTAAAGAAGGCGAAACCTACACTTTAGCAAGCAAGGATACACAGTCGCCATTTATCTATGAAGCTACAACAAATTATGCTGATTCAGCACAGAAAAGACTTAATGGTTATGAATTTAATATGTCCGGCGCTACATTCTGGTCACCGATTGCTCCTTCTGAAAGCTTCTATGAATCTATGAAATCTGATGCATACAAGGCATTGCAGAACAAGTTTGCAGAACCTAATGTAATGATAACAGACGCATTCTATAAGGTTGACATCGTTCCTTCTGCTCCTACATATTTAACAGATATCCACAATGCACAGCAGGCATTGATGGCACAGGTAATCAAGGGCGAAAAACCTGCAGACCAATATGTTGAAGAATTCACAAAGATTTGGGAAGCATCAGGCGGTCCGCAGTTGATGAGCGAAGCAAAGCAGCAAGCTGAAATTGTAGAAGAAATCTACAAAAAAGTTGGCGTGAATAAATAAGAAATTCTTATAAAAACTGTGAATGAGTTCGGTATTGTACCGGACTCGTTCTTTTTTTAAAGTGTTACAAAAGTGAACAGTTTTAATAATTTAACGCGATTTGATTGAAATTTATTTTCGAATGTGTTATTATAATAAAGTATAATTAAAAATATTTTTGTTGTGGGGGAAATTACTGTGACGATTGGTGAAATCAAGAAAATGTTCGTAGAAACTTACGGTGGCGATGAGTCAGAGCTTCGCGTTTTTGAATCGCCGGGAAGAGTAAATCTTATAGGCGAACATATAGATTATTGCGGCGGCTGTGTTATGCCGGCAGCACTCGATATGAAAACGACGATTGCAGCAAGAAAGCGGAACGACAATGTTATTCGCTTAAAGGCAACTGATTTGGATATAATGGTCGAAACAACGATAGAAAAAATGTATGAGTTAAAAGGTAAACTCAAATGGGGAGATTACCAGATAGGTGTTGCATTAGAGTTACTGGGTGCGGGATATACAATCTGTGGATGTGATTTATTATATGACGATACTGTTCCGCACGGCGGTGGACTTTCGTCATCAGCTGCTATAGAAGTATCAACTGCTTTGATGTTTGCCACGTTTTCGAATGAAGCCAGGGGCATAAAAAAAGACATTGATATGATTGAAATGGCACAGCTTTCTCAAAAAGCAGAATGGAATTTCATAGGTGTAAAATGCGGAATAATGGACCAGTTTGCATCTGCTATGGGAAAAGAAAACCACGCAATTTACTTAAACTGCGACACACTGCAATATGAATATATACCGCTCGAACTCTCAGGCTGCAAGCTTGTACTTACAAATACCAATGTAAAACATTCTTTAGGTAGCTCAAAATATAACGAAAGACGTGCTGAATGTGAAGAAGGTCTTTCAATACTAAAAAAAGTATTGCCCGGAATATCAGAGCTTTCCAATGTTACCCCAAAGAGTTCCAAGAGTATAAGGATATACTAAAAGATGAAACACTCAAAAAGCGTATTAAACATATTGTATATGAATGTGACAGAGTTAAAGAAAGTGCAAAAGCACTAAAGGCGGGCGATATAGCAGCTTTTGGCAAATATATGCTGCAGTCACACGAATCGCTTAAAAATGATTATGAGGTTTCATGCAACGAGCTTGATTTTATAGTTGATACAGCTAAAAATCTTGGCGGTGTTTTAGGCATCAGAATGACAGGCGGTGGATTTGGCGGATGTACGGTTGCGATTGTAAAAGATGAAGCTGTTGATAATTTTATTGAAACAATAGATGCGGCTTACGAGAAACAATTCGGACATCCTGCATCATTTTATGTAACTAATACAGGAAACGGCGGAAAAGAAGTAATCTAAGTGTATCAAAGGGAGAGAATGATGAAAAAAATAATTTCTTTATTGGCAATAGCGTTTTTATTTACAACGACAGTATTTGCATCCCCTGTAATTGAACAGACCCAAGAGTATACGCTGATTCGTGGCGTGGAGTATAAAAATATAAAAGGTCTTTATGAATCCGGCTGGCAGGATGTTCACATAGTTACTGCAGATTTATCAGAAGACCATTTAAGCCTTGAAATTCTAAAGAACAAAAACGGCGAAAGTTATTTGGAAAGGACAACTCTATCTGCTGAAAATAACGATACAGTTGTAGCGGTAAATGCTGATTTTTTTGCGGCTAAAAAAGGTGAAGCAGGCAGAGGAAGTGCAGTAGGTGTTGAAATCCGTGACGGAAAGCTTTATTCATCGGCATCAGTGCAGGAATCTATGAACACGCTTTATAAGACATTTGCTGAAACAGGTTTTAATATAGATTCGTTTGTTTTTGATATAACATTAACAGCAGCTAACGGATTGCAGGATAAAATCAAGCTTATAAACAAATATGACGATTTAACGGGCATAGTTATGTACACATCCGACTGGAATGATACTTCTGTCGGCTCAATAGGCGGCATAATCGAGATTGCCGTTGATAAAGACGGCAAAGTTTTAGAAAAGGTAACAGAATCAGAAGCCTTAAAAATTCCCGAAGACGGTTATGTTTTATCCGCTCATATGTCTTATAACACATTTTTGCTGGATAACGTAAATGTTGGCGATAAAATCGAAATTGACATTAAATCAACTCCTGATTACAACAAAATTGAAACAGCAGTAGGCGGCGGCGGAGTTTTGGTACGTGATGGTGTAGCGATGACAGAATTTTCTCACAATGTCAGCGGTAAAAACCCGAGAACGGCAATAGGTCTTGATAAAACGGGAACAAAAATGACCTTTGTTGTCTTAGACGGCAGACGAACTGATGCACGTGGTATGACGCAAACTGAGCTTGCAGAATTAATGGTTGAATTAGGCTGCTATACAGCTTTAAATTTTGACGGTGGCGGTTCATCTGTTATGGTTGTTGATGAATTTTCGCAAAAAAAGGTAGTAAACACTCCGTCAGACGGAGCTGTAAGAAATGTCACAAATTCTATTGGTATTACATCGACTTTAAAGGGTAACGCACCTTTAAAAGAAATTGTTATAAAAGCACCAAAAAACGCATTTTCAGGATTTAAAACGCATATTGAAGCTTATGGTATAGATGAGTATGAAAGACGTGTTGAATTAGACGGAAAAATTACATACAAAACCGATAACGGAAAAATTTCAAATGGTGTTTTGGTTCCTGAGAAATCCGGCACGGCAACTATTACAGTAACATCAGGTGAAAAATCAGCGCAGGCAAAAATATCCGTTTTAGATGCACCGCACGAAATCAAGTTTACTTCTGATAAGTATGAAATAAAGTCGGGAAGCACAATAACGCCTGAACTTTTGGCTTATGACGAAAACGGAAAAACGGCAAGCATTGATTTGTCGGATGTGGAATTAACATCATCAAATGAGTACGTTAAAGTAAACGATGCTAAGGTAGTGGCAGTATCAAAGGGAGCTTGCCACATTACGGCAAAAATTGGCGAAATTACGGCTAATGCTCAGGTTTTGGTAGATGGAGCAGAAAGTATCGGCACGATAAATAACATAAAAATTGCTGACGCTAAAAATAAATCATCTAATGTATCAGATGGTGGATACCGCTTTTCTGTATTTGGAAATACCAAGAACAACGAAACATTATTTGATATGTTTGTTATGAACAACGCAACTATAAAGATGAAAAATACAAGCGACTTTCAGTTTTTCTTGGGCGGGGGAGTAAATACCGAAACACTTTTTCACGTTGACGGAACGTATCACACGGCAAAAGAGTATAGCTGTATAAATAAAAACGGAGATACATTTATCACATTGCCGAACGCAACAAGCTATATTTATAATGATGACACTTCTGTATGGACACGTTTTCAAAATGATGTAAAAAACTCAGGCAGAAATTTATTTATATTTATTGACAGAAACTTTATCTCGCAAAACGATGTTGAAGTTTTGATGTTTAAACAGCTTTTAGAAGATACGGCAAAGGAAAAAACAGTTTATGTTTTCGGCGGTGGGTTTACCAACGGTTACGGCATTGAAAACGGCGTTCGTTACGTAAATACAGCGGGATTTTTTGAAAGCGTTACGTTAGAAGGAACGAGCCTTGACTACGTAAAATATCTTTTGGTAACAGTAAATGGTACTGATGTTACCTATGAGTATTTGCAGGCGGTGGAACGATGACAAAAAAAGAAAAGGTTTTACATATAAAAGAATATTTTGACAAAACCTACGGCGATGCTCCGTGTACGTTAGATTATGACGACCCGTTCCAGTTACTCGTTGCGACGGTTTTAGCAGCACAATGCACAGATGCAAGAGTGAATTTAGTAACACCTGAGCTTTTTTTAAAGTACCCGAGCGTCGAAGCTTTTTCAAAAGCAAAAGAAGAAGATATTGAAAAAATAATTTTCTCAACAGGTTTTTACAGAAATAAAGCTAAAAATATTGTTGCCTGTGCTAAAACCTTAATGGAAAAGCATAAAGGACGAGTGCCTGATACTATGGAAGAATTAATTGCACTACCCGGTGTCGGCAGAAAAATCGCAAATCTTTTGCTTGGTGACGTTTTTGGGAAACCCTGTATCGTTGTAGATACGCATTGCAAGAGAATAACCAATCTTTTGGGTCTTACAAAAAATACTGACCCCACAAAAATTGAAATGGATTTACGAAAAGTCGTACCGCCTGAGTACGGAGCGCTTTTCTGTCATCAGTTAGTCGAACACGGAAGAACGATTTGCATAGCTCGTCGTCCGAAATGCGATGAGTGCGGCGTAAAAGAGATTTGCGAATATTACAAAAAGGGAATGAAAAAGCTTGGCAAAGATAAGACTTGATAGTTTTTTAACAGATAACGGACTTGCCCCGAGCCGTGAAAAAGCGAAGGCTTTAATTATGGCAGGTGTAGTTTACGTTGATAATCAAAAGGAAGATAAAGCAGGCACATTTATAACAGAAACTCAGAAAGTAGAAGTCAGAGGCGGAGAGTTAAAATACGTAAGTCGTGGCGGATTAAAGCTTGAAAAAGCGATGAAGTCCTTTGATGTTACGCTTTCCGACAAAGTGTGTATGGATATAGGAGCATCAACAGGCGGATTTACCGACTGTATGCTTCAAAATGGAGCGAAAAAGGTGTTTGCTGTTGATGTTGGCTACGGACAGCTTGCTTGGAAATTAAGATGTGACGAACGTGTTGTCAATATGGAACGTACAAATATAAGGTATGTAACTATTGACGATACAAAAGAGCTGTTGGACTTTGCATCAGTTGACGTTGCGTTTATATCACTAAAACTCGTTTTGCCTGTAGCTTATAATCTTTTAAAAGACGACGGAGAAGTTGTGGCGTTAATAAAGCCGCAGTTTGAAGCAGGCAAAGAAAAAGTAGGAAAAAAAGGCGTTGTAAAGGATATATCGGTACACAAAGAAGTGGTAGAAAAAATCTATGACTTTTCACAAGAGATTGGTTTTTCAGTCTTAGGACTTGATTTTTCTCCGATTAAAGGACCTGAAGGGAATATCGAATATCTGATTCACCTTAAGAAAAATGGGGAAACTTTGGTAGAAAGAGAGCGAATTGACGAAATTGTAGCTCTTTCTCACGAAAAATTGGATAAAAAGGAATAATTTTAAAAAATAATAAAAAAAACACTTGATTTTTATTAAAAGTTGTATTATAATCTATTGATGTGAAATATTGCAAACTTATATTGTTTGCTTTTTGTATTACGGGCGGTCCTCTGGTATTAAAATTTACGAATGAACGTCTTGGCAGGGAGGAGGAAACTCATAATGGATTTAGTTAAGGATTTAACAAAAGAACAGATTAGAACAGATTTACCTGAACTCGAAGTTGGTTCAACAGTAAAGGTTCACGTTAAGGTTAAGGAAGGAAACCGTGAAAGAATACAGGTTTTTGAAGGCACAATTATCAAAATTCAGCACGGCGGTATTCAGAAGACATTTACAGTAAGACGTTTATCTTACGGTGTAGGTGTTGAAAGAACATTCCCTGTAAACTCACCTAAAATCGACAAGATTGAAGTGGTTAGAAAGGGTAGAGTAAGAAGAGCACGTCTTTACTACTTAAGAGACAGAGTTGGTAAGGCTGCTAAGGTTAAAGAAAGACTCTAATTTCAATATTGCTTAAAGTTTAATGGCAGGAGTAGGCTCTACTCTTGCCATTTGAACTATTTTGCAAATTAATTCTGTGTCGACATTTTGACAGAATGGAGAATTATTATGGAAAAAAACAACAGAGAATTAATCACTGAAGATATAGATGAAGTTATAAAAGATGAGTTGTCTTATGACAATGAGATTTTTTCAAGCGGTGAGATATTAATTGACAATGAGCCGAAAAAAAACAGTATGGCAAAGGAAATCTATGAGTGGGTATCTTCAATTGCTTTAGCTGTAGTGCTGGCTTTCATAATCAACACATTTTTCTTTTCGCTTGTTCAGGTTGACGGAAATTCAATGCTTCCGACATTACATCACGGCGAGAGATTGATTGTAAGAAAAATAGCATATACACCAAAAAATTCCGATGTTGTGATAGTAAAGTCACAGCCGCTTCAAAAATTCATAGTAAAAAGAGTAGTAGCTGTTCCTGCACAAAGTGTCGGTTTTGACAGCGAATTAAATCTTTTGGTTGACGGACAAAACGTAGAAGAAGGTTATATTGAATCAAAACAAACAAGTATCGGTTATCTTTATAATTATCCTGTTAAAGTGCCTCAAAAAGGAGAAATTGCCGATATATCAGTAATCTTTGCAGAACAGGCAAATAAGCCTGATAAAGTAACGATTGAGCAAAAGGATGGAAAAATTTATATTTCGGGTTCTTCATTTGTTGCTGACGGCGAATTTGATTTAGAAAAAACAACCTATACCCAGGACGGATATTTTGTATTGGGGGACAACAGAAACAATTCAGCAGACAGCAGATTTTTCGGCTTTGTGCCGGAAGATGAAATCGTGGGAGAAGCGGTGTTCAGATTTTTCCCGTTTGATGTTTTTGGTACAATAAAATAAAATCACTTCGGCAAAGCAATAAGCTTTGCCGATTTGTAAATATAAAATGTTTTTAAAAAGGCGGTAGATTTGATGAATATACAATGGTTTCCGGGACATATGGCAAAAACCCGCAGACAAATTGAAGAAAAATTAAAGCTTATAGATGTGGTTGTAGAGATTTTAGATGCCCGAATTCCAAAGTCATCAAAAAACCCCGATATTTCAGAAATGACAAAGGGTAAGCCAAGAATTGTAGTGCTTAATAAGGCAGATTTAGCTGATGAAACAGTAACAAAGTCTTGGGTTTGCTATTATAAATCAATCGGAGTTGAAGCTTGTGTTGCTGATTCTGCCAGCGGTAAGGGAGTCAATGAATCTGTCAGCTTAATAAAAAAAGTTATGGCGGATAAAATTGCCCAAGATAAAGAAAAAGGTATGCAGCGAGCAATTAAAATCTTGGTTGCGGGCGTTCCGAATTCCGGAAAATCTTCGTATATTAACCGCTTAGCAGGAAGAGCAAGTGCTACAGTAGGTGACCGACCCGGTGTTACTCGCGGTCAGCAATGGATAAGACTAAAATCAGGAATTGAGCTTTTGGACACTCCAGGTATTTTGTGGCCTAAATTTGAAGACGAAGAAGTTGGAGTTCACCTTGCCTTTACGGGTGCCGTAAAGGATGAAATCATAGACGTTGAGCTTTTGGCCTGCAAGTTAGCCGAGTTTTTGAATGAAAACTACCGAGAGCTTTTGTGTAGCCGATACAAATTAGAAAATACACAAGGGATGCAAGGCTTTGAGCTTGTAGAGTATATAGGCAGAAAAAGGGGTTTTGTAATATCTGGCGGCGAGATTGATTTTTTACGGGCGTCAAACATTTTGCTTGATGAATTCCGCTCGACCAAAATAGGAAAAATCTCTATTGAAAAACCGGAGGAATAAATGACACTACACGAGTTCGATTTAGAAAAAATATCACAAAAGAATATAAGCTATTTAGCCGGAGTCGACGAAGCGGGACGTGGCCCTTTAGCCGGTCCTGTATGCGCTGCCGCCGTAATTTTGCCTAAGGATTTTTTTGTCGCAGAAATCAACGACTCAAAAAAGCTGACAGAGAAAAAACGTGAAAAGCTTTATGATGTAATTATAGAGAATGCCATAAGCTATTCTATAGCCTTTGCAGATGTTGAATATATTGAAAAAAACAATATCTTACAGGCTACATTTTTTGCAATGAAAACAGCGGTAGAAGGATTAAATATAACACCTGATTATGTCTTGATTGACGGAAACCGCACACAGGGAATAAATCTTCCGACGGAGTGCGTGGTAGGCGGGGATGCAAAGAGCCAGTCAATTGCTGCAGCATCGATATTAGCAAAAGTTACAAGGGACAGATACTGTTTAGATGTTTTAGATAAAAAATACCCCGAGTATTGCTTTTTTAAGCACAAAGGCTACGGTACAAAGCTTCATACAGAAAAGCTTTTGGAATTCGGTCCCTGTCCTGAACACAGAATGTCTTTTTTGACTAAAATTTTAGGTGGTAAGAAATGATTTTTAACAGCGGAAAAACAGGCGAAGCAATAGCGGCTAAATATTTAAAAAAGAGCGGGTACAAAATTTTGGAGCGAAATTACAGAAAAAAGTACGGAGAAATCGATATAATAGCCCAAAAAGGCGAAAACATCGCCTTTGTCGAAGTTAAAACGAGAAAGAGCGACTTATACGGCACTCCGTCTGAATTTGTAACAGCAAAAAAACAGGCTAAAATAAAAAAAGCTGCATATACATATATTCAGGAAAACGATTTGGACGCTGATTTTACATTTGACATTATAGAAGTCTACTTAAATTCAAAGGGTGAAAATGTAAATCATATAATAGGTGCGTTTTATATTTAGGAGTGAAATATGTATAAAATAATTGATACTCATTGCGATACGGCATCAGCACTTTTGGATAGAGATGAAACCTTAGAAAAAAACGGCTGTATGCTAAACCTTCAGGCTATGAAAAAATACCAAAGCTATGTGCAGTTTTTTGCTGCATACGTAAGCAAAAAGTATCAAAATCCGATGCTTCGTGCGGTAGAAATTTTAGATAAAGCCAAGCAGGAAATTAAAAAACACAACATAAAGCTAATTCTTAATTCAAATGATTTAGATGATGTTATAAATAAAAACTCATACGGTGGAATTTTAGCAATAGAAGATGCAAGAGCACTATGCGGCTCGCCTTCTTCTTTGAGGTTTTTTTATGATTACGGCGTTCGTGCTGTAACTTTGGCGTGGAATGACGACAACGAAGTAACAGACGGTGCAGATTCTTTAAAAAATAGCGGATTAACGCCGTTTGGCAGAGAGGTGGTAAGAGAAATGAACCGTCTCGGTATGATGATAGATGTATCACACATAACCCAAAAAGGTTTTTATGATGTGCTGGAAGAAAGTAATGTCCCCATTATGGCGTCACACTCTAACTGTTATTCGGTTTGTTCTCACAGAAGGAATTTAAACGACGAGCAGATAAAAGCACTTATAAAAAACAATGGGTTGATGTGCATAAATATCTATCCGCCGTTTTTAGAAAATAATCCTGAAAATGCAGATATTGACAGTATCATTTCTCATATTGACCACGTTTTGTCATTGGGTGGGGAAGACCATTTGGGATTAGGCTCTGACTTTGACGGAATAGATAAAACGCCAAAAGATATACATAATCTTTCAGATTACAAAAAAATATTTGAAAAAATGATAAAATTGGGATATAATACGAATATAATAGATAAAATAACATATTTGAATACACAAAACTTTTTAAAAAAAGTGTTAAAATAAACGATAGAACAATAATAAAGGAGATAGAAATGAACAGCATATCATTAGACTACTCAAATCTATGCGGTATTGTTACGGATGAAGAAATTAAATCAATGGAAAGTGCACTTTTTGATGCACACAAAAAACTGACACAAAAAACAGGCGAGGGCAACGACTTTTTAGGTTGGCTCAATCTTCCTTTTGATTATGACAAAGAAGAATTTGAAAGAATAAAAAAGGCAGCTCAAAAGATAAAAGAAACTTCTGATGTTTTAGTTGTAATCGGCATTGGCGGTTCATACTTAGGAGCTAAAGCTGCTATTGATATGCTTTCTGATAATTTTTATAATTTACAGCCAAAGGATAAAAGAAAGACACCACAGATTCTGTTTGCGGGAAATTCTATCAGCGGTTCGTATCTTGCGCAATTAGTTGAATACGTAAAGGACAAGGACTTTTCAGTAAACATAATCTCAAAATCAGGTACAACAACCGAACCTGCAATTGCTTTTCGTGTATTTAAAAGCTTGCTTGAAGAAAAATACGGCAAAGCAGGAGCAAAAGAAAGAATTTATGCTACAACCGATAAATCACGCGGAGCGCTAAAGAACTTGGCGACAGAAGAAGGCTATGAAACATTCGTTGTTCCCGACGATGTAGGCGGAAGATTTTCTGTATTAACAGCGGTAGGGCTTTTGCCGATTGCTGTATCCGGTGCAGATATAAATAAGCTTATGGAAGGTGCTCAAAAAGCATCACAAAACTACGAAAAGTGCGATATAAAAAACAACGACTGCTATATGTATGCAGTTTTAAGAAACATCTTGTTAAATAAGGGTAAATCCATTGAAATTATGGTAAATTACGAGCCAAGACTTCATTATTTTGCTGAATGGTGGAAACAGCTCTTCGGCGAAAGCGAAGGAAAAGACGGAAAAGGTATTTTTCCTGCTGCAGTAGATTTTTCAACGGACTTACACTCAATGGGACAGTATATTCAAGACGGCAGACGCGTACTTTTTGAAACTGTACTGAATGTTGAAAAAACGAATGATGATGTGATTATTGAAAAAACAGAAGACAACATTGACGGTTTAAACTTCTTAGCAGGAAAGACAGTAAGCTATGTAAACAACAGAGCGTTTTTAGGAACACTACTTGCTCACAATGACGGCGGAGTGCCGAATTTGGTTGTCAACATTCCTGAAATCAATGAGTTTTTCTTAGGACAGCTGATTTTCTTCTTTGAAAAAGCCTGCGGCATTTCAGCGTATATTTTGGGTGTAAATCCGTTTAATCAACCCGGTGTTGAAGAGTACAAAAAGAATATGTTTGCACTTTTGGGAAAACCGGGCTATGAGAAAGAAAAAGATATACTTGAAAAAAGACTTAATCTGTGATAAAATTACTGCACTTGGATTTTTTTACAAAAACCAAGTGCGTAGTTTTTTGTTACATCTATGGAGGTAGAAAAATGCAATTTATAAGTACAAGAGATAAAAATGTGAGTGTAACATCAGCAATGGCAATCAAGACAGGCTTGTCTTTAGACGGGGGCTTGTTTTTGCCTGAGAGCATACCGCACGTTGACTTAGATACAATTAAATCTTTGGCTACAATGTCATACACACAAAGGGCAAAGAAAATCTTAGGACTTTTCTTAACCGATTTTACAGACGAAGAGCTTACAGATTGTGTAAATAAGGCGTATAACCGCGAAAAGTTTGAAACAGATGAAATAGCACCTGTTTATAAAACAACAGACAACACCTACTTTTTAGAACTGTGGCACGGACCGACGTGTGCGTTTAAGGATATGGCGTTACAGATTTTGCCGCATCTTTTGTCGAAGTCAATCAAAAAAACAGGTGAAACAAAAGAAGTTGTTATCTTGGTTGCTACATCGGGTGATACGGGTAAAGCAGCCTTAGAAGGCTTTAAAGACGTAGATGGTACAAGAATTATTGTATTTTATCCCGAAAAGGGCGTAAGTGATATTCAAAAACGCCAGATGGTTACACAAGAGGGCAACAACGTTGACGTTGCTGCAGTTGTAGGCAACTTTGACGACGCTCAAAGTGGTGTAAAGAAGATTTTTACAGACAGAGAATACAGCGATTTACTTTCTCGCAATGACTTTATTTTGTCAAGTGCAAACTCAATCAACTGGGGAAGATTGGTTCCGCAGATTGTTTACTATTTCTCAGCTTATGCAAACCTTTTAAAAAACTCAGAAATCAAGCTTGGAGAAAAAATCAATTTTGTAGTTCCGACAGGTAACTTCGGTAACATCTTAGCAGGTTATTATGCAAAGGAAATGGGACTTCCCGTAAACAAATTAATATGTGCATCTAACGAAAACAATGTTTTGACAGATTTTATAAAAACAGGCGTCTATGACAAAGAACGTGCCTTTAAAACAACAATATCTCCGTCTATGGACATATTAATCTCAAGCAATTTAGAAAGACTTTTATTCATTGCAACAAACGGCGATGATAAGCAGGTTTTAACCTGGATGAATGAATTAAAAGAAAATGGAAAATACGAAGTTACAAAAGAAGTTTTAGATAAAATCAGTGAAGTTTTTGTTGCAGGCTGTTGCTCAGACGATGAAACCTTAGCTCAAATCAAAAAGACAGAGGCAGAAAACAGCTATGTAATGGACACACATACTGCAGTTGCTAAAAAAGTTTATGATGACTATAAAGCACAGTCAGGAGATGAAACAAAGACAGTTATCGTGTCAACCGCAAGTCCGTTTAAATTTGCTGACAGCGTGCTATCTGCAATAAAAGACGAAATTTTATCAACCAACGAATTTGAAATGTTAGATGAATTATCAGTAGCGTCGGATTTAGCTGTTCCGAAACCATTGGCGACATTAAGCGAAAAGCCTGTAATCTTTACTACAACGTGCGAAAAAGAAGAAATGTATGATGTTGTAAGCCAGATGTTAAATCTCGCTTAGGAGGGCAAAATGGACTGGATTAAGCTTACGATTTCCACGACAACGCAGGGAATTGAAACAGTATGCGCTGTACTAATGGAGCAGGGTGTATCAGGCGTTGAAATTGATGACTCTTTAGATTTTCATAATTTTTTGGAAAACAACCGCGACAAGTGGGATTACGTTGACGAAGAACTCTTACGTGCGCACGAATCAGGCTCATACGTTAGTTTTTATGTTACAGATGATGCTGACGGAAAAGAAACACTTTCGTTGGTAAAATCAGCACTAAGCGCATTAAAATCACAAGATGCTGACAATGAATACGGTACTTTAGAAATCAGCGGAACAAATATGAAGGAAGAAGACTGGTCCGAAAACTGGAAACAGTATTTTAAGCCGTTAAATGTCGGCGATAAAATTTTAATTCTTCCTGAATGGGAAACGATTGATGAACCGACAGACAGAACAGTTTTTACTGTAAATCCCGGTATGAGCTTTGGTACGGGTGCGCACCATACGACACAGCTGTGCATCAAGGCTTTGGAAAAACATTTAGACAACGGTATGACAGTTTTGGACTTAGGCTGCGGAAGCGGAATTTTGTCAATTATTTCGCTTTTGTTGGGAGCAGATCACGCAACGGCTGTTGATATTGATGAAAATGCTGTAAAAATCGCAGTGGAAAATGCCCGAAAGAACAATATTGATTTAAATAAATACCGTACAATGGCAGGAAATGTCACTTGCGATAAAGAATTGTTTTCGAAAATTTCTGACAGAAAGTATGATATTGTTCTTGCGAATATCGTTGCTGATGTAATTATCGGAATTCGTGACATTGTACCCGAATTTTTGCGTGACGGCGGCATATTTATAACGTCGGGAATTATAGAAGAAAGGCTAAATGACGTAGCATCTGCCTATAAGGAATCGAACCTTACACTTTTATCGGAAGAGCAT
>CAZCOF010000003.1:0-35502 GCA_964500095.1 uncultured Oscillospiraceae bacterium
TTTCATTGGTATTCATAAAAAATGAATAAAAAGGTCAGTTATGCAGACCAATACTTATGTAGGACAGAGACTTATTTTACTACGATAATCTGATTGATTAAAGAATAAGTTAGTCTATAAAAAATTGCATCTCCTGTTTTTAAATCACTTGCCGAAATACTTGTAAATCTGCCTTTAGACGAGCCTTCATTAAGTTCTATACATAATGCAGAATCATTCATATAAAGTGCATCGCCGTTTTCAAAATAAATTCTCTTGCCCGCTTTTTTCTCGATAACGCCGAAATATAAAGTTTTGTTTTCATTCATCCACTCGTCGTGTGTTGAGCCAAGCTTTGCGTATGTTGATATATACATTATATCGTTCTTGGAATTTACAAGTCCGGTAGCATAGTATATTATTCCGACACCGCCTGTAGCTGCATCAATCGTGTCACCAACTTCTTTGGTCACTGAGTATGTCTGCGTTCCGCTACTGGTCATAATCTTTATTTTGTTATACTGCTCTCCTTCTTCATCTATTGCAACTGTTCTGCCCAGATATAGTCCTGTTTTTCGGTTAGCTGTACTGAAGAACTTATCAGGACTACCAAAGCAAAGCAACAAATCAGGAGTTTCTTCCTTGCCTTCGCCGTAGAATTTAAATTGCAATGTGCCACCACTTGTCATTTTGCCTGAAAGAGATGACCACTTTATAGGTGTAACTACTAAATTACTGCCATCCAAACTCAAATGCATCAAGGTTTGTGTACTATATAACTGAATACGAACAGAACCTGAGCTAATCCAACCGTACTGGTCCTGGTTGGTGTCGTCTGTGATTGTGTTTGAGCCTTCTGCTGTTGTGCCATAGAAGTTTGTCGGCTTTTTGACACTTATGATTTTACCGTTGCCGTTTAGCTTAAATACATAAAGCGATGCTCCTGTATGCTTGCTTGCAATTGACGTTTCTATTTCGTCTAAGCTGCCGCCTGTATAAAGGTATCTCACATTATCAGAAACGCTGTAGGTTTCTTCAGTAACAGTATCGCCTACGATTTTGTACATTTCAAGCTCTAAAATCTCTTTGAAATGGTTTTCGTTTATACCTGTTACTATTCCGTAAAATTCTTCATTTTGACTGATAGCATCCTGTGAAACAATGTACTTAACATAGCCCGCAGGTGAAATATACGCTCTTACTTCTCTGCTTGTAAGGCTTATAATGTCTGTATTTTTAATAAAGATACCTTCTGTTTTTGATGTGTATACATCTCCGTTTAATTCGCAGATTGTGTTTCCTATTTCAACATAGTCACCTACAGAATATGAATTGAAGCAATCATCAAAATGCTTTTCAGAAGCTACGATTACAAGTTCATCTCCGTTTTCGTAATAATCGAATGTGCTTTCTGCTTTTAAATCAGCAAGGTCTGAGCTTCTATTGTTGATAAATACTTTAATTTTCTTTTCTGATACTGTATTTTCAAATCTACAGCCTGTCTGAGTACCCTGAGTATATGTAATATCGTTATCTCCGATACTTTCGATAAGTCCGCCGTGCTTTGTATCCCAGCCTTCGATGTATGTAATTTCATTTGCTATGATTACTGCCTTTATAAACCTTTGGCCGATTTTAACAGGGCTTTCGGTATAGCTGTTATTATATTTAACAATCAAATTATCTGAAGTTGTATATCCGTCTTCTTCATTTGTGAAGAAAATCTCGTCAATCTTTGATGGCAAGTATGAGCTTGTTTCACTTTCATCACCATTAACGCTGTATACGTAGCCGTATTTAACTTCTACACTCTTTTGCGGAATGATGTTAACGATTAAGTCGTTTTCATTTACCCATACTGTTGCAGGAACACGCTCGTAATCTGCTACGTTAACTGTATTTATTGAAGTTAAATCTAAGGTTTCACCTGCTGATAAATACTTTCCTGCAGCTGCAAATTTTGTGTTATTTACTTTAAATGTTGCTGTACGTTCGAATGTATCAGCATCAATAATTTCACCGTCGTATGCACTTATCTTTAAATAGCTTGATAACAACATACCTGACTTATTTCCAAAATCGTCCATTGTTTCGGTCATAAGTGCGTTGTGAACTAAGGTTGCTGCGTTATAACGTGTCAAATATTTTCCGCTTGTTGCAACGTTTTTATAAAGTCTTAATTCTGTAGCTATAGTGTCATAGCCTACAGGGTAGCCTGTGTTTGATTCAGCACGTGCTCCGTAGCCTAAAACAGATACTAACATTTTATTTGCTGCACTGACTTCTATGGGAGATTTGGGGTTAAACACTGCCCCGTCTGTTCCTGATACGATGTTTACGCTCTTTAAGTAGTCAATATAACCTGAATATGGGTTATCAACTTTAACATCTGAAAACACGGTATCTTTTGCTTCGTAATCTAAGCCGCTCATTATTTTCGCGGTAATATATGCAAATTCTTCACGTGTTATCAATTCTTCTGAATCGGCGTCAAACGAAACACTATCCGGCAACACAGAAATAGACTTTAAGTCTTCTACTACTCCTGCAAATACACTTACAGAAGAAAATATCATAAGTACGGCTATTAAAATTGCTGTTAATTTTTTCATTTGCTCACCACCTCAATTATTCCGCAAACCATTTTAGCTGTTTGTGCTCTTGTTGCATTTCCCAAAGGAGAGAAATTATTTTCACCTGTTCCATTGATTATTTCAAGACTCTTTAATAAGTAAATTGCATCTTTAGCATAGTCTGAAATACTTTCATCGTCGTCAAATAACTGACCTTTTTCTACGTCAGATTTTATGCCGTAAACTTCTAATGCTCTTGCAATTATTACTGACATATCCTGTCTTGTTATATAACTTTCAGGATTAAATTTACCATCGTCGCCACCTAATACAATGCCTGCTTTTTGTGCAGCAGCTACGTATTTGTAGAACCACGCATCATTATAAACATCAGTAAATGTAGTATCTGCTGTATCGTCATTTAAGTCTAATGCTTCAACGATAAGTTTTATAAATTCTGAACGTCTGATGTTGCTATTGGGGTTGAATTTTCCATCTTCACTTTCTGAAATAACGCCTAATTCAAGCAATTTATTTATGCTCTCTTCTGCCCACGAAACGTTTCCTAAGTCTGTAAACTCAAACTTCGTATCCGGTGTTACAGGAGTAACAGGTGTCACCGGTGTATCGGGAGTTGTGGGCTTATCAGTACTCGGCGTTGAAGGCGTTGTCGGTGTTGAAGGTCTTGTTGTTGTCGTAGGAGCTTGTGTTACACCTGATGAACCGCTTGAAACACTAACAACATAGCTTGCTTCTGTAATTCCACCAACAACGGGTATGTCTTCTTCTACTTCAAAGCTTTCATTTTGGTCTAAGTTTACATCGTATGTTACGTTTCCTGATACTTTGATTGTGTGTGATGTACTACTTGCTGCAGGTGTTAACGTTACAGAACCGATATCAGTCAAAGACGTCTTGAACGGATATGCTAATTCTACTGTTAAAACTCCTGCATCCCAAGAAGAAGTCACATCAGCATCTTCCAACATATTAAAGACAGTAACATCTTCTGTAAAGGTTGTGTCGTCTGATTTTATCTTCAGTGTGATATGTTTTACTTCTGTAGCCCCAGCTGACAGCTTTAGCGGAAGCTCGATAGACTGACCGCTTCTTACTGAAATGCTGAGCACTGAGCTGTCAAAGCTTACATCTGCTTTTCCGCAGACAGTCATAAATACATTTTCTATTTCAGCATTTATCAAAGCGTCTGCTTCATCTAATGAAGTAATTTCTTCAAGTGCCAACAGGGCATTTACTAAACCTTGACTATCGCTGTCTAAAACAATAGATAGCTTGTCTTTTGGCATATTGAATAAATCCTGTGCTGTTTCATCTCGCAAAATCTCTTCAATGTTTGCTTTTGTGGCATCTTCCGCACAGTTAATTGTTTCTGTGTAGATAGCTTTTTCGTATTTTTCTTTAAATACTTCGATATCTGAAAGCTCTGCACCAATGAAATGTCTGTAAACCTTTGATCTGTCTAAAATGTTTGCCATATCGGCGTCTAAGTCAACACCGAGCTCTGTTTGATAGTTTTCAAAGAAAGGCTCAACGTCATCGTCTGTGCCGTCTTCTGCGCCATCATTTACACTTGTTGTATCTTTGAGTTTTCCTAAAAGTTCTTCTTCACGTGCCTTTGAGATGTAGATGATTTCTATCGGTAAATCAGCACAATAGTCGCACTTTACTGTGTATGTGTAAGCACCATACGGGAATCCTGCAGGATATAAATCACTGCTTAGCGGGATGTTGTCAACAATATTGATAACACCGTTATCCCCTGTTGTGGTTGTTGCTACCAAAACATCTTCAGGTGCGGGAACTTCAGCTGTCCGCGGTGCTTTTCTGTAAACTTCTACGTTTCTTCCCTTGATTTTTACATCCTTACTTGAGTAAGCTGTTAAGTTTATCGTAACTGTTTCGTATTCACTGTCGGTAGAATCACAAACTACTCTACCGCTTGTTAATGCTTCTCCGCTTGTTATAAATGTGTATGTGCTATCGGGAATCGCACTACCTGTTCCCTGAGCTGCTTTTATATTCTTTAAATTCAATGTATATGTTGTGTCAGGTAGTAAAGCTTCCTTTAAATTAACAGAAACGGTTCTGTCGTTAATAGCAAATTCTGCTTCTACTTTCTTATCACCATCGTATATAATTGAAATATTTTCTGAAGTTATGTCTGTTGCTAAGGGTGCAAACTTAAATGTTACATCGAAATTGTCTGTACTCTTGTTAACAGGTGTGTCTGTTATAATTTCTGTTGCGCCCTGTTTTACTGACTTGATTTGCATATTACCGCCAACGGGAACTAACTTCATACCCCAAAGGTACACTGTTCCGCCGAGCGTTAATTTTATTGTATGAATACCGGGCTCTAATTCAACTGTTGCTATTTTATCAAGCTTTAAGCTGGTGTACGCACTCTTTGTCAACGATTTGCTGATAGAGTCGCCGTTATCTACAGAAAGTGTTCCTGTAACTACGTTGGGTGAACCCACTGCAGAGTAAACATCATACGTTGTCTTTTCTGAAACCAAAACGTTATATGAAACGTATGAGTTTGCTACAGTTGTAGCCTTACCTGTCCAAGATGTTTCATCACTGCCTGATGCAGGAACTCTGGTTAGGTTGTCGTCGTCAGATTGATTTGTATATCTACAGCTTCTGTTTGAATAGTCGAATACAGAAAGCCTTGTTTCTTCTTCACTTGAAATTAGAATACCTGTGTCTTTTTCGATTTTTAACTGTTTTAATGTGATTTTGGCACCACTAACACCTACTGAATCGCAGGCAATTGCAAACTGATTTGCTTTGCCCTGTTCTAAGTATATTGTACCTGTTTTAATAGTTGTATCTGAATAATTGAAATGGGTTTCTGCTGATGCTGATTTGCTGCCGTTATGTGTAACTGACATAGCATATTTTTTCGATGAATTACCAACACTGCTTCTTCCTACGGTTGAGATTGCATACCAACCTGTTTCGGGTACGTTTGATATTTCATAGGTTACCGAGCCGCCAGCTGAGAAAACAACGTCGGTACCTGTTACAACAGCAGAATCGTTATTTGATACAACACCCTCTGTCGTACTTTCAATTATCATATTCTTATCGGCATCAAAAGTTGCAGTTATAGCGCTGGCGGCTGATACACCAACCATTCCGATTGAAGAAATCATCATAATCACTGCAATAAATACCGCTGTGTATTTTTTCAGTTGGAACTTCTTTTTCATAATAACCTCCGCTAAATTAAATACAATAATCATTTGTATTATGTAAATCAGGAGACGGAGACTCTCCGTCTCCTTGATTTACTACTTAAAATATAATTTTAGTTGCTAAATGTCTGTGAAAAGCCATAGCAAGTAGCTTCGTCCCAAACAAATACCTTTGCATAATAGGTCTTGCCAGTTTCGAATGTGATGTTCTCTATAGAACCTGTAGCGGTTTCACCGCTTACAGCAGCTTCACCGCAGTATTCTAAAACTGCATATTCGCCATCGTTTGTGTAAATAGCAAACATAACAAAGTCGTAATCGTTTCCGTTTAAGTCAACAGATACATTCATTGTGCCTTCCACAACGCTATTTACAGTTTCGCCGTCTGCGTCTGTTAATGTAATGATAGGATCTGTTGAAATAACTGAAACTTTGCCGTTTACAGTTTTGATTGTGCTACCAATTTCAGTAAATTCTTCTTCTCCTGTAAGTTGTTCACATTTGATAACGCTTACAGTAAAGTTGTAATCTTTTGCTACTGACTTAGGAACGTTAAATGTTAATGTTGCATATGTTCCTGTGGTAAACTGTACACCAACAGCATCCATATCAAGCCATGAAACCTTTACAGGATTTTCACCAGCTTTAGAGATTGATGAAGTACCACCTTCATAACATGAACCTGCTGCAGAAGATACGTATTCTACACCTTCATCATAAGCTACGTTTACCTGAATCGCGCCAAGTGTAAGGTTACCTTCAAACTTAATCGGAACAGTTACAGTTTCTGTGCCTGTGCCCTGAGCGATTTCAGTATCAATGTCGGCTATGATTTTGTTTTCAACGTAAGGTGTTAATCTGAAATCTGCAAAATATCTTGCACCTGAGAATGTTAATTTAAGCACTGTTACGCCGGCATTTAATGAAATGGTGCCAACATCTTCTATGGTATATGTAGAATAGTTTTCCGTATGGTTACCCATTGAGCCGGTATAAAGAACAGTATCTGTGTTGACATCTGTAACTGTCATTTTAATACCACCATTAGGTCCAGCCTGATTTGTTGTTAAGGTATACTGTCCGGCTGCAGGTGCATTTACTACATAGTAGAATGTCTTTGAAGCACGTGCAACAACATATCCTGAGTAAATTTCACTTGAATCATCTGTATAGTCATAATACTTGGTTGAATCAGTTGAAATTGTTGTTGTACCTGTTGTGCTAAGATTTGTCACAGCTGTTGTGGGCTCTACTGACCACTTATATAACCAGTTTGCTGTTGAATTTGTGAATTCAAACTTGATTTCGTGGAAACCCTGTGTTAAATAAACTGTTGCTGCCGTAGCTTTTACAACATTTGAGTTTACGGCACCTGTACCTGAACCTTTTAGGAATGTTGATGAAAGAGACTTAACAGGTTGTACACCGTCAATTAAAACATTCAATGCTACAGGTCTCTGACCGCCGACAAAGTTAATATCATACATACCTGCTTCTGTAACATTAACAAGGTATGTCGCGTAGTCTCCACTTGCAGCTGATACATAACCATCTGTTCCATCAAGTGTAAAGTCCTGACCTTCTGCAATACTCGGAGGTCCGTATGATGCACCACCATCAGTAAAGGATGATGCAATTGAGGCTACTTTGTCATTATAGAAGCTGAATTCCGGCGAATTTGAACTGCTTACTGCTATATCTGTGTTCAAAGAACACGGAACTAATCTCATTCCTCTTAAATACATCGTATTGCTAGTCAACAACTTTAAATCATGCGTTCCTGCGGTTAACTTGAGTTTACCAAGATGTGTGTAAGCATTCGTTCCCAGAGCCCCTGTAATTGCAGCAGCAACTTCGCTTATCACTGCTGTATCATCTACAGACAATGTTAACTTGGGTTTGTAAGATGTTGTCGTACCAGCTACAGAATATACGTCATACCATGTGTCAGAAGGCACTGATACTCTGTTAATAACAAAGCAATTAGCGCTAAGTACAGCTTTAGGTCCTTTAGTTGCATCTTCACCTGCCCAACTATAAGAACTGCTTTCACGGTCGGCGTTACCTGTACGGAATTTTCTGTTGAAGTAATCCAATACAGAAACTTCATTTTCTTCTGTTGTTGAAAGCTGAACTATGTTTGTAAACTTAGAAAACGTCAATTTTGTAATAGTTACATCCTTAGAAGTACCAAACGTACCCGCCAATTCAACGGTATAACTCTCACCTTGCGTCAAATAGAAAGTACCGGTTGTTATTGTGCGCGAAGTGGTTGTAAATCTATGGTCACCACTCCAAGAATCTGAACCTATGGTAGCCTTCACCGTAAGCATCCCATCATCGGTACTTGGAACAGTCGCACCAACCTTTAATGTGTAATAACCGGTTTCAAGCGAATGAGTAAAGGTGTAAGATTTGGTTTTGTTTGATGAATTAATCACAGTTGTGCCATCTGTAATTTCATAGCTTGTTGCACCATCAGCCGAAACCGTCAAAGCACACATACTTGACATAATAAGCAAGCTTGCTAACAATAATGTCAGAATTTTTCTTGATTTCTTTATCATTGCCATTTATTCTCCTTACTTTATTTTTTTATATTGTTTTAAGGATACCTATACCCCCCCCAGGTAAAGTAAACTAATTTACTTAGTTAAAACAAATTTGTCAAAATGTAATCCGTTATTACTTAATACATTTTTCATATTTAACCGTATCCTATTAAAACCTTTATTAAGTGTAATCGTACCAACTACGGTTTCGGTGTACGAGCTGTAGTCCCCCGTATTTGGAAGATTTGGTGATGTTAAAACACTTGTTGTATCATTAACATCAACTGTCATATATCCACCTGATTTAGCTGTTGCTGTAAAGACCGACAACGAGTATGTCGAATCTTCAAATGAATATACATTATATTCTAACCATCCGCCCGGATGGAAGGAAACATATGTTGCTCCTACACTCGATATATCCAAAAGCCCTTCGCTGTCGTAGTTTTCGGCTTCGATTACAAGTGTATTTATTTCTTCATCTGACTTAGTAAAATAGAAATAGTCAAAATGAGCAGAGCCTACAGGTGTTGTTATTTTTATCGTGTTCTTTCCTGCTTCTAAGTAAACTAAAACAGTTTCAGTATACTTAGTGCCCGTAGCTTCAGAATCATACGGAATTGTTAAACTATATTCCATACCGGAGTTCACTTTTATAGTAACAGGTGTTTCTTTAAATGTTGTTACTTCAGATATGTGCATATCGTAAAATCCTGCTTCTTCGACATTTAGTTCAAATGTTGCTGTGCCATTTGTCGTCATGCCTACTTCATAGCCGTAGTGAGTAGAGTTCGATGAAGTTATATAATCTTCAAACTCTAAAACACCGCCTACACATTCGATATACTCTCTCTTCGGCTTGGTTTTGTTGTAGTTTCTCATATAGTCGGGTGTTTCAACTCCCGATAAAAGATGAGTGTATTCTGATTCCAACCCCGCTCCGTCGTATATACTTTGAGCCTCCGCAGTTAAATTCTGCTCGTCTACTACAATTGCATCTTCATAATCGTTCGGATAATCTGTTGTATTTATCGCAGTTGCATTATGAGACGGTTTTGAAGTGTTTGAATAGTTGTTATAAATTTTATTATTCTTAACATAATATCCCGTCTGGAGTCGCATAAAGTATATTTCATTTGCAAAAATCAGATTATCGTGTACGTTTAAGTTAGCAGAGCCTGCGTCTAAATATATACCTACCATATTACGAAGTCTGTTCTTTGCTGTATAGTTTTCAGCTATTCTTCCTTCGTAAATCGGTCCTAATGTATATACGCTTGCACCGTCTAAGAGATTTTCCATACTGTTTTCAATCTTATTGTTTGAAATATCAAGGTTTCGCATATATGCTGAGTTTTTGGTAGTCCAGCCCCAGCCTGCGGTTATACCTGTGTATGGCGAGTGCTTAATGTCATTGTTTTTAATGGTCACACCATTTTCACAATATACACTTATCGCACATTCTTGTCTGTATTCTGTTGCAATTCTTCTTATAACATTATTCTTAACTGTTATATTGCGACAGGTTTCCTGAGTGCTTGTAATAGTATCATCTGCGTGTGTCCAAGTACCGATAGATATTGCACCGCCTGATGTGTCTTTTATTACATTTCCTTCAAATAAGACGTTAGAAACACCGTCTCGCATTGTGACAGCTACGGAGCCGAGTGAAGAAAATTCACAGTTCTTTATCTTGATATTGTCAGCCATATTCATAGCAAACTGACCGTCAAAAACAAACGTACGCGCCTGTTTCGTTTCGTAGTCGTAGTAGCTTTCTGCCTGCTGTCCCATAAGACCGTTTGTGCTGACTACGTTATCCGCTCCGTATTTGATTTTAATATTGTCAAACACGAGATTTTTTACCTTATTGGTTTTACTTTCGCCGCTAATGTCAAACAGATTTTCTGTTACTGCAACATAGGTGTCGGCAGATGTCAGGTCTTCTTCTTCATACGGATAGTAGTATATAACACCATCACCATTATGCTTGTCGAAGAAAAACTCGCCTTCTGTATCTACTAATTCTTTCGCATTTTCTAAATAGAAGCGTCTGCCCGCTATAATGTTTTTACTGCCGACCTTCCAATAGTCGCCGTTTGCAAAGGTAATGACTTTTTTGCCGTCGACTGTTTTGATAGTTTCAACAGGTGCTCGCTGACATTCCCAACCAATTTCCCACACTGTTTCTAAATCTTCGGGGTGTTCAATTTCAGGGAACTGCTCTGTTGATGTAACAAAGCCGTCTACTGTTGCATCCGTACTTTCATCGTCATAATCTTCTAAATAGATATACGCATAAGCACTTCTTGCACGCTCTGCGGCTATTCCGTCAATGTAAAGGTTTCTGACATCCGTCACACCTGTTAGCGGTGCTTCCCAGATGCCGTCATCACCTTTAGTCCAGCCGGTTACCTGCTTTCCGCCTGAAAAAACCGTCGGAGTATTTTCGGTACCCGTTCCGCGATATACGATGTTATATCCGTTTTTACCGCTGTTTTCAGGTGTGAAGCTTTCTGTTTCTGATAAAGCATACTCGCCGCCTGCGATATTGATAATAATATCGCCTGTCATACTATCCGAAATTTCAGCTGCCGCCTGCTTTGCTTTACCTAATGTGGCAAACGGTGAATTTTCGCTTCCGTCGTTTGCATCATTTCCCTTTGTCGAAACATAAAACTCTTTATATATGTTGTTAAAAGCGTTATATGGCTTTATGCTCTCTTTTGTTTCAAAATTAAACATCTGCCACGTGAAGTTTTCAGGATTAGCAATCACCATATCGGTAAATGTCGCTGTGACTTTATCTTCTCCTGACTGCGTCACACCTGAAACTGCAACAAGCTTTTTCGCTGATTCGGTTTGTTCGTATATACCTACCATAACCGCAGAAGCAAGCTTTTGCTGACTGTTGTCAATTTCAAAGGTAAAATCACCGGATTGTAGCTTTTCTATTCTTTCGCCATTTGATAATAGCGCGATAGTTGGAGATAGCTTCTCTTGTGCTATTTTTCCTGATAGTGTGTATAAAAGCTCGTCTAAAGTGTCAAAATCTCTGTCTATTAAAGCGTTATATACTGCGTCTTTATACCAGATTTCCGACAGAAGGTCGTCTATAACGATCCCCAACGCTGCACCATAGGTGCTAAACGCATTATAGGCGCCTTCTACCGTATCACAAGAATTAATTGTATTTAGCAAAGCTTTATCGTGAGAACTATCACCTGTTACTAATGTAAGCTCGAAAGCCTTGATATCAGTTTTTCCATTTGCATCAAAAAGCTTTAATGTCTGTGCGCCCGCTTTTAGGTTTACGTATGTGTAGTTATCAACATATTCGCTTGATGGAAGCATTTTGATATTTGATGCTGCTTCACCGCTTACACTCACGTTCAAAAATGTATTTTCTGTACTTTTTGCACTTAGCTTAAGTAGGTATCTGCCCGAGCTTTCAGGATTAATCTTATATGTAATCCAACCGCCGCGCATCATCGACACTACATCGTCTAAAACTGTTGTAGAGTCCGATTTACCTGCATAAATTTCATCGGAAATCACAGATTCGATACCTATTCCGAATAACATACCACTGCCTGATACATTTGTTACGGTTATACTATGCGTTCCTTTCGTGAACGCAGCATTTTCTGTAACCTTTCTTTTATTAACATAGTAGTGCTGCGTGCCGTTACCGTAAATTGTTTTTTCGGAAAGGACATTTTCACCTTCTGTAATTTTTACAACATTGTTGCCCTTACTTCCGTAGTATGCGTATATATCATAGCTGCCATCTTCAGGTATTTCTACATCAAACGTAACATACGCATCTGCATCCGAAAATGAATAACATCCAGTAAGGTCATATTCATCAGGGTTTGCAGATTTTACACTTGTGTACTTTTTACCCGAAGCAACGTTTGTTCCCGAGTTATTTAATACACTGTAAAATCCCAAAACATCCGCTGATGCTATCGGAGCATATACCATAAGCAACAATGCAACAAGCACAATTGTTAAGTATTTTTTCATTTATATCCCCTTTTTGTTTTGACTTGTAAATCTACCTTAATTGAACGCAATACGTTTACCTGCAACTGCAGCTTCAGCACGGGTTAAGCCGTCTTTCGGTCTGAAGTTGCCGTTTGTGTCACCCTTCATAAGACCTACTTCACGTGCCGCCAAAACGTCAAGGTAGAACTTTTCACTTATTTCGCTGTTGTCCTTATAGTCATTTCCTAACGTTACCTTGTAATTAACCGCAATCTGCTTATACACACACATAATGAAATGCGCAAATTCTTCACGGGTAATTATTGCTTTTTCATTTCCACGTTCTGTGATAAGACCGTATTCTAATGCGCCATCCTGCCAATTTGCTTCATCAAATGCAAGTCTTCCTGCACGCATTACTATAAGCGCTGCCTGCTCACGTGTGAGTGCATCGTCAGGACCAAAGGTATACGGGTCATATCCTTTTACCATTTTTGCAGAAAGCATTGTCAAAATGTCACTCTTTGCATAATGTCCTGCGATATCCTGGAATGTGGGCTCTTCTGCTTTCGGCGGTTCTTCCGCTTTCATTACACATTCATCGTAGTCAGGAGCGGCAGTTAATACAACTTCTTCTGTTTCTTCTTCCGCAAGTTCGCCGTCCTGCGGGAAAAGACCAAGCTGGTCAAGGAACTGTCCGCCCTTTGCAAATACATATCTTAAGGTATGCTCGCCTGCTTCTAAATAGATTCCGTCGAATTCGTGGTCGTATGTATGATACCAGCCACCGCTTGCAGGTACTGCACCATTGTCTATAACAAGCTTATTGTCAATGTATAAGTCGATTTGTGTTGCGTTTGCACAACCATATCTCATCTTAAACTTATAGTATCCGTCTTCTGGAACCTTAGCCTTGTAGGTCATCCATTCTCCGTCTGTAATTATCTGAATGATATATCCTGTGGTACCTTCACCTGTGAATGTACGGCTTGATGTATCCAAAAGTTCTACATCTTCCGCTCTGTAGGTGTTATTCAATTCACTACCTGTAAGGTCATAGTAGGTTTCACCATTATTACCGGGAATAAAGTCTTCTGCCTGTATCCAGCCGTATTTTGCTTCAACTGTTGTAGCTGATTTAAATAACAAATCAGGTGATGTTTTTACTCTCCACTTTTTCCATTCAGGAAGCTGTGCTTTTGCAATAAGACTCTTATATTCATCAGCAGGACCTGCATTTGCCATAATATCAAGCGCTTCCTGCGGATAAGTTGTAGTATCATCACCCAAAAGATACGGAAGCTCTACTTCTATAAAGTTCTTTCCGTCGGAGTCGTGATTTTGTGTTGTTGCATAGTTTGAGTAATATCTTGAATAGCCTACATCGTAACCTTTCTGTGAGTGCAGCCAGTTACCGAGAGCACTTACTCTTGGCTCGATAACATTGTGGTGTGCAACGTAGTTCTGTGAACCGGCATCGTTATATAAACCACCTACACCGTGACCTCTGCCCGCATAGTTTGCAAAGTGGTTATATGCTACTTCCATACCACCTAAGTTACCTAATGTGTACAGCGAACCACCATCTTTTAGATACTGCATTGTTTTTCCGAAATAGTTGTTGTAAAGCTTTATGTTTTTGTGATAGATTGAGCGCATTGATGCCGTTTCCCAACCCCAACCAGCTGTTATTGCCGTATACGGCACCTGGTCAATGTGGTTACGGATAACGTTTACATTTGCAGCATAGTAAATACTCATACCTGTCTGGAAATAATATTCATCTGCTGAACGCACGATAACGTTGTCTCTTATCATAAAGTTCTTACAGGGGTCAACGCCGAGTTCAGACAACAACCAATTCGATCTGTCAGTTTCTGTCATATGATAAGGTGAACCTACAATTATACCAGTACCTGATACATCGTGAATAAGGTTACCTTCAACCAATACATTAGAAACTGAATCGTTAAACTGCATAGCCGTTGAGCCTAAGCATACAAATTCACAATCTTTAACAACAAAATTTTCAGCGTTGTTTACTGTGAGCTGTCCGGGCGACATAACCTTTTCCGTAGCAGGGTAAGTTGACATATCACGAGCGTCATCTGCCTGTCTTACTCTGATACCGTGATTTGAAACGTGATGCCATGCGCCGTATTTTACTGCCAAATTGTCAAAAATAACGTTTTTAATTCTACTATCTTTACTTTCACCACGTACGTCAAACATAAGCTCTGTCTGACCTGCATAGGTTGTAGCAGTTGTCATATCTTCTGCTTCATAAGGATAGTAGTAAATCATCTTTTCTTCCTTATTATAATAGAACTCACCGGGCTCGTTTAAAAGCTCCATTGCATTTTCCAAATAGAAGTTAGAACCTGGATCCGCACCGTAACCGGTACCTCCGTTAGTTTTCCACGCGGTTTGATCCATCATAAAGATTGCCTTGTTATCTTCTGTATATATAACATCATCAACAGGGTAAAAAGACATAAGCCAAGCCGCAGGCCATAAGGTTTCTAAATCTTCAGGATGTTCAAACTTAGGAAAGTTTACAGCACTTGTTACAAAGCCCTGACCTCTGGCTGAATCGTCGCCTTCTACATTGTAGATTTTTTCTACTGTATAATAATACTTACTCTTTGCACGGGTTGCAGGGTAATCGTTTATGTAAAGGTTTCTTACTTCTGTTACGCCGTCTAAAGGTGCTTTCCACAAGTATTCGTCGTGTTTTTCCCAGCCTGTAACTTCAATACCGCCTGATAAAACAGGTTTTTCTTCGCTTGCACCCTTAAAAATTACATTGTAACCATTTTTACCGCCGTGTTCATTTGACAATGATATTGTTTTATCAATGTAATGCACACCCGAATCAAAGTTTACAACGATATCGCCTGTCATTGAATCAGTATATTTTGCTACTTCATCAACGGCTCTTTGCATTGTCTTAAATGGGTTTGCCTTTGAACCATCACCACTGTCGCTTCCGTTTTCTGAAACGTAGATATTTTTATATACATTGTTTTCTTCTTTTAATGTATCATAATCAGGTTCTTCGGCACTCGGTGCTGTATATGGCGCTGTATCTAAATCAGAAACTGATATAGCATCTTCTTTACTTACATCACCCGATGTAAGATTTATCTTGTCAATTTTTAACTTTGTTTCTTCTGAATTAAAAATCCATTTGTCACACTGTAATTTGATTGTGTGAACGCCTGCATCTAAATAAACATATAAAGGATATGTGTCGTAATATAGCTTTTCGGCTACAGAATATCTTATCGGGTTTTTAGAATCATCTAAATAGAGCGAGAAATCTGCAGTACCACCGCAAGTAATACCTAATTTGTAAACGCCTGCATAGTCTGCGTTAAATGTGTATTTTGTCCATTCGCCCACATCTAAAGCTACTGCATAATTCTCGTCATCACCTACTGGCAAAATGTCGATTTCGTCTTCTTTTCTGTAGCTTTTGGTAGAGTTATCACCATCTACAGAATAATGACCTGCAGGGCCTATGTCGAAGTTTTCACCCTCGATTGAAGTAGGAAGGTACGCTTCCTTATAAGCTCCTTCTTTTTTGGTAAAATCATTCATTTCACTTTTATCAAAAACAGGAACCAAGGTTGTTTGGTTGTAGTGAATAGAAACACCGCCACCTGTTATACGCAAAACGTGAGTACCTGCTTCGATAACAGGAGAGCCTACATACACGCTCTTTGAAAAATCATACCAACCGCCGGCTGTTTTTATTATCTTGGCCGTTCCTACCAAAGCACCATCTATTGTATATCTTATATTAGCAGCACTGCTCTGCTGTGATGCACACCACGTATAAATATCGTATTGCTTTGTTTCTTTGACATTGATTACATATTCAACCCAGTAATTAGGACCAATAGATGCATAAGTATCATACACTCTGGCTGTTAGGTTATAATCCGAGTAAGCAGTTACCGGAATGGTTGTTGTTACAACCGGGTCAACCTTTGTGGTTTCGCCTGCTGCAAAAGCAGTCGGTATCCATACTGTTGCTAAAATGCTGATTGCCAATAATAAACAAGTTATCTTTTTCTTCATTTTTTTGCCTCCGTTTGCGGGTTGTTATAGTATATCCTGTACTATTGTAATGTTACATTGTGTCCAGCCATTTTTCTGCAAATCAAGAATGGATCTGAAATTGTAATTTCTCCGTCTCCGTCAACATCAGCAACATCAAGACTAACATCTACATTGTGTCCAGCCATTTTTCTGCAAATCAAGAACGGGTCTGAAATTGTAATTTCTCCGTCTCCGTCAATATCGCCAGCCACTTTGTCTTCATCGCCTTCGCCTGTTGCCGGTGCGGTTACTGTAACAGTACACGTTGCACTTTTATCCCCTGCTGTTGCAGTAATTGTAACGGGTGTTTCGCTTGCTGTCTCACCTTTTACAACACCATTTGCATCAACTGATGCTACTGCCGAATCAGAAGATGTCCACGTTACTGTTTTATCAGTAGCGTTATCAGGTGCAACTGTTGCTGCAAGTGTAACTGTTCCGCCAACATCAAGTGCAACCTCTGTCTTATCAAGTGTTACTGAAGTAACAGCAACATCAGGTGCTTCTAATGTACCTACAGTCGTAGCTGAATCAAAACCCTCGCCGCCAATAAATGCTGTACCGCCTACAAATCCTTCTTCTGTAGGCTGTGTTCCTCTAAGACCGAAACTACTAAAGCTTACGCTTCCGTCTGCTGCTACAGCTTCATCTATGTATAAAATACTGTCAAAGTTATCATCTGAAAGGTCTAATATTTCATTGTCCAACCCTTCTACGACAACAAAACCGTATGACTCTCCGTCAACAATTTTTTCATCTTCGTAACTTAGTGTGTAGCTCCCGTTTGCATCAGGGCGATACACCGCATCTGCTGCCATACATTCAACAGTACTAAATACCATAAAAGCTGCTAATGCAAGCATAATAACATTCTTTTTCATTTTTATCCGCTCCTTAAAATTAAATTTATCGTTTTTATAAACAATTTTATTGCACTACTATCATATCACAAAAAAATAGAACTTTCTATTCTATATGTTACTATTTATTCTAAAAATATTCTTTTTTTTACTATTTTTTAAATTTTATAGAACTTCCACACGCAAAAAAACGAAAGACCACAAAAATAGCCTCTCGTTTTTTTATATGTATTATTTTTTTCTATAAAACAAACCTGACAGAGGCATTAACAATTTACTATTTTTAGCTTATGTAATAACCACGCTGTCAAGGGAAATTGTGTTTTTTACTTTAGAGTATTCCGTAGATAGAAATAAGCATTTCATTGATTGCTCTTATTTCTGATTTTCTCTCAGGAACCCATGGATTGTCTATTGGCGAAATAACAACAAGACTGTTGATTTCTTCCCAATATACATCACATCCTAACTGTTCTGAGAAAAATCTTACAGGAACCATAGTTCTGTCGTGAAGCATCTCAATCGGTGCATCGAATGTGACTTCTTCACCATTTACTAAAAATACAGCCGAACCAAATGTCAGCTTTATTTCTTTATCACCTTTTTTAACGACACAGCCATCCCAGCCTTCTTCCCATAGTATATCTGCACCTAAGGTTTCGGCTACAAATCTTAGCGGAACCATAGTTCTGTCACCACTTAAATATGGAACAACTTTTGTGTTGTTTTCATCAATAAGTCGTTTCTTTCCGTAAGCAATAGCAACACTTTTGTCTATCTTCATGCATACGACATCACTTTTTCTCTCTTCTGCGGTCATAGTATCTTCCACAGAAGAACTCTCTCCACCTGAGATATTTAAAGCTTCAACTTTAATACTTCCGCTCTTTAAAGCTACCGAAGATTTTATATCTTCATACTTCTCGTCTATAATTTCTTCTGCTGTGAGAAGTAAATTATATTCTTTTTCCTGTGATGCCGGTATCTTATATTCAAGTGTTGCTAAAATTCCCGATTTTATCTCAACACCGGTTACTGATGGGTCAATGAATAACAAAGCTACAGGTGTAACGCCTACCTTCGGTTCTATTATACCGTCTACGACATCGCCTTTTTTAAAGCCCGTAAATTCAACACCGGCTTCTGTACTGATTTGCAGTTGAAATGCTGTTAAGACCAAGTCCCCTTCAAAAGTTATCGGAATTGAAACTTGAACATCTTCAGCAGACTGTGTAACCGTAGTACTGCCGACTTTGATTGTTGCTTTTTTGTCGTTTTTTGCACCGTCTTGTGCAAAAACACTCATTGAAGACGCTATCATTACTAAAACTAACAACGACGTCAACCTTTTTAAAATTGTTTTCATTTTCTTCTCCCCTAAATTTAAATTTGTGTAATTATTGTATACCAAAAAAATATAAAGTGTCAAGTTTTTTGTGATTTCCATATAACGCCGGGTGGCATTTTTTACGTATTACTCGCTTTTTTATTGACTTATTTTTCAGATTATGATATAATTTTTTAGAATATTTTTTAAATTAGAAAGAGGAACGCGTTATGTCAGACAATACGATTGTAACAAGATTTGCCCCTTCTCCTACGGGCTTTATGCACATAGGAAATTTAAGAACGGCACTGTATTCTTACCTTTTATCGAAATCTCAAGGCGGTAAGTTTATTTTGCGTATAGAAGACACCGACCAGGTTCGACTTGTAGAAGGTGCAACTGACGTTATTATAAAAACTTTAGAAACTACAGGCATTAATTATGACGAAGGTCCTGATGTGGGCGGCAATCACGGTCCTTACGTTCAAAGCGAACGTTTGCCTATATATAAAGAATATGCCGAAAAACTGGTTGAAGCAGGACACGCCTACTACTGTTTCTGCACAGCAGAACGTTTAGAATCATTAAAAGACGAAAACGGCATCGGCGGTTACGACAATCATTGCCGTGATTTATCACAAGAAGAGATTGATGCTAATTTAAAAGCAGGCATCCCCTACGTTATAAGACAGAAAATGCCGCTTTCCGGTGCTACATCTTATACAGACTCTGTATACGGCGAGGTTTCTATAGAAAATTCGGAGCTTCGTGACCAGATTATGATAAAAGCTGACGGCTATCCGACATACAACTTCTGTCACGTTGTTGACGACTATTTAATGGGCGTAACGCACGTCGTAAGGGGTAACGAATACTTAACATCAACACCTAAGTATTGTCTTTTGTACGACGCATTCGGTTGGGAACGCCCGACTTATGTACACCTTCCCCTTTTGATGGGAAAAGACGCTGACGGCAATGTTTCAAAGCTTTCAAAACGTCACGGTGCTGTAAGCTTTCAGGATTTGGTCGAAAAAGGCTATCTTCCCGAAGCTATTATAAACTACATTGCACTTTTAGGCTGGAGTCCTAAAGAAACAAACGAAGAATTTTTCACAATGGATGATTTAAAGAAGGTCTTTTCTATGGAAGGTTTAAGCAAATCTCCCGCTGTTTTTGACTATGAAAAACTCCGTTGGTTCAACTCAGAATACATTAAAAATATGTCGGTCGAAGCTTATGAAGAAAAGGCGATGCCTATTTTAAAAAGCCTTTGTCCTGAGCATATTAATCTTAAAAAGCTTGGCGAACTGTTGCACACAAGAATTGCAACATTTTCAGATATTGAAGACAGTATTCAATTCGTTATAATTCGCTTACCAATGGACAAAGAGCTTTACACCAATAAAAAGAATAAAACGACACCCGAAATTTGCAAAACAATTTTAGAAGAAGCATTGCCGATTTTAGAAAGCATTGATGACTGGTGCAACGATGTTTTATTCGAGCAGTTAAAGGCTTTTGCTGAAAAGACAGAAAGAAAAGCCGGTGCCGTTATGTGGGCTGTACGTATTGCAGTTGCAAGACTAGGTGTTACGCCCGGCGGTGCTACAGAGCTTATGGAAGTATTCGGAAAAACTGAGTCTTTAGACAGAATTAAAACAGCTATAGAAGAACTTTAAAAGAAAGGTTGTTACCATTATGGAAAAACCCATTAAAGAAGTAAATCACTTTATATCAAACTTCATTGCAGAAGATTTAAAAAACAATCCCGATATGAAAATTCATACACGTTTTCCGCCCGAGCCTAACGGCTATCTGCATATCGGTCATTGCAAGGCTATGGCAATCGACTTTGGTATGGCTCGCCGTTTCGGCGGAGTTTGCAATCTTCGTATGGACGACACAAACCCTGCAAAAGAAGACGTTGAATACGTTGACGCTATAAAAAATGATATTCATTGGCTCGGTTTTGACTGGGAAGACCGTTTTTACTACGGCTCGGATTACTTCGAAAAGGACTACGAGTACGCTGTAGAATTAATCAAAAAAGGACTTGCTTATGTGTGCGCACTTTCTCCCGAAGAAATGCGCGACCCAAAATACTGCGGCGATTTGAAAAACCCCGCTGTATCACCCTATCGTGACCGCCCAATTGAAGAAAGTCTTGATTTATTCGAACGTATGAAAAACGGCGAATTTCCCGAAGGTGCGTATACGCTCCGTGCAAAAATTGATTTGGCATCAGGTAACTTCTGGCTTCGTGACCCTGCAATTTACAGAATTCGTCACGTTGAGCATCACCGTCAGGGAAATAAATGGTGCATCTACCCGCTTTATGACTTTGCACATCCTATTCAAGACGCTTTAGAAGGTGTGACACACTCACTTTGCGATATTAACTATGAAATTCACAGACCCCTATATAACTGGGTTATTGAAAACACAAGCGTTCCAAAGCCTTATCCGGGATTTCCCCGTCAGATAGAGTTTGCAAGAATGAACCTTACATACACTGTTTTATCAAAACGTTTCCTGCGTTCTTTGGTTGAAGACGGTGTTGTTGACGGTTGGGACGACCCGAGAATGCCTACTCTTTGCGGATTAAGAAGAAGGGGCTACACAGGCTCATCTATTCTTCGGTTTGTTGAAGAAGCAGGCGTTGCAAAGTCTGAAAACTTAATAGATATAAGACAGTTAGAGGCTTGTATTCGCGACGAGCTTAACGAAGACGCACCAAGACGTGTTGCAATACTAAAGCCGATTAAATTGGTTATAACAAACTATCCCGAAGATAAAGTAGAAACGTTTGAGCTTCCTAACCATCCGCAAAAGCCGGAATCAGGAACACGCAAAATGGAATTTTCGCGTGAAATTTATATTGACGAAAGCGACTTTGAAGAAGTACCTCCTCCAAAGTTCTTCCGCTTAAAGCCCGACGGTGAGGTTCGCCTGATGGGTGCATATATTATAAAGTGCGAAGAAATTATCAAAAACGACGACGGCACAATTAAAGAAATCCGCTGCAGTGCAGATTTAGAAACAGGTAACGGTAACCCGCAAGACGGAAGAAAGGTTAAAGGCACTATCCACTGGTTGTCTGCTAAAAACGCTCACAAAACAACAATCCGTCAGTACACACAGCTCACAACGTTAGAAAATCCATCTGAGCTTCCTGAAGGTATGACTTATACTGATTTTATAAACCCCGATTCTTTGACGATTTTTGAAGGTGCTTTAGTCGAAAATTCATTAACCGAAGCAAAACCGGGAGATAAATTCCAGTTTGTACGAGATGGTTATTACGTAAAAGACACAAAATACGAAAATACCTTTAACCGCATTGTTGGTCTAAAGGACAGCTTTCCTAAAAAATAAGATTAAAAAGCAGGTGTAATGCCTGCTTTTTATGAAGTTTTTGGAGTTTTTTAATGACTTATACTTATAAACATACAAAGCTTGCATGCTACTCAAGTTATGCTACAAGTGCTATAGCGAGTAACTTTCCGCCGATACTTTTTATAATCTTTAAGCGCGACTTTGGTTTATCAATCGCAGCTTTGGGCACATTGATTTCTTTAAATTTCGGCGTGCAGATGTTATCAGACATCATAGGTGCACGTTATGTAGATAAAATAGGATATAGAACATCTGCAGTTTTGGCAAATTCACTGGTCGCAGCAGGCGTAATTTTAATGGGTTTACTTACCTTTTTTATGACCGAAAAATTTTTGGGCTTAATAATTGCAACCATTACTTATGCCATAGGCAGCGGTCTTTTAGAAGTTTTGATAAGCCCCGTAATGGAAGCTATCCCAAGTGATAAAAAGTCAGCAAATATGAGCTTTTTGCACTCGTTTTACTGTTGGGGACAGCTCATATCTATCATTGTCACTACCCTTTTTATTCGTATATTCGGCGGTGACAATTGGCAGATAATTTGCTTTTTCTGGTCGTTGGTGCCCATTTTTTCAGCAGTTCTTTTTAGCAAAGTACCAATCGCCACACTTCCCGTTGACGAGAATAAATCAACTCTTGATATATTTAAGAACAAGATGTTTTTTGTATTTTTGCTTTTAATGACGGCAAGCGGTGCATCGGAAATTGTCATTTCGCAATGGTCATCACTTTTTGTAGAAACCGCACTCGGTTTATCTAAAACAGCGGGCGACTTATTTGGTCCTTGTATGTTTGCACTCCTGATGGGATTAGGACGAATTTTTTATGCTAAATACAGCACAAAAATCTCACTTTCTGACTACATAATATTATGCGGTGCTTTGTGTGTTTTGGCGTACTTAATTATGGCGTTTGTACCCAATGACTACGTTTCGCTCGCCGCGATAGGAGTTGTCGGCTTTTCTGTTTCTGTGATGTGGCCCGGTGTTTTGTCATTAGCGTCGGAAAAATTTCCTGCGAGCGGAACATCAATGTTTGCCTATCTTGCAATTTTTGGTGACATTGGCTGTACAGCAGGTCCCGGTGTTGCAGCTCTGTTTTCAAAAAAGCTGACATTAAACGGCTCTTCACTTCGTGGCGGAATTGCAGTTTGCGTAGTTTTTCCCATACTTGTAGTTATTTTAACTTATATAATAAAGAAAATGAGGTCGCATAGATATGAATAAGTTTTTCGGACACTTGAATACGATTATGAAACACCGCCGTAAGGTGATTTATCATTGTTATAAGGTCGGGATTTTACATCGCGGCCTGCTTCACGACCTTTCAAAATACGCACCGACTGAATTTTTCGAAGGTGTTCGCTACTTTACGGGTACAAAAAGCCCAAATGAAGGCGAACGTGCCGTAAAGGGTTATTCCGAAGCGTGGATGCATCACAAGGGCAGAAACCGTCACCATTTTGAATATTGGACTGACTACAATCCCGAAACAAAGATGGTTGCACCCGTTAAGATGCCGATTATTTTTGTCAAAGAAATGTTTTGCGACCGAGTTGCCGCGAGCAAGGTTTATCAAGGGAAAAATTATACTGATGCTCACCCTGTTTCATATTTTGAACCGGGAAAATCAAGAAGAAAAATTCACCCCGAAACTTCTGATTTATTGGAAAGCTGGCTTATAATGTTAAAAGAAAAGGGAGAAAAGGAAACTTTTAGATATATTAAATCGATAAAAGAATATTAAAATTGACACGATTTGGAATTTATGGTAAAATAACCACGAAAGGCGGGATTTTATGTTTTTGGCAATTGATATAGGAAACACAAACGTAGTTGTCGGAAAATACGAAAAAAGCGAGCTTACCTATGTTGCACGCATTATGACAGATGCTGCTAAAAGCGAAGCTGAGTATGCCGTTAAAATAAAAAGTATTCTTTCTTTGGATAAAAACAATACCGACAAAATTGACGGTGCTATAATTTCATCTGTTGTACCGCCTTTGACCAATACAATAAAAAACGCCGTTAAGATGCTTTATAACATCGACGCATTAGTTGTCGGTCCGGGAATTAAAACAGGTATCAATCTGCAGGTGGACAACCCTGCTCAAGTAGGTGCTGACCTTATATGTGCCTGCGTTGCAGCGTACAACAAATACGAAACCCCTGCTTTAATCATCGATATGGGAACAGCCACAAAAATGATGGTTGTAGACAAAAATGCAGTATTCTTAGGTGTTTCTATCATTCCGGGCGTAGAATTGTCCCTAAAGGCATTATCAGGCGGTACTGCACAGCTTCCGCAGATAAGCTTAGATGCACCGAGCCGTGTTATTGCAAAAAACACCGTAGAATGTATGAAATCAGGCGTAATCTTCGGCAATGCTTCAATGATTGACGGAATGATTGAACGGATTGAGTCTGAATGTGAGCCTTGCGCAACACTCGTTGCAACCGGAGGATATGCAAGTAAGGTTATCCCCCACACAAAGGCTGACATTATATTAGACGAGAATTTAATTCTTGACGGTTTACGTATCATATACGACAAAAACTGCAATAACTAAATTATAAATTTTAAGACGCTGTACTGTTTTTTTACAGATGGCAGTCAGGGAGGAATTTTTATGTCAAACACAAAAAAGGCAATGTCAACTAAAAACTTAGTGATGTATGCCGTACTTACTGCAATCACCTTTGTTTTGCAGTACGTAAGTATCTTTATCAGAACCGGTACTTTTTCAATTACACTCTCATTAGTGCCCATCGTAATCGGTGCTGCCCTTTTGGGTTTACGCGGCGGAGCGTGGCTTGGATTTATCTTCGGTATTGCAGTTTTAGCATCAGGAGACGCAGGACCCTTTTTAGCACTTTCTATTCCGGGAACAGTTATCACTGTACTTGCAAAAGGTACACTATCAGGTGTTGTAGCAGGTTTAATATTTAAACTGTTAAAATCAAAAAACACCACTTTAGCTGTGGCGATTTCTGCCGTTTCTTGTCCTATTGTTAATACCGGTGTATTTATCGTAGGTGTTTTCGTGTTTTTCTTAAAGCACTTTATTACTGACGGTGTTACGGTTCCCGCATTGATTTTGAGTTTTATCGGGGTTAATTTCTTTATAGAGCTCGCAGTAAACATTATACTCTGCCCCGCAATCGTAAGACTTTTAAAGATTAGAAATTATAACTGATTATAAAAAACAAAAAGCATCGAACTAAAAAGTTCGATGCTTTTTGTTTTGTCAACTCTTTGTGCCAAAGGAATTGACTCATTAAGGTTTGAATAAGGTTTAAAGTCAAACTCTCCACAATAAGTTATGTACTTTTTACCTTTCACCTTTTAAGACGCAAGTTTTTTTAAAAAGTTCCAAAACTTTAAACATTTTTAAAACCTAAGTATTATACCAACAACTGCTCCTATTCCGATATATAAAATCGGGTGCTTTTTGAATTTATAAATACCAAAAACCAAAACAGCCAATAAACCCCAGTATCTTAAATCAATTCCCGTCATAAAATCACCTTTAAACATCGATGACTCAAAAACAGTTAAAATAGATGACAAAAGCATACCGACAACAGCGGGACGAAGACCGTAAAACACATTCTTAACCAGCTTGTTTTCGCTGAATTTTTCTAAGAACTGTGCAACCAATATAATAACAACAATACTTGGAAACACCAATGATAAAGTTGCCAAAACACCGCCGACAGGACCCGATATTAAAGAGCCTGTGTACGTTGCCATATTTACACCTATGGGTCCCGGAGTGGATTCTGATACTGCTACCATATTGGTAAGCTGTGACACCGTATACCAACCATAGCGTTCGCTTATTTTAAATAAAAACGGAAGTGTAGCAAGCCCGCCGCCAATTGAAAAAAGACCTGTTTTGAAAAATTCCCAGCAAAGAGTGATAAGTGTTAACATTCTTTCTTACCTCCCCTTGCTTTTTCTAAAATAAACTTATACAAAACAGTAACTACACCCGTAACTAACACAATTACAATCGGCGAGAGCTTAAACAATATAGAAACTATTGCCGATACAATTGCAACGAGCGCGGTATATACATCTTTTATTCCAGACTTTGTAAGCTTTAGGAGTGCTTGAATCAAGAGTGCACAAACAGCAACTGCAATACCTGAAAAGGCACTTTTTACGATTTGGTATCCTAAAATTTGCTCTAATATTCCCGACAATAACAAGACAATAATTATAGACGGAGTTACTGCACCTAACGTTGCTACAACGCCTCCCATTATCTTTTTTTGCTTATATCCTATAAACGTCGCAACGTTTACAGCTATTACACCTGGAGTACATTGGCTGACTGCGTAATAGTCAGAAATTTCGTCCATAGTCGCCCATTTTTTGTTGTTGACAATTTCTTTTTCGAGCATCGGAAGCATTGCGTATCCGCCGCCGAACGTCAGTATATTTATCATAAAAAATGTTTTGTAAAGCACCCACAATGTTTTCATAAATTTGTTATTTCCTCTCGCTCTTTATTTTTTTGTCCAGCAAATAATACTCAATTGAGTCAACCAAACCATCCCAGCTGGCTTCTATTATATCTTCTGAAACGCCTACTGTGTTCCAGTTAGTTTTTCCGTCTGTAGTTTCAATCAAAACTCGCGTTAAGGCTGCTGTTCCTGCCATACCATCTAAAACTCTTACCTTAAAGTCTATCAGTCTGCTCTCTTTAAGCTCGGGATAGAAACGGTACAATGCCTTTCTTAGTGCTTTATCCAGTGCATTTACAGGACCGTCGCCCTCTGCTGCTGTTATTTCATAATTACCGTCAACACTGATTTTTATCATAGCTGACGCTGTTTTTGAGTTTGTGGGAGCTATTGAGATTACCTTAAATTCCTCCAACTCAAACTGCGGCTTATAGTAACCGAGCTTTTTCATAATCATAAGCTCGAGTGAGCCTTCTGCACCTTCAAACTGATAGCCGTCGTTTTCAAGCTTTTTAATTTCTTCTAAGATTTCTGTGATAACTGTTGAATTTTTTTCGATATGCGGGTCAATCTTTTTGATAATTTCGTAAACCATTGCTCTTCCCGACATTTCTGACATCAAAAGACGTCTTTCGTTGCCGACCGACTCGGGTGCCACGTGTTCAAATGTAACAGGATTTTTTAAAACCGCATCAATGTGCATTCCCGCCTTGTGAGTAAACGCCATATTGCCGACGTAAGGCTTTCTTTCATCGGGAACAATGTTCGCAAGCTCATAGACATTACGTGAAACGCTTTTTAGCTTTTTTAACGACTCAGCAGAAATCAAGTCGTAACCACGCTTTAGCTGCAAGTCAGGTATAATGGTACAAAGGTTTGCATTTCCGCACCTTTCACCAAAGCCGTTTATTGTGCCCTGAATTTGCCGTGCCCCTGAAAATACCGCAACTAAAGTATTTGCAACTGCAACGCCGATGTCATTGTGGCAATGAATTGCAATCGTTGTGTCTTTCATTTTGTCTATAACATCTTTAGTAATTTTTTCGATTTCATCAGGAAAAGAAGCACCATTTGTATCGCAAAGGCAAATCGCATCAGCACCTGCTTCTTTTGCAGAGTATAAAACTTTCATTGCATACTCTTTATTATTCTTATATCCGTCAAAAAAATGCTCAGCATCAAAAAAAACTTCCTTACCATGTGACTTTAAGTATCTAATCGTATCCTTGATTATGGCAATGTTTTCTTCTAAGCTTGCGTGTATTACTTCTTCAACGTGTAAATCCCACGCTTTTCCGAAAATTGCAATTACAGGTGCACACGATTTTATAAGTGCATCAACACCCGCATCTTCTTCAACAGCCACACCTATTCTGTGCGTACTGCCGAAAGCTGCAATCTTTGATTTTTTTAAATCAAGCTTTGAAATTTTTTCAAAAAGTTCTCTGTCTTTAGGGTTAGAAGCAGGCATTCCCGCCTCGATGTAATCCACTTCTAAAGAATCGAGCATTTTTATGATTTTCAGTTTGTCGTCTAAGGAAAAAGTGACACCCTCGCCCTGTGTTCCGTCACGAAGCGTAGTGTCATATACAAATATTTTTTCCATAGGGCTACCTCGCTTTATCAAAAAGGTCTGCCTTGCGGCAGACCTTTTTTTATTTTAATTACTGGAGAACCATTAATGTATTAACTTCATATACACCTAATTTTTCTGTGCCTGCAGCAGTAATTATGTTACCAACCTTTAATCCTTTGATTGTAAGTGTTTTGCCTGTTGTCGAATCAATAATTTTTGCCGTGTCTTTTAAGAATAACTGTTTTTCTGTTGTTCCGCCTGCCGATTCAATTTCTACTACCAAAAGATTATATGATGTGTTGATTGTCTTGATTGTGCCTGTTACCTGAAGTGCTGATGATACAGCTTCAGATGAAATGCTTACTACTGTTTCACTCTCTGTCTTTAATTTTACATAAGCTCCGAGTCTTAAGTCATAAACTGATACTTCTTCGCCTTCTAAAGTAACTGCGCAATTTCTTGACATAATATATTTTGTCTTAGAACCGTCTTTAGATATTGTGATGTAAGATGTAGCATTAGAAATTGTAATTTCTTCAATTGTACCTTCAAGTGTCTTTGTTACACCTGTAGCTTTGATAGATTTTATTATGCCGTATTCTAATGTCAATATTACAGTATCACCAACTACCAAATCTGTCATAGCTGACGTTGTTGAGTTTTTGATTACATTAACATCATCGTTGACAATGTATTCTGTTTCGTCACCGTTTTTATCTTCAACGGCTATTGTAACGCCGTTTGAAGAAGCACCGTCTATATGTGTGATTTTAAGACCGGAAAGCGTCTCTTCTTTAGCTTGTGATGTAAATCTTACAACTAAGCCGCCTGATATCTGAACTGTTACGTAGTCACCGGTAGCTACTGATTTTAAATCTTCTGCTGCTTCGCCGTTTATGAAAATAACAGCGTTTGATGCAAGCTTAAAGTTTGAAACAGGAGAACCATCTTTTGCAATGTCTGCTATTTTTATGGTTGTACCGGAGTTATCTGTAACCTGTCCTTTGTAAGCTCCTGAGAAGCTGTCATCTTCTGTGTACGAGATTGCGTCTATCTGGTAAAGCACGCCTTTTGATAATATCATGGCGATTTCCATACCTGCTTCAATGTCTGTTAAAGATACGCGATTTGCATCTATGTATACAGCATCTGAATTGCTTACCGCAAATTTAACAGTTTCTCCATCAGCTGTTTTTACTGTTAAGCTGTTCTTTAATGTATCAACAGTTGCAACAACACCGCCAACATATTCAAATTCCATCATATCTGCAATTCTTTTAATCATTACAGCAATCTGTGCACGTGTTACATCTTCATTGGGTCCGAATTTGTTATTGCCCATATCGCCCATAATTCCCAACGTTGTTGTATAGAAAACATAGTCCACAAATTTTGCAGGAATGTCATTTACGTCAGCATAAGAAAGCTTTGTATCTACGCCTTCGTTGTTTTTTAGCCACGCATCTGCACCTAAAGCCTTTGCAATAAGTGTAGCAGCTTCATATCTTTTTAAAGATACGTCTCTCTTATTGGGCGATAAATAATCAATAACTTCATCGATTGTCAACACTTTTCTGTAAACAAGGTATGCGCCCTGCTTTACAGCATAAGAGTCTGCACAATCTTCTAATTCTGCTTCATAAATGCCGTAAGCAAAGTTTATGATTGCTTCATTTGTTTCAGCTGAAGCACCCAATGCTCTTGAAAAAAGTGCGATAGCTTCTTGTCTTGTAATGCTCTTACCCGGTTTAAATGTTCCGTCTTCATAGCCTGTAATTACCTTATCTTCTGAAAGAGTTTCAATAGCTTCTTGCGCCCATGAATAGTTTGAGTCAACATCTGAAAACTTTGCAGCAGAAGCCACAGTTACCATTGAGAACAACATTGACACCACAAGTAATAATGAGAGTACCTTTTTCATTTTTTAATCCTCCTAATATGTATTTTCAATAATCCTTTGTATACTAATACACCACCATTATACATCATATAGTGGTAAAATGCAATACCCTATGCAAAATGTTACAAAAAAATAATATTTCGTAATATACGAAATATTATTTTTTATTTTTATTAATTTCGTCTGTTTCTGTTTATCAATAAAAGCCTTAAAAGTTGAGCTAAAGATACCAATACAGCTGCTACATACGTCAAAGCCGCTGCAGACAATACACGCTTTGCACCGCTCAATTCTTCGCCCTTTAAAATATTGTTTTGAGAAAGTGTCATAAGAGCTCTTCGGCTTGCATTAAACTCTACCGGCAACGTCACAACCTGAAATAAAAGCACGGCGGAAAACGCCACTATTCCAACTGTTACCAAAGGCTCAAACGATAAAATTATACCTAAAAGAATCAAAGGTATCGAAAGTTTAGAGCCGATATTTGCAACAGGCAATATCGCATTTCTGAGTTTAATCGGCGTATATCCTTGTGCGTGCTGAATTGCGTGCCCTGCTTCGTGTGCTGCAACACCGATTGAAGCTACCGAAATATCGCTTCTTACCGAGTCAGAAAGTCTTATTACATTTGCTCTCGGGTCATAGTGGTCGGATAATTTTCCCGAAACCGACTCAATCTTAACGCTTTGCAAACCATTCATATCTAAAATCATTCTTGTTACTTGGGTTGCTGTTTTTGCGTTTTGTGACAACACCTGTGAATATTTTTTATATGTGCTTGTCACCTTCATCTGTGCATATAAAGAGATTAAAATTGCCGGAACCACCAAAATCAGATAATAGTAATCGTAAAAAAACACTTTTTTCCTCCTTACAATAATACAATTGATACAATTACAAAATAAATAATGAGTGATAAAGCGTCAACAATTGTTGTAATAAACGGACTTGCCATAACAGCCGGATCCAAGCCGACTTTTTTTGCAAACATAGGAAGCGTACAGCCTACAATTTTTGCCAAAACCACAGTTGTAAATATCGCCAAACTCACAACTAAGGCAACAATCATATCTATTCCGCCGGTGTATAAGCTGTCTACAAACAAAACCTTAAAAAAGCAGACAAACGCCATTACGGCACCGCAGATTGCAGCAACTCGTGCCTCCTTCCACGCAATCTTTAAAATGTCTTTGAATTCTATTTCTTCTAACGCCAGACTTCTGATTACAGCAACAGACGACTGTCCGCCTGCATTACCTGCTGTACCCATAAGCATAGGAATAAAAGCAACAAGTGCCGGGTAGACCGCCAACGCATCTTCAAACGTAGCCAAAATCCCGCCTGTGAATGTCGCCGTTAGCATCAACAGCAAAAGCCAGAAAATTCTCTTTTTAAACGTTTCTTTTACCCCTTCTTCAGTATACGTCTTATCAGACGGTGTCATACCTGCCATTTTTTCAATATCTTCTGTCGTTTCCTGCTCGATGACATCGACAATATCGTCTATAGTGATAATACCTACAAGTCTGCTCTCTGCATCAACTACGGGAAGTGATAAAAAGTCATATTTTTTAATATACTGCGCACCTGTTTCCTGATCGTCGTGAGTATAGATATATATCGGGTCAGCTACCATTATGTCAGATATTATTTCATCCGACTGGCTTAAAATAAGCTTTCTTATAGAAATTGTGCCTTCTAAGTGACGCTCTTCATCGATTACATAGCAGGTGTTGATTGTTTCTTTGTCCACACCCGTTGCTCTTATATGGCGAATAGCATCGCGTACTGTCATCTCTTTGGTCAAATCAACAAACTCCGTTGTCATTATAGAGCCTGCAGAATCTTCAGGGTACTTTAAAAGCTGGTTTATGGTTTTTCTCGTTTCGGGATCTGTTACTTTTAAGACCTTTTTTACAACATTTGCAGGCATTTCTTCCAAAAAGTCAACTGTATCGTCCATAAACATCTCGTCTACAATGTTTACAATTTCACGGTCTGTCATAGACTCTATGATGTACTGCTGTTGCTCTGCTCTCATATATGAAAACGTGTCCGCCGCCAAAGTTTTGGGCAACATTCTAAATACCCGCAAAAATTTCTCTTCGGGTATTTCGTCAAACAAAAGACCGATATCTACTGCATTCATTGTAATCAAAATTTTTCGTGCAGAAAAAAAGCTGTCCTGTTTTATTAATTCAATTACATCTTCTGTCTTGGTTTCAATGATAGTTTCTGTGATGTTTTCTGTAATTTCCATTAACATTTCCCCCTTTATTAAATTCATACAAAATAAGCAGGGAAACCGAAAGCAAAGCTTTTTAGATATAAACAGAAAGAAGCTTACAGATTTCCGCTGCGTTATGACTTCGAGGTTTAGGTTTGGTATCCATAAGCTCATCTCCTTAATTTCAGAATAAAATACTCTATTATTATACTCTAAATTAATATAAAAATCAATATTTAAAGTATATTTTTTCCCAATTGGTAATATTTTTTACCAGGGAGGTACGATATGAATTATATCTGGGTATTTATGATTATTGTTTCATACATTTTTTCGTTTTTTGCAGGAACGACTGAAGCAGTTACAAAAAGCGTTTTTGATGGTTGCTCTGACGCTGTGACGCTCGTTATGTCGCTGCTTGGAATGATGTGCCTTTGGACAGGGCTGTTAGAAATCGCCGAGCGTTCAGGTCTGGTCAAAAAAACTCAGAGGCTTTTGTCGCCCATAATCAGCCGGCTTTTTCCCACAATAGACAAAAAATCCGATGTCGCAGGAGCGATTTCAATGAGCATTACAGCTAACCTACTGGGACTGTCTAATGCTGCAACACCATTGGGGTTATCAGTTATGGAAAAATTAGAAAAACGAAACCTGATAAAAGAAACAGCATCGGATGAGATGTGTATGTTTGTTGTGATAAACACAGCATCTGTAACTTTACTTCCTACGACGCTTTTGACTTTAAGAACATCTTTTATGTCAATAGCTCCCTTTGAAGTTATCGTGCCTATATGGATAGTGTCGCTCGTTTCTTTGCTTTCGGGTATTTTTTGTGTCAAGATATGCCAAAGGAGAAAAAAACTATGACAGCTTACATATTCCCTGCAGTTTTTATAGGAATTTTATCTTATGCACTTATAAAAAAAGTGCCGATTTTTGACACATTTTTAACAGGAGCAAAGCAAGGAGCGAAGTCTTGTTTTTCTATACTCCCTACCCTTGTCGGTCTGGTTGTTGCCATATCAATGCTCAAAGCATCAGGCGTTTTAGACTTTTTGTCAAGTCTTCTTTCACCATTATTAGAGCTTATTGGTATGCCAAGTGATGTTTTGCCGCTCGCACTTTTAAAATCCGTCTCAGGCTCGGGTGCGGTTGCTATGCTAAAGAGCATATTTGAAACTTCGGGTGTTGACTCACCATCAGGCAGACTCGCATCTGTTATGCTCGGCTCATCGGAAACTACATTTTATGCTCTTGCCGTATATTACGGCATAACAAAGGTTAAAAACACACGCTACACAGTACACGCTGCAGTTTTGGCAGATATAGTCGGAATTATTGTTGCTATTTTCGTTTGTAGGCTGTTTTGGGCATAAAAAAGAACCGCAAAGCGGTTCTTTTTTATTTAATATTATTAAAGTGTGTCGTTTTCGTCTTTGTCCTTACCCTTTGTTTTTGCTTCTTTTGAAACAACACCGGCTAAAGCTACAAGACCGATAACGTTCGGTATTACCATAAACTGGTTAAATGTATCCTGTGTCAACCATACAAGCTCATTTTCCTGAACAATTGCACCAACGAATACGAAAACAACTGCGATTATTGAATAGAATATCTTTGAGTTTTTACCAAAGAGATAATTAAAGTTGATTTCGCCGAACAAGTTCCAGCTGATAATTGTTGTAAAAGCAAAGAACATAAGGCAGATTGCAACATAAGCATTACCTATTGTTGTGCCGAACACACTACCGAATGCCATCTGTGCAACATTTGTCTTGTCGATGCCTGCTGCGGCAATTAAATCAGTATAGTTTGAGCCGTTAGCTGCTGCTAATGCACCGTCACCTGTGTATGTACAAGTGATAACAACTAAAGCTGTCATTGTTAAAACAATGAATGTATCCAAGAACACACCAATCATAGCTGCTGTACCCTGCTCGTGTGCAGTCTTAACATCAGCTAATGCGTGAGCGTGAGGTGTAGAACCCATACCTGCTTCGTTTGAGAAAAGACCACGCTTAGCACCCTGGCTGATAGCAATTTTAAGTGCTGCACCAACACCACCACCGATTAAAGCCTGTGGCTGGAACGCAAACTTAAAGATTGCAGCAAACGCTGCAGGAACACTTGTGATGTTTACAGCTAAAACAACCAAACCGCCAACAATATAAAGGATAGCCATAATCGGTACGATTTTTTCTGCTGTTGCAGCAATTCTTTTAGCACCGCCTATAACAATAGCTGCAACTACCAATGCAATAACTGCACCTGTTATCCAAGTAGGAATACCGAATGCTGTGTTAAATGTTGCACCAATTGAGTTTGACTGTACCATACCGCCGATAAAGCCTAAAGAGATTACTGTTGCAATAGCAAAGAAGCCTGCTAAGAATGTACCAAGCTTACCTTTAAATGCAGTCTTTATATAGTAGATAGGACCGCCCTGAACATTTCCGTCTTCGTCTACTTTCTTTGTTTTCTGAGCTAAAACTGCTTCAGCATAGATTGTTGACATACCCAAAAATGCGATAACCCACATCCAGAATATAGCACCGGGACCACCTGTTAAAATAGCACCTGAAGCACCGACGATATTACCTGTACCTACCTGACCTGCAACCGCTGTTGCGAAAGCCTGAAATGAGCTGATACCGTCTTTTTTACCTTTTTTCATCATACCGCCGAATACGTTTTTGATACCTTCGCCAAAGCAACGCACCTGTACGAACTTTGTTTTGAATGTAAAGAAAAGACCTACGCCTACAAGCAAGATAATTAAAACGTAGTCTGCCATATAGGTGTTAATTACACCCATAACATCCAATAGTGTTTTTTCAATGTTTAGCATTTTTTGATTGCCTCCTAAAAATTTTTTTGTTTTAATTCGTTTTAATATTTTAAGTTAAGCAAATAAAAAAGCATTGCGAAAAGAACGCAATGCAAAAAAGATTATAACATCTTAAAATCAGTTATAATAATTTTTCCGTCCTTTTGCCTGAGAGATTAGCTATACGCTTTGCACCTTCGGCACCCGCAAAGTTAGCGGACTTCTCCGGAATGTTATCCATTTGCAGTCTGTGTACCTGAGAGTGTTACTCCTTCGGTAAGAATAATCTTTTTCCTGCAAACTTCACTTAACACAATATTAAATTATTTTTAATTATATACATTTTGTCATTATATGTCAAGTATATTTTTAAAATTATTTTTCCTAAATCCATACAATGCAAAAAGATTTAAATGTATAATTGTTGGGCAATAATTTTTAGTGATATTCCAACTTCGTTGGAGTGATATTTTTGATAAATCAAAAGTG
>CAZCOF010000004.1:0-32459 GCA_964500095.1 uncultured Oscillospiraceae bacterium
GGGTGTCAACAACATTCCGATTGACAAATGTACAGAAAAAGGTGTTGTAGTATTTAACACACCCGGAGCTAATGCAAATGCTGTAAAAGAGCTTGTTGTACTCGGTCTTTTGATAGGTTCAAGAAAAGTGGTTTCAGGTATTGAGTGGGCAAAAACCTTATCAGGCAAGGGTGCTGAAGTCGGTAAAATGGTAGAAAAGGGCAAAGGCACATATACAGGTCCTGAAATAAAGGGAAAAACCTTAGGTGTTATCGGACTTGGTGCAATTGGCGCTATGGTGGCAAACACTGCAATTGAGCTTGGTATGAAGGTAGTTGGTTATGACCCGTTTTTAACAGTTGACAGTGCGTGGAGATTGTCAAGCAGTATTGTTCACGCAAAAACTATCGACGAAATCTACGAATCAAGCGACTATATAACACTTCACATTCCCGCGACAGACGATACCGCAGGAATGATTAACTCTGAAACAATTGCAAAAATGAAGCAGGGCGTAAGAATATTGAATTTTGCTCGTGGTACATTGGTTAACGATGCTCATTTAGCAACAGCTTTAGAAGAAGGCAAAATTGCTTGCTATGTTACAGATTTTCCGAATGATGCGGTGCTTTCTATGGAAAATGTTATTGCAATTCCGCATTTAGGTGCGTCTACCCCTGAGTCGGAAGACAACTGTGCAGTTATGGCAGCTAAAGAACTAAAAGAATATTTAGAAAACGGAAATATCAAAAATTCTGTAAACTTCCCGAACTGTGAAATGCCGCGTATTGGTGCCAGAATTACTGTTGCCCACAAAAACATCCCGTCTATGCTTGCAAATCTTTCGAAGATTGTTTCAGATGAAGGAATTAACATAAGCAATATGTTAAACAAGAGTAAAAAGGAAAATGCCTACACAATTATCGATTTAGAAGGCGAAGCAAAGGACTCAATTATCGATGTAATTTTGTCGATTGACGGCGTATATTCGGCACGTTTAATAAAATAAATTGCAAAAAGCAAAAAAAATGCTTGCATTTATCAAAAATTTCTGTTATAATAATGTTTGCTGTTCGAAAAAAGACTTTTAAACAGCGTGAATGAGTACTTAATGGAGGTGCATATATATGGCAAAATGTGAAATTTGCGGAAAAGGTGTTACATTTGGTATCAAAGTCAGCCATTCTCACAGAAGAAGTAACAGAACTTGGAAGCCTAATATCAGAACTGTAAAAGCAATCGTTAATGGTACACCTAAGACATTGCACGTATGCTCAAGATGCCTTCGTTCAAACAAGGTAGAAAGAAGTATGTAATTATAGTTTCTGAAAAAACGTAAGTTTAGGAAATAGGCGTATCGGGTGTGACCCGATACGTTTTTTTCTTGAAAACTAAAAATTTTAAAAACCGCTTGACAACTTTACTAAAAATAGGTATAATATATAAATGCATTATGTGTTTATAATGTAGGAAGGTGGCACCGGTATGGTATGTGATGTAAGCACCATTATGAATATGGAGGGTGCGATTCTCCCGTTTACCGGCTCTTTGGATGCTTTTAGCTTGGCTCCTGATGTTGAAGTGATTAAATCTCAGCTTGATGGGAACATCGCTTGTACGGGCGGAGTATTAGTATTAAAAGCAGAGATGAAAGCACAGATTTTAACATCTTGTGCTCGTTGCTTAAAAGAGATAGAATTGCCGCTTTGCTTTGATTTTAGCGAAACTCTTGTCTTGTCAGGACAAGACACATCAGCTGATGCTGACTCTGTTATCTTCTTTGAAGGTAAGGAGATTGATGTCGGCGAGATAGCTATCAACAATTTGTTGTTGAACCTTTCAACAAAATATTTGTGCAAGGAAGATTGCTTGGGTCTTTGTCCTAAATGCGGAAAAGATTTAAATGAAGGCGATTGCGGTTGCGATTTTGTTGAAATTGATCCACGTTGGGAAAAATTAAAAAATTTTAAGTGATAAATTTTAGGAGGTGTAGACTATGGCAGTACCTAAGAGAAAAACCTCACAGGCAAGACGTGATAAAAGACGTGCAAACTGGAAGTTAAGCATTCCCGGTTTTGTTAGCTGCCCTAAATGCGGAGAGCCTATTATGGGACATAGAGTATGTAAGGCTTGCGGCTACTACAACGGAAAAGAAGTTGTAAAAAAAGAAGCGTAATTATGCGTAAATAAGGATAGAGAAGGATTATTCCTTCTCTATTTTTATATAAAGATTCAGTGAGGTAGATGTTATGAATGGTGCGTATGTTTTGTCGGTAGACGCAGGAAGTATAGCCGAAGAATTAGAAATAGAAGCAGGCGATGTGGTTGTATCTATTAACGATAAAGAAATAATAGATTATCTTGATTATAAATTCTTATCTACAAGCGAAGAAATCGTGATGACGGTAAAAAAGAAAAATGGCGAACTTTTCGAATACGAAATAGAAAATCCGTATTTGGAAGACTTGGGCATAAACTTTAAAAATATGCTTTTTGACAATCCGAAGAGCTGTCATAATAAGTGTATTTTCTGCTTTATCGACCAGATGCCCGAAGGTATGCGAGACACTTTGTATTTTAAAGACGATGATGCACGCCTTTCGTTTTTGTACGGAAACTATGTAACACTCACCAATATGAGCGAAAAGGATATAGACCGACTCATTGAATATAGAATTTCACCTGTAAATATTTCTGTACACACAACAAATCCAGAGCTTAGAAAATCTATGCTCAATAACAAAAATGCAGGTAGAATTTCAGAACATATAAAAAGGCTTTATGACAACGGAATAGAAATGAATATGCAGGTGGTTTTATGCCCTGATATTAACGATAAAGAAGAACTTGACAGAACGATTGGCGATTTATCACAGTTTTTACCTGTGGCAAAGAGTATGTCGGTTGTGCCTGTTGGTTTAACACGATGTCGTGAGGGGTTATACCCTTTAAAATCATTTGACAAAGAATCTTCAAAAGCGGTGGTAGAACAAATTACAAAATGGCAAAAAAAACTTTTTCGTGAGCATGGCACGAGATTTGTATACGCATCGGATGAGTTTTATGTAAATGCAGATATAGAGCTGCCTCAAGAAGAGAGTTACGAAGATTTTCCGCAGATTGAAAACGGCGTGGGAATGCTTTCTTCACTAGAAGCAGAATTTATGCGTGCACTCGATTGCGGTATGAAAATGCAAAAAAAACAAAAAACAATTATTGCAACGGGAGAAATTTCCTATAATTTTATAAAAAAGCTGGTAAATCTCGCCAAAATGCGTTATAATATAAATGATACGGAAGTAATTGAAATAAGAAATGAGCTTTTTGGCGGGAAGGTTTCAGTATCGGGTTTGCTCGGAGCAACTGATTTGTTCCGTGAACTTAAAGGAAAAAGTGCCGACAGAATCTTAATAACAGAATCAATGTTGAAGCAGGATGAAGACATTTTCTTAGATGATGTCACGCTAAAAGAGGCAAGTGAAAAACTTGGTGTAGAAATAATCCCCGTAAGAAACGACGGAGAGAGCTTTTTGGCAGCACTCTTAGGGTATTAAACAACAAAGAAAGAGGAAACATTATGAGAAAGGCTACGGTAGCAATAGTAGGAAGACCAAATGTTGGTAAGTCTACACTTTTTAATAAAATAGCGGGCAGCCGTATTTCAATAGTAGACGACACTCCCGGTGTTACTCGCGACAGAATTTACGCCGAAGCTGAGTGGTTAAACAGAAAGTTTACGCTTATAGATACAGGCGGTATTGAGCCTAAGTCCGATGATGAAATTTTAAAGAATATGCGTCTGCAGGCAGAACTTGCAATAGACTGCGCTGACTGTATAGTGTTAATGACGTGTATTCACGATGGGCTAACCGCTGCAGATAAAGACGTTGCGGCAATGCTGGTTAAGAGCGGAAAGCCGATAGTCTTGGCAGTAAACAAGGTTGATCACGGCGGTGAGCCGCCTATGGATTTTTATGAGTTTTATAATCTCGGTCTTGGTGACCCCGTTGCGATTTCATCGACTCACGGACTTGGTGTCGGCGACCTTTTAGACGAAGTGTTTTCAAAAATCCCTGCTGAGCTTTTGCAAATGGAAGACGAAGAGTCAGAAGCACTAAGAGTCGCAATTGTCGGAAAGCCGAATGCCGGAAAATCATCACTAATAAATAAGATTTTAGGCGAAAACAGAGTAATAGTAAGTAACATTGCAGGTACAACTCGAGATGCTGTTGACACAAGCTTTACAAAAGACGGAAAAGAGTATGTTTTAGTTGACACCGCCGGCATGAGAAAGCGTGGCAAAATCGATGAAGGTATTGAACGCTACAGCGTTATCCGCTCGCTTTCTGCTATTGATGACTGTGATGTTTGCGTTATTGTTGTAGATGCACAGGAAGGAATTTCGGAACAGGACTCAAAGATTGCAGGCTATGCACACGAAAAAGGAAAGGCATCAATAATTGCAATAAACAAGTGGGATTTAATAGAAAAAGACAATCACACAATGAAAAGATTTACAGATGAAGTAAATCATGAGCTTGGATTTATGCTTTATGCTCCGCAGGTTTACATTTCAGCACTTACGGGTCAACGAATAGATAAGCTCTTTGAGCTTATAGATTATGTACACCTGCAGCACACGATGAGAATAAAAACGGGTATGCTAAACGATGTACTGACGGAAGCCACAATGAAGGTTCAACCGCCGTCTGATAAGGGCAAGCGACTTAAAATTTATTATATGACGCAGGCTTCAACCTGCCCGCCGACATTCGTTGTTTTTGTAAATAATAAAGAATTAATGCACTTTTCGTATCTTCGCTATCTGGAAAACCAGATAAGGTCGGTATTCGGTCTTACCGGTACACCGGTTCGCTTTATAGTGAGAGAAAGAGATGACAACAAGGGAACTAAGGAATAACAGGAGGATATGACTATGATATTTGCGGGAATAATCACCGTGATTGCTGCGTATTTATTGGGCAGCATCAATACTTCAATTATAATTTCAAAAATCAAGAAAAACGACATAAGAACACACGGCAGCGGAAACGCCGGTGCAACAAACACACTTCGTGTTATGGGAAAAGCAGCTGCAGTAGCTGTTGTTTTGGGCGATGTAATAAAGGCATTTTTAGCCGCAATTTTAGCAAATCTTATTGCCGGTTGGTTTAATATTTCATACCCTGATGCTTTGATTTTAAAGTATTTAGCTTTGGTATTTGTAGTAATCGGACATAACTTTCCGTTATACTTCGGTTTTCGTGGCGGAAAGGGTATTGTAACTTCTGTTGCGATTATTTTTGCGATTGACTGGCGATTGGGAATTATTGTTTTAGGAGTAGGTGTTATAGCGATAATTCTTACAAGATATGTATCACTTGGTTCTTTAATAGGGTGCGTACTATTTCCGCTTGTGTGTTATGTGCGATATATGGACGCACCTTGGTCGTATGAAAAAGCGGTAATAATTCCTGCCGTATTTTTAGGAATTTTAGGAATACTCCGTCATAAGAATAATATAAAGAAACTAATGACAGGCACAGAACGCAAAATAGGCGAAAAAGAAAAGGTTTAGGCGGTGAATTCATTGAATATAGCAGTAATCGGTTCAGGAACATGGGGTTGTGCTCTGGCTGCAATTTTAAAAGACAAAGGGAATAACGTGACGCTTTGGTCTTATTTTAAAGAAGAAAGCGAAACGCTTAAAAATACAAGAGCTATTAAAAATTTACCTGATTTTTTGATGCCTTCAGGAATTTGTTATACATCGGACATAGAAGAAGCGACGGAAAATAAAGACGTAATCGTAATGGTTACGCCGTCTGCTGCAATTGCAGATACAGCAGAAAAAATGTCGCCGTATGTAAAAAGCGGTGCTGTAATCGTTTGTGCTTCAAAAGGATTTGACTCAAAAACTCAAAAAACCTTAACAGAAACAATTAAAGATAAAATCCCGCAGGCAGATGTAGCTGCGTTATCTGGTCCGTCACACGCTGAAGAAGTAGCAAAAAAAATGCCCACAACATTGGTTGCAGCATCAGAGTCTAAAGAAATACGCGAAAGCTTACAAGAGCTTTTTATGACAGATTACTTAAGAATATACACAAACGAGGATATATTAGGCGTTGAAATAGGCGGGGCACTAAAAAATATTATTGCTCTTTGTGCGGGCATTTCTGACGGCTTGGGCTTGGGTGATAATGCAAAAGCAGCACTTATGACACGCGGAATATCTGAAATCTCAAGACTTGGTGTAGCAATGGGAGCAAGCGCCACTACTTTTGGTGGTCTTTCGGGCATTGGCGACTTGATTGTAACGTGTACGAGTATGCACTCAAGAAACAGACGAGCAGGAATATTAATCGGTCAGGGCAAAACCAAAGATGAAGCAATGCAAGAAGTACAAATGGTTGTAGAAGGTGTTTATGCTGCAAAAGAAGCACATAAGCTCGCACAAAAATACAATGTCGAAATGCCGATTACACAAGAGGTTTACAGCGTGCTTTTTGAAGGGAAAAAGGCAAAAGACGCAGTTTTTGATTTGATGACAAGGAACAGAAAAAACGAAATAGATGACTGACACTCGGAGGGAAAATTATGAAGTGGTTTAAAAAAGTAAAGAGTGACGATACGGTGCTGCAAGATACTGCAGCACCGATTGTTACAGAAAATACAGATGTACAAAAAGACGTAATCGAGGAAAGCCAAAAACCTGCTATGAGCTTTTTTGAAAAGCTAAAGGCAGGACTTAAAAAGACGCAGAATGCGGTTTTCGGAAGACTCGACGACGTCTTTTATGCTTTTCGCTCGGTAGATGAAGAGCTGTTTGAAGAATTAGAAGAAGTGTTAATAGGAGCAGACATCGGCGTTGATACATCGGTTTATATTATAGATAAATTAAGAAAAACAGCACGTGAAAAAAACATAAAAGAACCTAAAGATTTAAAAGAAGAATTAAAAAACATTATATCTTTAATATTAAAAGAGCAAAATACTGAGTGTAACTTAGATGACGAACTAAACGTCATTATGGTTATAGGCGTAAACGGTGTCGGAAAAACTACATCGATTGGAAAAATAGCAAATTACTATAAATCGCAGGGAAAAAAAGTAATACTCGCTGCAGCAGATACTTTTAGGGCAGCTGCCATCGACCAGTTAGAAATCTGGGCAAACCGTGCAAACGTTGAAATCGTAAAGCATCAGGAAGGCTCAGACCCGTCAGCGGTGGTTTTTGATGCAATTTCTGCTGCAAAAGCAAGAGGAGCAGATTTAGTAATCTGCGACACGGCAGGAAGACTTCATAATAAGAAAAACTTAATGGACGAGCTTTCAAAAACAGCGAGAGTTATAGAGCGCGAAACCGGCAAAAAAGCCTCCGAAACGCTTTTGGTACTAGATGCATCAACCGGACAAAACGCATTAATTCAGGCACGTGAATTTAAAAATGCTGCTGACATTACGGGTGTGGTATTAACAAAGCTTGACGGAACGGCAAAAGGCGGCGTGGTAATCGCACTTTGTCGTGAACAAAATATAGGTGTTAAATTTATAGGTGTGGGCGAAGGGATTGACGATTTGCAAAGGTTTGACCCTGAGCAGTTCGCAAAGGCACTTTTTCCTGAAGAATAAAGAAAAAGGGAGGCAAAATGATGAATTACGGACCGGATAATTTTGGTGGTTTTAGCGGTGGGTTTAACAAAGAAGATTTTGCACAGAAATTTAAAGACCAGAACAAAAATATGACACGCGGAAAAAAGATTCTTTTAATAGTTATAGCGTCAATGGTTGCAATAATAGCAATAGCAACGCTTTCGCTTAAATTCCTGGTTGAAGTCTGGCAGATACAGGAAGTCGGAGCAAATTTTGACAATATATTCTGGAAAAATTTCTTCTGCAGGGCGGCAGTTTCAGCTTCCGGATTTGTGGTTGTATTCATAATCACTTTAATCAATTTGTTTTTAATCAAAAAAGTAGCGATAAATAAGTATTTTGATAATAAACTCTTAAAGAAGAAATGGCCATATATTTTAGTCAGTGTACTCATAGCACTTATGTTTGGCGGTGTTATGGGCGAAAATTCATACTTGGAATTCTTAAAGGCACAAAACGCAACGCAATTTGGCATAACTGACCCGATTTTTAATAAAGAAATAAGCTATTATATATTTATAAGACCATTTTTCGACACGATTGTTTCAGCACTGAAGGGTGCGTTTTTATTACAGACTGTTTTGGTTGCAGCCCTTTATTATCTGACGTTTTTCTTTTCGGGAACGAAAAAGATAAAAGAAATGATAACAGAAGAAAAAGGTGCCGTAATACAGGTAGTGGCAAATGTTTTGATTTACTATCTTGTGATGGTCTTTTCGTATCGTTTGACTGCAGAAGGACTGCTCTACGGCTCATTCGGCAGGGACAATTTAGCAGGTGCGGGCTTTATCGAAGCGAACGTCTGGTTAAATTATTATAAGGTAGCACCGTACATTTTGCTTTTAGCAGTTGTTTTAACAGTTGTATTTCTCTGGAAGAAAAAGTTTAAATCAGCACTTTTTAGCGTTTTGTCGATTCCTGCTATTTATATCTTAGTGCTTATAGTATCGGTAGTTACACAGCAACTCGTCGTAGCACCTGATGAAAGAAATTATCAGGATGAATATATAAGCTACAATATGGATGCTACAAAAAAAGCGTTTGGTTTAGACGATATGAAGGAAGTCCAGTTTGACTTTTCTCGCGAATTGACAAAAGATGTGATTGCACAAAACAGTGAAGAATTGACCAACACAAGAATTATCGACTTCGGGGCTTCTCTTACTGCGTATAATCAATTACAGTATTTAAGAAAATATTATACATTTAACGATATAGACGTTGTGCCCTATGAAGTAGACGGAAATTTAACAGGCGTGTTTATGTCGGCACGTGAGCTTAATAAAGATAATTTAGAAGAAACGGCACGCTCGTACACTAACGAAAAATTCCGCTACACGCACGGATACGGTGTTGTTGCAAGTCCGTTTAACAAGGTTACGCAAGACGGTCAACCTTATTTTGCAATGCGTGACATTCCCACAGTATCAGAAAACGGTATGCCAAAGCTTACTCAGCCGAGAATATACTACGGCGAAAGTACAAATGATTATGTAATTGTCGGTTCAAACAATAAAGAATTAGACTACTCAGAAGGTTATACCGATATTGAAAACACATACGACGGCAATACGGGCGTGAAGCTTGATTTTATGAAAAGACTTGTATTTTCAATTTACTACAGGGATTACAAGATGTTTTTCTCGGGAAATATTGATGACGAGAGCAAAATTTTAATAAACAGAAACGTGATGGATAGAGTAAAGCTTGTAGCACCGTTTTTGACCTATGAAGATGACCCGCAGGTGGTAGTAACAGACAGCGGTGAAATAAAATGGGTAATAGATGCTTACACCATATCAAATCAATACCCCTATGCTCAGAGCTTTTCGGGTGTAAATTATATAAGAAACTCTATTAAAGTAATAGTAGATGCCTATACAGGCGATGTAACGTTTTATATAATAGACGAAAACGACCCGCTGGTTCAGACGTATAAAAAGATTTATCCCGGACTTTTTGCAGAAGAAGAAATGCCGGCAGATATAATAAATCATATAACAACACCTGAAGGCTTGTTTAAAATCCAGACAGAAGTGTATCAAAGATACCATTTAAATGATGCAGGGCAGTTCTATGATCAGGCTGACGTATGGAGAGTGGCAAGCGAAAAATATCAAAACGACGAAGTTAAGGTGTCGCCGTATTTTAATATTTTCACGATTGAAGGCGAACAAGAGCCTGAACTTGTGTTGAATATGCCGTACGTTTTGGGTGACAAGCACAATATGGTTGCAATCTTAATGAAGCGTACAGATATAGAGCATTACGGAGAAATGGTTTTATACAGAATTCCAAAATCCAATACCATTTACGGTCCTATGCAGATAGAAAATAAAATTGATAATGCTCCTGATATTTCAAGAGAAATGACGCTTTGGGGTCAGGGCGGTTCTACAGTAATAAGGGGAAATCTTTTGGTAATACCGTTTAAAAATTCAATATTCTATGTTGAACCCGTATATATAACATCAGAAAATGACGCGTCACTCCCTGAAGTAAAAAGAATAATTGTGGCGTATAAAGATGAAGTGGTTATGGCGCCGACGTTAGAAGAAGCGTTGGCACAGGTTATAAAAAATTCCGACGGGTTAAATGCTGATGTTATAACAGATGAAGCGGAACCCCAGATAACACCCGATGAGCCGACGCAAGAAGATGCAGACGATATTGCTGCAGAAATACAAAGGGTAATAGATGCGTACGATGCTTTTTCACAATCAAGCAAAAACAACGATTGGGAGAAGATGGGTAAAGATTTAAAAAATCTTGATGAAGCGATAAGCAGCATACGTTAAAAAATATGCTAGGCACTACGCAAAAATATATTGACAAATTAAAATCAAAGGTTTATAATACAAGATTATAGAATTTATTTTAAAGGGATGATAACTTATGAGTTATATGGAGTACGCACCTTTTTATGCACTTTCAGCTGCAGTTTTGGCGTTAATCTTTGCAGCGTATAAGTTCTTTGCGGTAAAAAAACTACCCGAAGGAACGCCTGTTATGTCATCGATTTCTTCAAAAATCAGAAGCGGTGCTATGGCATATTTAAAACGCCAGTACAAAACAGTAGGAATATTTTTTGTAGTAATGTTTGTAATTTTGGGCGTTTTGGCTTATCTTGACTTTTTAACACCATTTGTACCTTTTGCATTTTTGTCAGGCGGGCTGTTTTCAGGGCTTTCAGGCTTTGTTGGTATGAAAATTGCAACTTATGCCAACACACGTACGGCAAATGGTGCAAGACATAGCCTTGATGCGGGCTTAAAGATTGCATTTTCTTCAGGTACTGTAATGGGTATGACTGTTGTAGGGTTAGGACTTTTAGATATAAGCTTATGGTTTATTATCTTAAAGTTTATTTTCCATCTGCCCACAGAACAGATTACATCTGCTATGCTGACATTTGGTATGGGTGCAAGCTCTATGGCACTTTTTGCACGTGTCGGCGGCGGAATATTTACAAAGGCCGCTGACGTAGGTGCTGACCTTGTTGGTAAGGTAGAAGCGGGAATTCCCGAAGATGACCCGAGAAACCCTGCTTGTATTGCGGATAATGTAGGCGATAACGTTGGTGACGTTGCAGGTATGGGAGCTGACCTTTACGAATCATACGTAGGTTCAATCATTTCCTGCGGTGCGTTGGCAGTTGCAGCAGGCTACAGCCTTTCGGGCGTTATACTACCTATGCTGATTGCAGCAGTCGGTATTGTTGCTTCAATTATATCTACCTTCTTTGTTTCAACAAAAGAGGGTGCAACACAGAAAATGTTACTTGGCTCACTTCGTAAGGGAACATATTCTGCGGCTGTGATTTCAGCGATTGCAAGCTTTGTGTTAATACTTGTTTTAATGCCCGGAGAAACAGGACTTTTCGGTGCTGTGTTGTCAGGACTTTTAGCAGGTGTTTTAATAGGTTATTTTACAGAATACTATACATCAGACTCATACAAACCGACGCAAAAATTATCAGGGTCATCAGAAACAGGCTCTGCAACAATTATTATAGACGGTATTGCTTTGGGTATGAAATCAACTGCAATTCCTGTAATTATCGTAGGCGTCTCGGTAATGATAAGCTACTTTATAGCAGGCGGTGCGGATTCTTTTGCAAATGGTCTTTATGGCGTAGGCTTGTCTGCTGTTGGAATGCTTTCTACTCTTGGAATTACTTTGGCAACAGATGCTTACGGACCCGTTGCAGATAACGCCGGCGGTATTGCCGAAATGAGCGGCTTAGAACCACAGGTTCGTGAAAGAACAGACGCACTTGACTCATTAGGTAACACAACAGCCGCAACAGGCAAGGGCTTTGCTATCGGTTCGGCGGCACTTACTGCTTTGGCGTTAATAGTGTCATTCACAGATGAAATTAATCTTATTAACCCTGAGCTTTTAAAATTGGAAATAACAAACCCTGCTGTATTAATCGGTCTTTTTGTTGGTGCTATGCTTCCGTTCTTGTTCAGTGCAATGACAATGCAGGCAGTAGGCAGAGCAGCACATAAAATCGTTGTAGAAGTAAGAAGACAGTTTAGAGAAATAAAAGGACTATTAGACGGAACAGCAGAAGCAGACTATGAAACCTGTGTTGATATATGTACAAAATCATCGCTTAAAGAAATGATACTTCCGGCTTCTCTCGGCGTGTTTTCGCCCATTGTTGTCGGATTGGTTTTAGGTGTTAATGGCGTAGTTGGTATGCTTGCAGGTGCATTGGTTTCGGGCTTTGTTTTAGCGATAATGATGGCAAACTCAGGCGGTGCCTGGGACAATGCCAAAAAATATATTGAAGCAGGACACTTCAACGGTAAAGGCTCTGAAAACCACAAGGCAGCCGTTGTAGGCGATACAGTAGGTGACCCGTTTAAAGATACGGCAGGACCTTCTGTTAATATCTTGATTAAGCTTTTATCAATGGTATCAATCGTGTTTGCGGCGTTGATTGCAAACTACGGCGGATTAGGATTATTCTAAATGGTATTTAAAGGACTGAAGCATTTGCTTCAGTCCTTTTTTATGCTTTATGTGGTTTGTGCATTTTGTCAAGCCTTTTTCACTCTTTTTTTATAAACGCATATTATAGTAGTAAGAACAAAAAGGAGTGAAAGTATGCGTACTCTATCATCGCTTACACCTGGAGAGTACGGCATTGTAGAGAGTATCGCACAAGAAAGTAAAATCAGGCGAAGACTCCTCGATTTAGGACTTGTTCCCGGTACTAAGGTGTTATGTGTTATAAAAAGTCCCTTAGGAGACCCTACAGCTTATTTTGTACGCGGTGCATTAATAGCTCTAAGATGCTCAGACTCTGAAAATATAGTGTTAAGATAACTTTTACCCGTCACTAGTTGACGGGTTTTTGCATATTGTGTAAAAGGAGGTGGAAGTATGGGTCTTACTAAAACTTCAACGGGAGTTAGTGTATTAGATAATTTTACAAATGAAATTGATAAAACCGATATAACAGTAGCCTTAGCGGGAAATCCGAATGTGGGAAAATCAACGCTTTTTAATCATATAACAGGTATGCACCAGCATACGGGCAACTGGCCCGGAAAAACTGTAACGGGTGCAGTGGGCACTTGTACATATAATAACAAAACGATAACATTTGTCGATTTGCCCGGATGCTATTCGCTGCTTTCTCATTCGCCCGAAGAAGAAGTCGCACGCGATTTTATAAAATCGGGAATTCCTGATGTTACGGTAGTGGTATGCGATGCGACGTGCTTGGAGAGAAACCTGATTTTGGTTTTGCAGACATTATCTGTGAGTGAAAATATAATAGTGTGCGTAAACCTGATTGATGAAGCGAAAAAAAAGGGTATCATAGTGGATGAAGAAAAACTCTCAATAGAGCTTGGTGTTCCGATAGTTACCACGTCTGCAAGAAACGGCAAGGGTGTTAATGACTTGCTTGATGAAATAATAAAGGGCGACTTTAAAAGAGAGATTTTAAAGGAGAGCGACATAACAAAAACGGTAGAATTAGCGGAATACATATCAAAAAAAGCGGTGACACTAAAAAATAAAAACTATCAGAACAAAGACAGGAGCATCGATAAACTTCTAACCGGCAAGCTCGCTGTACCTTCGATGCTTTTGCTTCTTTTCGGTGTTTTCTGGCTGACGATAACGGGGGCAAACGGTATTTCTTCCCTGCTTTCTAATATGCTTTTTAAAACAGAAGAATGGCTGAATTCTGCATTGATTTTTTTAAAATGTCCGCACTTTTTGCGTGAAATGATCGTTTTCGGCGGATACAGGATGCTAATATGGGTAGTGTCTGTAATGCTGCCGCCGATGGCGATATTTTTTCCGCTCTTTACACTTTTGGAGGATTTGGGGTATCTTCCCCGTGTTGCATTTAACTTAGACAGATGCTTTTCTTCGTGTGGTGCTTGCGGCAAACAAGCACTTACTATGTGTATGGGATTTGGCTGTAATGCAGCAGGAGTTGTCGGTGCAAGAATTATTGACTCAAAAAGAGAACGTTTAATTGCAATTATCACAAACAGCTTAATCCCCTGTAACGGAAGATTTCCGGCACTTATCAGTATCATATCTGTTTTTATAGTCGGTACAGCAGGTGCTTTAGCAAAGAGCTTTTTGCCGTCTTTGGTTTTGACTTTGGTCATATTTTTGGGCGTGGGAATGACACTTTTAGCATCGAAATTTTTATCTGAAACCTTATTGTCTGGCGAAACGTCGTCGTTTGTTTTAGAGCTTCCGCCTTATCGCCGTCCGCAAATCGGAAAAGTAATTGTGCGTTCGGTTTTTGACAGGAGTCTGTTTGTTTTAGGGCGTGCTGTAGTGTCGGCAATTCCGTCAGGGGTTTTGCTGTGGATATTGGCAAATGTATCGGTTGACAGCGGTACGCTGATGACTATGTTTTCAAAGTGTTTAGACCCGATTGGAAAGCTAATGGGCTTAGACGGAATAATTCTAATGGCGTTTATATTGGGATTTTCTGCAAACGAAACAGTTGTGCCGATAATGATAATGGGGTATTTATCGTCAACTGTACTGTCAGATAGTGTGGGACTTTTGCAGATAAAAGACATACTAGTTTTAAACGGATGGAATGTGGTAACGGCAATAAACTGTATAATATTTTTTATGTTTCATTGGCCCTGCGCTACAACGCTTTTGACAATTTACAAAGAAACAAAAAGCGCAAAATGGACGATTGTGTCATTGTTGCTCCCTACAATTATCGGGTTTTTGATGTGTGTACTTGTAAATATGATATTTTAAAAAAGAAGTAGCTGTACATAAATACAGCTACTTCTTTTAGCTTGCTGATTGTTTACCTGAATGATCTATTGTATAATTCTCTTTATAAATTAAATCAGACGCTTTTACAAATTTATATCCTGCAGCGGTCAGCTTTTCTAAAATTTCAGGCAGAGCTTTGGGCGTGTTTTTTGCCCCGTTGTGAAAAAGAATTATAGAACCCGGTGCAATTCTGTTTGTCACACGTGTGACGATTTCATCGGCTGAAAGATTTTTCCAGTCTAAGCTGTCGATGTTCCACTGCAGAGTGAACATATTTTGATTTGTGGCTTCTTTTATAACGGTGTTGTTGTACTCGCCGTACGGACCGCGAAAAAGAATAGGCCGTACGCCTGTTACAGCTTCGATTTTGTCGGAGCAGTTTTTTAGTTCTTCGGCAATTTTAACGTCCGACAGCTTATCAATATGTGGATGCGTGTCGGAGTGGTTCATAATTTCGTGTCCCGCTTCGTGAAATTTTTTTACAGAATCGGGGTACTTTTCAACCCAACTTCCAACCATAAAAAACGTAGCGGGGGCGTTGTATTTTTTAAGTATTTCTATTAATATGTCCGTATCCGTATCGTCCCACGCAGCGTCAAACGTTAGTGCACAAACCTTTTCATTTCCTTTGTCAACCGAATATATGGGTAAAAGCTTATCTGTCGCATCGCTCATAACCGTGTCGGATGTCGAAAACCCCGCAATCACCATAAAAACAGCACAAAATAAAAGCGATAAATATGTAACGGCACGCGATTTATTTAAAACAAAAACTTTCATAACAAAACTCCTTTTTAGCCAATTTGTTATTATTTTATGGTGAGTTTAAAAAAATATGACCAAAAATTTCAGTATCTTTTTAATTATTGTTGTGACACGTTGACAAAATGGAGCAATTATGCTAAAATTATAATGATATACTGTGTGGATTGTATATAAATACGTGCTTTGCAAAAAGAAAGAATGAAAAAGATGAACATATTACATATTGCAAAAATAGATAACAACAAATGCAGCGGAGTTTGTGTTGTCGTGCCGCAACATATTATTTCTCAGCAAAAAAGTGCAAATGTTGCTTTTATGAATATAAATGATGTTAAATTTTCTGAAGTTAAAAATCAAATTCCGTACAAAAAGCCTTTCAGGGTAAAAGACGTGATAAAGGCTTGGGACAAGCCTGATTTGGTTGTTTTTCACGAAATTTACAGGATAGAATTTATACAGATAAAAAACGAGCTTAAAAGGGCGCACATTCCGTACATTATCATACCGCACGGCTCGTTGACTGAAAATGCTCAAAAAAAGAGCAGATTGAAAAAACTCATTGGAAACTATCTGCTTTTTGACAGTTACGTAGACAATTCGGTTGCAATTCAGTTTTTGTCTAAAACAGAAATGGAAAGCTCAATCGGAAAGGAAAAAGGTTTTATCAGCACTAATGGAGTGAATTTTCCAAAAAAACAAAAGCAAAGTTTTAACAAAGATTGCACAAAGCTTTTGTATATAGGAAGAACGGAACTGTTTCATAAGGGTATTGATTTAATGATAAATGCAGTATCCCTGATAAAAGAATTTATGGTAGAAAACAGAGTTTTCCTTTCACTTTTTGGTCCTGACTGTGATGACAGTCATAGAGCGATTAAAGATCTTATAAAAAAATATGAAGTTTCAGATATTGTCACATTTAACGATGGAATAACAGGACAGGAAAAAGAAGAACAACTGCTATCTTCTGACATATTCATACAGACATCGCGTTTTGAAGGAATGCCTATGGGAATTTTAGAAGCTATGAGCTACGGACTTCCTTGTGTAGTTACAACGGGTACAACGTTGGGCGATAAGGTTTTAGAGTATGATGCAGGTTGGGTGGCAAAGATTGAAGCACAAAGCATTGCAGACTGCATAAAAAAGGCTGTTTGTGAAAGAAACGGGCTTGAAAGCAAATCAAAAAACGCCATAAAGCTCATAGATGAGAATTTCTTATGGGAGAATATAGCTAAAACTACAATAGAGTATTATAAAAACATAAAAATTGACAAATTATAACCTTAAAGGGAGAAATTAACTTGCAGGAGATAATCAAAACTGAAAGTTTTATAAAAAAGAATATAGTGTTTATAATTTTGGCAGGCTTGTTTTGTACAATCGGTATGAGCAGTACAGCATTTTTAATTGCCGGTGTGGCGGTTATACTTGTTGCTATTATGCGTTCATCTACAGAGCACCGTTTTTGCTGGTCATTGTTTTTGGTATCAAATATAAGAATATTTGATAACTTAGGGATTACGTTTATTCCTAATATTTTGATGGTTTTACCGCTTGTATTTTATCTTGTCTGGAAGATAAATAAGCCTGCACAATCGGTGCAACTGCTTCCGATTTTGGGCGGAATTGTGCTGTTTTTGATGGCATCTTCTTATGCGGTGTACTATCAGGAAGAGGTTATGCCTCTTATTATGTGGGCACTGTCTTTTGTATGGTGCTGTTTTGTTGTTATTGATAAAGAAATAAACGTAGATAAAGATGATGCTATATACGCATTAGTTGCAGGTGTTATATTTTCGGCCGCTGTGTTTGTTTTAACAGAGCCTGACTACATCAAAAACATTATGTCTTATATGAATACGGGATTTCGATTCATAGCTTTTGCAAATGACCCGAACTACTATTCTTTGTATTTTTGTATATCGCTTGCGGCTCTTGTTATAAAGCCTAAAATAAAGGCGTGCGACTACATTATAATGATAGTTTTGGTTTGCATCGGCTTTTTGACAGAGTCTAAGATGTGTATGCTTTTAATGGCTTTATGCTTACTTTATCTTATTATATTTACAGCAAATAGTAAGGAAAAGAAAGTACGAAATATTGTTATTTTAGCAGCAGTATGTATAATTGCATTTTTTATGAGAGATACAATAGGGGCATTTTTTGTAAATTTATTAAAAAGAGCGGGCGGAACACAGGCAACTTTAAATGATGTTTCGTCGGGAAGATGGGATATTGTGCTTGAATGCTTGTATGTTTTAACAAACGATATTCCTACTCTGCTCATAGGAAAAGGATTTAATTATTATGACCATTTTGGTACATACGGACAAATATCGCGTATAGCTCATAACACATATTTAGATGTCTTAATGTCTTGGGGTGTTTTTGGCAGTCTGATATTTATTTGGATAATGTCACATTGGTTTAAGATGTATAGAAAAAGAAATGATGCAGCGTGCGGATATAAAAGAACCAGTTATTTTCCAATGCTCATTATGCTGCTTGGCTTTTTCTCTCTGAGTTGTCTGGATGCAGGAATGTTCTTTTTTGTGGTGACCGCTTGTATGCTACAGTTGGAGAAAAAGGAAGAAAACAAAGAAATAGACGAGGGAATATATGAAAGCTAAAAGCGAAGAAATTATGGTTTCCGTTATCTGTATGTGCTACAATCACGAAAAGTACATAAAGGATGCCCTAGAGAGCTTTGTAAACCAAAAGACATCCTTTAAATACGAAGTTTTTGTACACGATGACGCATCAACCGATAAATCAGCAGAAATCATCCGTGAATATGAAAAAAAGTATCCCGACATAATAAAGCCTATATATCAGACGAAAAATCAACATTCGCAGGGAATAAAAATAGTAAAGGCATATATTTTACCTAAGGTATCAGGAAAATATATAGCTTTTTGTGAGGGCGATGATTACTGGACGAATGAAAATAAGCTGCAAAAACAGGTTAATTTTTTAGAAAATAATCCCGAATTTACAGTTTGTGTACATAATACAGAAGTCGAATATATGGTAAGCAATAAAATCGAAATAAGGCTTCCGATAGAAGATAAAGAGATAAAGCTTTTAGATATTTTAAAGGAAGATAGCCGATACCATACATCATCGCTTTTGGTGAGAAAGGATTTTTATATCGATAGACCATCTTGGGTATATATGATACAGGGAATCGGAGATTTGCCGTCATCTGTTTATTATACAGTGTCAGGACGTGTTATGTGTTTTGGCGATGTTATGTCGCACTACAGGTACGGTGTTGCCGGTTCGTGGACAGAAAGACAGGAAAAAAGTCCGAAAAAACAAATTATAGACAACAAAAACATAGTAAAGATGCTAAAGACGGCAAACAAATATTATGAGTATAAATATTCAAAAACTTTCAAAAAATTCATTCTAAAATATGAATTCCACGTGATAAAAGCTTATATTAAGCGGATTTTTCCGTTCTTGGTGAAATTAAAAAGCCTTTCTAATTATGTCTGTGATAATTGTATTTCTGGAAAGAATAAAATAAAAAGAAAAGAGTGAGTATATTGCCTATTGATAATGAAAAAATTTTAGTTTCTGTTTTGTGTGCTTGTTACAATCATGAAAATTACATAAGGGATGCTTTGGAGAACTTTGTAAACCAAAAGACATCATTTAAGTATGAGGTGATCGTACATGATGATGCATCAACAGATAACTCAGCGGAAATTATACGTGAGTACGAAAAAAAATATCCTGATATAATAAAGCCTATATATCAGACAGAAAATCAATTTTCACAAGGTGTGAAATATGTAAAAGAATTTATGCTTCCAAAGGCATCAGGTAAGTATTTTGCTTTATGCGAGGGTGATGATTACTGGACAAATGAAAACAAATTACAAAAGCAGGTTGATTTTTTAGAAAGCCATCCCGAGTTTTCTGTATGTGTACATAACACCGAGATAGAATTCCTGAATCAAAACAAAACCGTGGTAAGGTACCCGACAGCGGACAGAGAAATAAATATTGAAGACGTATTTTCATTGACAGAACGATATCATACTTCCTCAATTGTAGTGAGGAGAGAATTGTATGTAGATAAACCGTTATGGGTATCTATGGTAAGAGGAATAGGCGACCTTCCGTCATCTATTTACTATGCAGTATCAGGTAGAATTATGTACTTTGGTGATGTAATGTCACACTATCGATACGGTGTTCCAGGTTCGTGGACGGACAGATATATTTCAAACTATAAAAAGCAGATTGCCGACAACAAGAACATAATAATGATGTTAAAAGCTGCAGATAAATATTACAATTATAAGTATCGTAAAATTTTTTTCAAACAAATCTTAAAATACAGATGGCTGATACAAAAGGTATATATGAGAAAATATTTCCCGTTTCTTGTTAGTATAAAAAAGTTTTATCAACGAGAGGAGTAAAGCAATGAGTAACGAAAGCAAAAAGTCAGTTGCTACGAATTTTATATGGCGCTTTTTAGAACGTACTGGTGCACAAATTATGTCCTTGGTTGTATCGATTGTACTCGCCCGCTTGATTGCACCTGAGGTATATGGTTCAATAGCACTTGTAACGGTACTTATTACAATTTTGCAGGTTTTTGTAGACAGCGGACTTGGTGTTGCCCTGGTACAAAAAAAAGAGGCAGATAACACAGACTTTTCTACTGTATTTTATTTTAATATTGTAATGTGTTTGATGCTTTATTTAATTGTATTCTTTACAGCACCATACATTGCTGTATTTTATAACGATGAATCATTAAAAAATGTAATACGAGTTTTATCTCTTTCGCTTGTTATTTCCGGAGTTAAAAACGTTCAGCAGGCGTATGTTACAAGAAATATGATGTTTAAAAGATTTTTCTTTTCAACATTAGGCGGTATTATAGCCTCAGCCACTGTTGGTATTTATATGGCATATCGTGGGTATGGCATCTGGGCGTTAGTAGGACAGTATTTGAGTAATGTTTTTATAGATACAGTGATTCTTTGGTTAACAGTTAAATGGAGACCGTCGTTTGAATTTTCATTCAAACGATTAAAAGGACTTTTTTCTTACGGTTGGAAATTGTTGTTCTCCTCGCTTTTAGAAACTGTATATCAGGATATAAGACAGCTTGTTATAGGAAAAATATACACCTCATCTGATTTGGCGTTTTATAATAGAGGCTCGCAATTCCCGAAGGTTATAGTAGGAAACGTAAATGTTTCTATTGACAGTGTGTTACTTCCAACAATGTCACGAGTTCAGGATAATAAAGCAAGTGTAAAAGACATGACTCGCAGATCAATAGAGGTAAGCACGTACATAATAGCACCATTAATGATAGGACTGGCGTTTGTATCTGATTCTGTGGTAGAACTCCTTCTGACTGAAAAATGGCTTCCTTGTGTACCGTATCTTGTTATTTTTTGCATCACTCATATGTTTTATCCCATCCATACGGCAAACTTAAACGCACTAAAGGCAATGGGAAGAAGCGATTACTACTTAAAGCTTGAGATTATGAAAAAAATATTGGGCTTTGCAGTGTTAATTGCAACAATGTGGTTCGGTCCGCTTGTGATGTGTGCCAGCGGAATTTTTTCATCTTTTTTAGGTCAGGCGATAAATGCGTGGCCGAACAAAAAGCTGCTCGGATATTCTTTGTTTGAGCAATATAAGGATATTGTGCCCAGTCTTTTGTTATCATTAGTTATGGGAATTTGCGTATATATAATAGGTGTTATATTACCATTGCCGTTGCTACCGTTACTTGTTATTCAGGTTATTTGCGGTGCAGCCGTTTATGTTGGATTGTCGGTAATTTTTAAGATAGATGCTTTTAATTATGTTTTAGGTATGTTAAAATCTTTACTCAAAAGAAAATAGTAAATAACAAGAGGGAATAAAAATGATTAATGTTACACGCTCGTCAATGCCGTCTTACGACGAATATTGTGAAGAAATCAAAAACCTATGGGAATCCCGTTGGCTTACCAATATGGGGGTTAAGCACCAACAGCTTGAAAGTGATTTAAAAAAATACTTAAACTGTCCTAACCTAACACTTTATACGAATGGTCATTTAGCGTTAGAGCACGTTTTAGGGGCGTATGGTTTTGAAATGGGTTCTGAAGTCATTACCACTCCTTTTACCTTTGCATCGACGACACACGCGATTGCAAGAAACGGACTTATACCTGTGTTTGCAGATGTTAAGGAAGATGACTATACTATTGACCCTGAATCGGTAGAGACACTTATTACGGAAAAAACGGTCGCAATCGTTCCTGTTCACGTATACGGCAATATGTGCGATACCGAAAAGCTACAGAAGATTGCGGAAAAATATAATCTTAAATTGATATATGACGCGGCACACGCATTTGGTGTTACATATAACGGCATATCTTCTGCGTGTTTTGGCGATGTGTCGATGTTCAGCTTTCACGCAACTAAGGTTTTTCACACAATCGAGGGCGGTGCTCTTTGCTATAAGGATGAGAGCTTAAAGCCGCTGCTCGATGCTTATAAAAACTTCGGTGCGACGGCAGACGGCGAAACGCCTTATGTCGGTGCGAATGCGAAAATGAGTGAGTTTGCCGCAGCGATGGGAATTTGTAATCTTCGTCATATCGATGGTGAAATTGAAAAGAGAAAAGCAGTTGTTGAAAGATACAGACAGAATCTTAGCGGAATAAACGGAATTATTTTATGCAAAGAGCAGAAGTGCGTGAAATCAAACTACGCATATTTCCCTGTTGTATTTGACGGATATAAAAAGGACAGAGATGATGTGTTCTGCGAATTAAAAGAAAACGAAATTATAGCTCGTAAATATTTTTATCCGCTTACAAATTCTTTTGAGTGTTACAAAAATTTAAATTCACAGTCAAAAACACCGATAGCAGAGCATATAGCAAGCAGAGTTTTAACACTCCCGCTTTATGCAGATTTATCACTTAATGATGTAGACAGAATATGTGAAATTATAAAGAAGTAGGGTGAGAAAAATGAAAAAAGCATTAGTTTTAGCGGGTGGTATTCCGCAGATTGAGTTGATTAAAGAGTTGAAAAAAAGGGGTTATTACACAATACTGGCAGACTATTATGAAAACCCCGTAGCAAAGCCGTATGCAGACAAATTCTATCAGGAGTCAACATTAGACTTAGAAGCGATAGAAAAAATAGCGGTAGAAGAAAAAGTTGAGTTTATTATAACTGTCTGCACAGACCAAGCAGTTCACACAATGGCGTATGTGTCAGAAAAGTTGGGGCTTCCTTGCTATATTGACTATAAAACAGCAATAAATGTAACGAACAAAGAATATATGAAAAAAGTCTTTGTTGCAAACAATATTTCAACTGCAAAGCATATTACAGTTAAAGAATTTGATGTATCGCTTTTTGAAAATATGTCGTATCCTTTAATTGTAAAGCCTGCTGACTGTAACAGTTCAAAAGGCGTTAAAAAGGTTACAAACATAGAAGAATTAAAATCGGCAGTATTGACAGCGCTTGAATTATCCCGTACAGATACAGCTATCGTTGAAGAATTTATTACAGGCGAGGAGATATCTGTTGATTCATACATAGAAGATGGTGTTGCGCATATTCTATCCGTTTCAAACAATGATAAAATTAAGGATGCAGAAAAGTTTGTTATTTTCAGAGGCAGATACCCTGCAAATGATTTGGAATATGTAAAAGATAAAATTCAAAAAACAGTTCAGCAGATTGCAGATGCCTTTGGATTAAAAAATACACCTATGCTTGTTCAGATGATAAATACAGGCAAAGATGTTTATGTTTTAGAGTTTTGTGCAAGAACAGGCGGCGGAGTAAAATACGTTATGATTGAACACTCGAGCAGTTTTAATGTAATCAATGCGGTAATTGATTTAACTATGAATAAAAAACCGCACATATCTGAAGTGAAACCTAAAAAGGCGTATTTTGCAAATGAATATGTATATTGTAAAGACGGCGTTTTTGACCACTTAGAAGGCTTTGAAGAATTAAAAGAAGAAGGCGTAATTATAGATTACTATCTGCTCAAGTGGAAGGGCATAAAAATGAGCGGAGTTGCCTCAAGCGGCGACAGAATATGCGGTTTTTCAATCGGAGCTGACAGCAAAGAAGAGCTTGAAAGACTTCATAATACTGTTTGTGAGCGCGTTAAGGTTATTGACGAAAACGGTGAAGATATGATGCGTCACGATTTGCTTACTTGCTTGTATGAGGAGAGAGAATAAACTATGGATATAATGAATGAAATTATAACAGACGGGAATACAGACTATAATCGTTTTTTAGAAGAACTTATAAAAAATGGTATGGACAAAAAGTGGGCACGTATGTTCGTTAAAAAGTTTGCTGATGATGAGCTGCTGTTTCCGACAGACGATGCTACGCGTGAAAAAATGATGAAAAAGGGATTTTTTCCCGGAAGAGCGACTCTTTATGGATTAACAGATGGAAATGCTTGCGACTATCTTCCTGATTATTCTTATTTCATGATTCATCCGATAAATCATCATTTCCGTATATGGGTTAATGACAAATTGTCGTTAAAGTATACTCTGAACAGCTGCGGTTGTGCAGAAACTATGCCTGAGTATTATCTGTATATAGAAAATAATGGAAACTATACATACCTGATGGATTCGCCCGAAAATGTTAAAAAAGACGAAAATTATATTCTGAATTTGTTAAAAGAAAAAAAGACTCTTGCCATTAAGCCCAATTCCGGCACATCAGGCGGTCGCGGGTTTATGAAAGTTGAGTGGCAAAACGGGGAAATTTTTGTAAATAACGAGAAAATAACAATAGATGAATGGAACGAGATATGTTCTCAGTTACAAAATAATATTGTAACTGAGTATGCACACGAGCATCATGAGCTTGAAAAAATATGGCCGAAGAGCGAATGTACTTTACGGGTAATTATGGTAAAGCTCCCGCAAAAATCGCCTTATGATAAGGCAGAATGGCATAATATTGTTGCTTATGCACGATTTGGTTCTTCCGTGAGCGGAGGTGCGAGCAACCTTTCGTCAGGTGGCATTGGTATAGGATTTGATTTTTCGACGGGACAATTTAACGAATTTGGTATCCGTTATAAAAAGTTCTGTCCTGATGGAAATTACATCTGTTATGAACACCCCGATACACACGCAGTATGGAAAGATTGTAAATTGCCTAATTGGGATAAATGTAAAAAGTTAATAGAAAAAACGTGCAATCATATCGGTTCATTAGACTATCTTGGAATGGACATAATTATTACAGAAAATGGTATGAAGTTCTGCGAGATAAACACACATCCTGCTGCAGATTATGAGCAAATAATGTGCGGACCGATTCTTGCCGATGCAAAAGCGAGAGAATTTTTTAAAGCACACGGCTTGTTTGATGTAAATACGGAAGCTTTTTATGATGCGTACGTAAAAAGCCTTAAAAATTAGTCGTTTGCAAGGAGTAATGTAAATGAACCAATTAAAGCAGTTCAAATGCGTAGCCGAAATCGCAAAGTACGGTTCAATTTCAAAAGCGGCAAAAGCCTTAAATATTGCACAGTCCACCTTGTCAAAATATTTATCAAAGCTTGAAGATGAATTAGGACTTACACTGTTTGACAGAACAACAATTCCTATAAAGCCGACAGAAGCAGGTGAGCGTTATTTAGTTGCGGGAAAACGCATTATAGAAACGCATCAGAAGCTTGAAAGAGATTTTGATATGTTAAAACAAGGCCCGTCAAAGACTTTAAAAATCGGACTCAGCCCTACTCGTGCGCATTTTATCCTGACGGGGCTTATAGAAAAGTTTTATGAGTCAAACAATGACACAAAGCTTGTCGTCGTTGAAAAAACTGTTGCTCAGTTAAATGACGATTTACAACGTGGCGAGCTTGATATGATAATTTCTTTAAAATGCGACGGAACAAAGCAGTTTGAAGCTGTTCCTTTGTTTTTAGAAAAGCTTATACTTGCTGTCCCTAAAAAATATAAAGACAAAACAACCGAAGAAATACTAAAAGAATGTCCTATTATTTCAACAGGCACAGGACTTCATATATCCAATGCCTTACTAGACGTTTTATATGAATATAAAAGAGAAGAACCCTTAATCGAAGTTCAGTCGATCGAGTCAGCACTCTCGCTTGCAAATATCGGGCTGGGAATTTGTTTGGTGCCGTCTTATGTAAAAAATTACAATCAGTACGAAAATATATTCTTTATTGAAATTCCCGAAGATTTGAAGGTGTATAAAAATCTTAATTTTAACAGACAGATATGTGCTTTTTACCGAAAGGGCGAGACTTTGAGAGAAGCGGAGAAAGAGATAATAAAAGCCTGTAAAAGCATACTATAGTATGGTATAGTAACATACTCATAAGTTATGGCAAAATTACCATAACTCATATTTCCCTTGCATAACTAAAAACAGTGTTATACAATGGCGAAAAAAGGAGGTATGATATATGCCAGTATCAGTTATTTATTTACTTATGATGCTTGTGGTTATCTGTATATGGTTTATTTTATTAAAAAGACCTATATGGGAATCACTCGGTGTATCATTTATTGTTTTAGTTGCAGCAAGCAATTCCTGGAGCAATATATGGAATTATGTTGACGAGGGTCTTACAACATCGTTGCTTTATTCTATGATTGTTTTTGTGTGTATGTCTGCAATTATGTCAAAAACAAAAATCATTGACGGAGTTGTTAATTTAATACTTGCACTTTTAGGAAGAATTCCCGGCGGTGCAGGTTATGCGTCGGTTGCTGCATCAGCGTTTATGGGTGCACTTTCAGGTTCAGGCCCCGGAAATGTTATGTCAACAGGTGTTATCACAATTCCTGCAATGAAGGACTCAGGCTTTCCGGCAGAGTTGGCGGCAAATATTGAAAGTAACGCAAGTTATCTGGGAAATATGATTCCGCCGTCTGCTAACATCGTTGCAGCATTAGGTGCTTTGTCTGCGTTTTTTGCTGCAAACGGAATTGATAACAATATGTCAATCGGCTCATTCTGGGTTGTATGCTGGGGATGCTCATTATGGTTCATACTTTTGAGATTTTTAACTGTTTTTGTCTTTTGTAAATATTACAAAATCAAAGCATTACCACCGGAAAAAATCCCGAGTATAAAAGAAACTTTGCGTTCTAATTGGCAGGGAATACTGCTTCCTGTAATAATACTTTTGCCTTTTATTGTTGACTTTTTCTTCAATAATGCAACAGTTTTTCCCGATATGGCAATTTTTGTTGAACGCTTGGGAAAAGACGGAGCAAAATTCTACTCAAGCTCATTGCTTTTCTTTGTGGCAGGTTTAGCTGCCGTTATCGGCGTAATTTTGATGCTCTTTAAAAACAAAGAAGTAGTGAGTCCTAAAAATATTGTAAAAATGCTCAGTGCAAGTTCAAAAAGTATAGCATCAACTGTAGGTACGTGTCTTTTTGGTTATATGATTGGTGCTTTGTTTGAAAACATTGATGCGACGACAGAGCTTGGATTATTTATTGAAAGCCTTAATATGAACAGAGTTGGACTTGCTTTCGTTATTCCCTTGATTACGTGCTTTATGGGAATGATTATACCGGGTTCATCACTTGTTTCGATTTTTGGTGCTTTATTTATAGGCCTTTTTTATGCACAAGGTGCAAATCCTGTAATGGTTGCAGCTATGCTTCCTTGTTTCTGCGGCGTTATGTGCGGAATTACTCCGCCTTTAGCCCTTGGAATGTATGCAGGTATGTCAATAGCTGAATCAGATCCCGGAAAAACAATCAAAAACGATTTATGGTGGGTTTTAGTGCAATACGCCCTTGAAGTTATCGTGCTTTTAGGCTGGTTGCCTATTCTTGGGCTATAAGCTTTTGAGTTAATTTTGTGAGTAGAAAGGTTAAAAATTATGGAGAGATTTAAAAAGATTTGTCAAAAAGCTGCTGCAATCTTAGAAGTTTTAATAGGCATCTCATTGGCAATTTGCTTATTTGTCGGTGCACTTGGATTTGTAGGCTATGTTGCAGCATTTATAATAGGCGGAGAAACCGCAGCACTTATTTGTACGTGGGTTTATAAGGTATTTTATGCGTGGTTAATAAAGCTTTCAACAATTACTACAGTAGCGTGCTTTATTCTGCAGTATTTAAAAGGTGACGCAAACTGGAAAAACCCTGTGAAATACTGGAAATATAAGTTAGCAAAAAAATCAAGTTAAGAATGGCAAGGTAAAAATGGACAAGGTACAAAAACAATTTTATGACATTTTGAGTGCATATTTTTCAAACAGTGAAAAAAGTGCAGATTACAGCGAGAATAAAGATGAACTAAAAGCGATTGCACGCATCAATATGTGCGTACCGTTTTTTTTGAGTGCTTCATCGCGCTTTAATATAAAAGATGATGAGTTAAAGCTAAAAGTTATGCACGTAGTCAGTCACAACTATAAAAATTTGACTGTTCAGAATATTATGCTCGATAAATTAAAAGAAAATGGCATAAAGTGTGTTGTTTTAAAAGGTGCCAGTGTGTCCGTAAACTATCCTGAACCGATGCTAAGAACTCATGGCGATATAGACATTTTAGTGAGTGAAGCAGATTACGAAAAAAGTATTGATATTCTCACCGGTTCTTCTGAGAGAGATAAGTCTGCTATGCTTCACGGTTTTCATTATGAATTTCGTTATGAAGGAATTTTGGTCGAAGTACATAAGGCAGTTTCAGACTATGAGCGTGATGAAGAAGATATAAAAAAATATATGGAAAATGCTCTTGACCAAATTAATACGAAAACGATAGAGCATTTTTCCTTTCCTGTTTTGGCGGAAAGCTATCAAGCAATTACGCTTTTGCTGCACACAAAGCGACACTATTTTGAAAGTGAACTGGCGGTAAAGCTGCTCTTAGACTGGGCGATGTATATCGACAAAATTGACAAAGATGAATGGAATGACAATATCTATCCCTTGCTTGAAAAATTGAATTTGTCGATATGGGCTGATTCTTTTAATTGCGTCTGTGAAAAGTATTTAAACATCGATTGTGCCGATAAAATACATAAAAGCTTTGACGATAGCGTAATAGAAGATTTAGCAGAGCAATTTGTTGCTGACAGACTTCCGAAAGACGAAGCAGAAAGTTTGACTAAAAAAGAAAAAATAAAATCAGCAATAGAAAAAGTGACTTCTGTTACCGAAAGGAAGTTTGAAATTGTAAAAAAACACAAGATTTTACTTCCGCCTTTATGGGTGTATGTTGTACTTCGTTATTTTTACATAACGGGTACAGGTATGAGAAGAAAAAGAGACATCGGCAAGGACGTAGTTAATTATAATAAAAAAGTACAGTTGTTTGAAAAAATGAAGAATACAAAATAAAAAATATGCTTACCGAATGGTAAGCATATTTTTTATTTGTTTTAATATTCGCACTTTCTGCCTGCTTTTTTGTCAAGCTTAGCTTTAACAGTAATCGGAAGACCGAATAAGTTGATAAAGCCCTGTGCATCTGCCTGATCGTAATCTTCGTCTTCGCCGAATGAAGCTGTAACTTCATCATAGAGTGTGTATGGGCTTGTAACACCTGCGTTTTTGATGTTGCCCTTATAAAGCTTTAACTTAACGTCACCTGTAACTGTTTCCTGTGTTGCATCAACGAAAGCATCAATTGCCTTACGTAAGGGTGTGAACCACTGACCGTTGTAAACGATGTCTGCCATTTTCTGAGAAACGATTGCTTTAAAGTGAGATGTTTCTTTGTCTAAGCAGATTGTTTCCAAAACGTCGTGTGCGTGGTAAAGAATTGTACCGCCGGGAGTTTCGTAAACGCCACGACTCTTCATACCTACGAGTCTGTTTTCAACTACGTCGAAGATACCGATGCCGTTTCTTCCGCCGATTTCGTTTAATTTTCTGATCATAGAAACGCCGTCTAAAGCTTCGCCGTTTAATTTTACGGGGATACCTTTTTCAAAAGAAATTGTAACATATTCAGCCTTATCGGGAGCTTTTTCCGGAGATACGCCCATTTCTAAAATTTTATCTAAATCGGGCTCGTTTGCGGGGTCTTCAAGATCCAAACCTTCGTGTGACAAGTGCCATAAGTTCTTATCTTTTGAGTAGTTTGTTTCTCTTGTGATTTTTAAGGGGATATTGTGTGCTTCAGCGTAATCGATTTCATCATCACGTGATTTGATATCCCACAGGCGCCAGGGAGCGATAATATCTAAATCAGGAGCGAATGCCTTAATAGCCAATTCAAAACGAACCTGGTCGTTACCCTTACCTGTGCAACCGTGACAGATTGCGTCAGCTCCTTCTTCGAGCGCGATTTCAACTAATCTTTTAGCAATTAAAGGACGTGCAAAAGATGTACCGAGCAAATAGCCTTCGTATTTTGCGCCTGCCTTTAGAGTAGGCCAGATGTAATCTTCAACGAATTCCTTTTTAAGGTCTTCGATGTAGAGCTTGCTTGCGCCTGTTTTAATCGCTTTTTCTTCTAAGCCGTCAAGCTCTGAATCCTGACCAACGTCAGCAGCAACAGCGATAACTTCGCAGTCGTAGTTTTCTTTAAGCCAGGGGATGATGATTGATGTATCAAGACCGCCTGAGTAAGCTAATAATACTTTGTTGTATTTTTTCATTTTTTTCTTCCTTTCGGGTAAATTATTCATAAGTTTAATTATACACCAATAACGCCTTTTGTCAAGTGTTTTTGTAAAATTTTTGCATAAAAATTCATTTTTATGCAAAATAAATGAATAATATGCAAAAATGTGTGTTTTTGCTATTGTTTTTTCTAAACTTGACAAATATATTAAAATGTAGTATCATATATCTATTACAGAGAAGAAGAGACACATTTAGATGGGGGAGACCTTGTTTAGGTGTCTTTTTTTTAAAATAAAGGAGTGGGGAAAATGAAAGAAAATTTAATAGCTTTTTTAACCAGCGATGGATTTCATATTCAGGCAGAGATGTTCTTTCGTGTTGTGATTTCGCTTTTGTGTGGTGCGTTTGTTGGAATTGAAAGAACAAACAGAGGTAAAGAAGCAGGTATCAGAACTCATGCAATAGTGGCATTGGCGTCGTGTCTTATGATGATAATCTCACAGTATGGTTTTTCTGACTTTTTTGCAGATTTTGCTCAAGGGAATGTTGATACACGTCTAGACCCATCAAGAATTGCAGCACAGATAGTGTCGGGCATCGGCTTTTTGGGTGCCGGCACGATATTTATCCATAAAAACGTCGTAACCGGTCTTACAACAGCCGCAGGTATTTGGGCTGTGGCAGGTGTTGGTATGGCGATTGGCTGCGGAATGTATTTTATAGGAATATCCTGTACAGTTGTAATTATAGTGGCACAGTTGATTTTACACAAAAGTGCGAAATTTACGAGCAATCAGCCTGAAACAAAGATGTCTTTTGTGTTAGAAGATAACGAAGATAATATTAATATGCTGTTTGATGAAATTAAAAAGATTGACGCGACAGTCTTAGAAACAGAGTATGATAAAAAAGAAGGAAATCTTTTAGAAATTTCACTTTGCATACAGCACACAAAAGCAATAGATAAAGAAGCACTTTTAAAAGAACTGTATAAAAACGGAAGCGTGCAGTCTGCAAAGCTTTAAATTGTCAGACTATAACAAAATTGACTTTTTGTAGTATTATATTGCTTTTAAGTTGACTTTTCCAATCTGAAAAATTATAATCATTTTAAGTCAAATGAGAAAAATTGAGGATTGGTGAAGTATGAAAAAACTGAGAGTTGCAATAATCGGCTGCGGCAGAATATCTGTTATGCACTTGGTTTCTGCAGACAGACTAAATCAGGCAGAATTAGTAGCATGTTGCGATATAAACGAAGAACGTGCCAAAGAAGTTTCCAAAAAATACAACATAAATGCATATACAGATTATATAGAAATGTTTGAAAAGGAAAATTTAGATGCTGTTCATATATGTCTTCCGCATAATCTTCATTCAGACGTGAGTATGGCGGCGTTTAACTACGGCATAAATGTATTGTCAGAAAAGCCAATGGACGTAAGCTTCGAAAAAGCTGAGTGTGCGGTAAAAACGGCAAAAGAGAAAAATGTTTTGTACGGAATAATATTTCAGTGCAGATACAATAACTCAGCAAAGTTAGTAAAAGAAGCCGTAAGGTCAGGAAAGCTTGGAAAAATAATCAGTGCATCTTCAACATTAACCTGGTCAAGGGATGACGATTATTACAAAGAAAGTGACTGGAAAGGCACGTGGGATAAAGAAGGCGGCGGTGTAGTTATAGATCAGGCAATCCACTCAATAGATTTAGTGAACTGGATTGTAGACTCACCCGTTAAGAGTATATCCGTATCTATGGCAAACAGGGGTCACGAAATCGTAAACGTAGAAGACAGTGCAGACGGTCTTATCGTCTATGAAAACGGCACAAAATACGGCTTTTATTGTATGAATAACTATGCTGCGGACGAACCGATAGAAATAAAGCTGTTCTGTGAAAACGGCAAGGTTGTATTCGGTTATGATGATGCTTATATCTACTATAACGACGGAACCATCGATGAAGCACATCAGGGCGAAACGGAAGACTACGAAGGCGGCAAGGACTATTGGGGATTTCAGCATATTCGCCAGATTGAACAGTTTTACAATGCTTGCTTAGGAGCTGAAGAGCTTGAAATCAGCGGAGAAGAAGCTCTAAAAACCCATAAATTGATAATGGATATATATGATTTCGGCGGTATG
>CAZCOF010000005.1:0-29969 GCA_964500095.1 uncultured Oscillospiraceae bacterium
TACGGTATGACAGGCGGTCAGATGGCACCCACAACCCTTCCCGGTCAGGTGACACAAACATCACCCTACGGTCGTGACACAAAGACTCAGGGACATCCGCTCAGGGTAAGCGAAATGCTTGCTACAACATCAGGGGCAGCTTACATCGAGCGTGTAACAATCGACACCGTTCCCCATATTAAGCAGGCGAAAAAAGCGATTAAAAAAGCGTTTGAAACACAGCTTGCAGGCAAGGGCTTTTCACTTGTTGAAGTTGTTTCAACCTGTCCTACAAACTGGGGGTTATCTCCCGTTGAGTCGATGAGTTGGCTTCGTGACAATATGCTTCCTTACTATCCTTTGGGAGTATATTGCGACAGAACAAAAGACGAAGAATAGCAAAAAATTTAAAGCAGGGCAATTTCGCCCTGCTTTAAACAAATTAAAAGGAGCATCTATGAAAATCACCAAAATCGAACAGCAAAAAAAGAATAAAAAGCGTATGTCTGTTTTTATTGACGGGGAGTTTTCCTTTGGTGCGGATAATTTCACCCTTTTGTCCCTGCACTTGAATGAAGGTGATGAAATCACAGAAGAAAAGCTTGCCGTGATTAAAAACACTGCTGTTTTTGAAGATGCAAAAAACTATTCTGCAAATTTGGTGTCACGCCAAAGCTACACCGAAAAAAATATGCGTGAAAAATTAACAGCTCACATTGGCGATGCCGAAATCGTTGATAAAACAATTTCTTTTTTAAAAGAGTATAAGCTGATTGACGATTATGACTATGCCGTGCGTTACGCTCACGATTTAGTGCATTTAAAGAAGTTAGGTATCACTTCAGTAAAATGGAAATTAAAAGAAAAAGGAATTTTGCCTGAAACTATCGAAAAAGTTTTATGCGAGCTTGATTTTTCCGATGAAATAAAGGACAATTTAGAAAATCTGGCACAAAAAAAATTAGGCGGTAACTATGATATTAAAAATATTATGAAGGTAAAAAGATATTTAGCATCACGCGGATATTCTTTTGACGATATTACCGGCGTTTTTTCTAAAATAAAAGCAGGAGACGAAAACTATGACGGGTAATTTTGCCGGAGTTATAATCAACAGATTGGCTCTTAATATTGACAAAATATTCGACTATGAAGTACCTGACGATTTGATTGATAAAGTAACAATCGGCAGTCACGTCTTTGTGCCCTTCGGCCGTGGCAAAAAACTTGTCGACGGCTACGTTTTGTCATTAAAATCTGAAACCGACTTTAATGGAGAAGTTAAAAAAATCACATCTTTAGTGACAGACGAGCCCCTTTTTGACGAAGAGCTTTTAGGAATCGCAACACATATAAAAAACACCTGCTTTTGCTCATATATCAGCGCAATAAAGACAATACTTCCGCCGGGAAGTACTGCCAAAAGAAAAGCAAACGACAAATTCATTCGCGGCTCAGTCTTAAATCTTCCTTATGACGAGGCTTTTGAAGTGTTGGAAAATTTAAGACTTCGTGCTCCCAAGCAAGCACAGATTTTAGAGCTTTTAATTCAAAATGATTTTGTAGCTGATAGCGATATCACATTTTTAACAGGTGCGTCATACGCTGCAATTAAGGCGTTAAAAAATAAAGAGTTTATAAAAACTCAAATTATAGAGTCCCCCCGTATGCCGCTTGATTACGACAAAATCGAACCGACTGCATCGCCAAAACTAAACAGCGAACAACAAAACGCAGTGGAAATTATCACGAGCACTGTAAATTCTAACACTCGCGGCACGTTTTTGCTTCACGGCATAACAGGCAGCGGGAAAACAGAGGTTTTCCTAAACTGCATAGAAAACGCTTTAAAATCAGGCAAAACCGCAATCGTATTAGTACCCGAAATTTCTCTTACTCCGCAGATGGTTAAAAGATTTGTTTCCCGTTTTGGAAAAAAAATAGCAGTGCTTCACTCTGCGCTCTCACTCGGCGAACGTGCAGATGAATATAAAAGAATAAAACGCGGCGAGGCAACTGTTGTGGTAGGTGCCCGCTCTGCTATATTTGCACCGCTAAAAAACATCGGTGTAATCGTAATAGACGAAGAACACTCGCCAAGCTACAAAGCAGAAAACGCACCCACTTACCACGCAAGGGATGTTGCACACTTTAGAGCAACAAAAAACAATTGCGTCTGCATTTTGGCTTCAGCTACCCCGTCTTTAGAAAGCTACTATTTAGCAAAATCAGGCACATACAAGCTTCTTTCCCTTTCTCACAGGGCGACGGGTGCTACTTTGCCCGAAATAACAATTTCTGATATGCGCAATGAATTAAAGTCAGGAAACCGCTCCTGTATCGGAAGAACGCTTTTAGGTGAGATATTAAAAAACAAAGAAAATAACGAGCAAACAATTTTGTTCTTAAACAGACGCGGGTTTTCCACGTTTGTATCGTGCCGAAGCTGCGGTCACGTCATAAAGTGCAAAAACTGCGATATAACGCTGACATATCACAAAAGCAGAAATACCCTAAATTGCCATTATTGCGGCTACACAATCAAAAAACCGACTGTATGCCCTGAGTGTTTTAGTCCCTATATCAAAGAGTTCGGCGTCGGCACGCAAAAGGTAGAAGAAGAAATTAAAAATATTATCCCCGACGTTTCAATAATCCGAATGGACGTTGACACGACGGGTGCAAAAAGCTCACACGAAACACTGCTTGCTCAATTCGCAGAAGAAAAGACCGATATTCTACTCGGTACGCAAATGGTATCAAAGGGGCTTGATTTTCCCGACGTCACATTGGTGGGGGTTTTGGCTGCAGACCAAAGCTTGGGAATTGATGATTTTCGTGCAAACGAGCACACGTTTAATTTGATAACTCAGGTCTGCGGAAGAGCAGGCCGTGGCGAGCGGCACGGTCGTGCCGTAATTCAGACATATATGCCCGAAAACGAAACCTTAACGCTTGCAAAATCTCAGGACTACGTTTCGTTTTACAACGAAGAAATCAAAATCAGGCGTTCTCTTAATTTCCCGCCGTTTTGCGATATGGTTTCAATCCTTTTAACGGGCGAAAACGAGTGTGCCTTGTCAGAATATGCACACACCCTTAAACAATCGATTGATGCCGTTATGACAAAAGAATCGGTTGAAAATTTTGAAATTTTAGGCCCTGCAAGGGCAACAATTCCTAAAATAAACTCAAAATACAGACAGAGAATGTGGATAAAATGCAAAATGAATGAAAAAATGCAAAACATTTTACTTCGTCTTAGAGCTTATCACATAAAAAACAACAATAATATCAATATGATTATAGAAAACAACCCTTATAACACCCTATAGGAGGAAAAGTATGGCAAAAAGAACAATTTTAAATGTAGATACAGATAACGAAACCTTGCGAAAAAAATCACGCGAGGTTGAAAAAATCGATGATAGAATCTTAACACTTTTAGACGATATGGCAGAAACGATGTATGATGCAAACGGCGTAGGACTTGCCGCACCCCAAGTCGGCGTTTTAAAAAGAATCGTCGTAATAGACACAGGCGACGGACTAATTGAGCTTATAAACCCCGTTATAACCTATAAAAAGGGCGAGCAAATCAACCCTGAAGGCTGTTTATCCGTTCCGGGAAAATCAGGCACAGTTGCACGTCCTGAAAAAGTAAAGGTTCGTGCATTAAATCGTCACGGTGAAGAAATAAACATCGATGCTGACGGGTTGCTGGCAGTTGCACTTTGTCACGAAATCGACCACTTATCGGGCACACTCTACATTGACAATGTAATTGCATATATCGAAGATTAAGGAGAAGAATATGAAAATTGTATATATGGGTACACCCGATTTTGCAGTGTTACCGCTAAAAGCTTTATATGAAGACGGACACGAAATTGTTTTGATTGTAACACAACCCGATAAACCAAAGGGGCGCGGTCACAAGCTGACTCCGCCGCCTGTCAAGGAGTTTGCAGCGGAACATAATTTGTGTGTTTATCAGCCCGAAAGCTGCAAAACTGATGAAGTGTATGAGTATTTAAAAACATTTGATGCAGACGTTTTCATCGTTGCGGCGTACGGTCAGATTTTGCCGCAGAGAATTTTAGATATTCCGCGTTACGGCTGTATTAACATTCACGCATCGCTCCTGCCCGGGTACCGCGGTGCTGCCCCCATTCAGTGGTCTATAATAAACGGCGAAACCGTAACAGGCGTAACCACCATGCAGATGAACGCAGGACTTGACACAGGCGATATGCTCGTAAAAGAAGAGATTAAAATAGACAAAAATGACACGGGCGAAACATTGCACGACAAACTCGCGGTTGCCGGCGTTTCTGCAATCAGAAAAACAATAGAACAAATCGAGTCAGGCACATTATCCCCCGAAAAGCAAGACGATTCGCTCTCGACCTATGCCCCTATGATTGATAAAGCTACGGGGTACATTGACTTTTCAAAATCAGTCGGCACAATTTACAATCTTATCCGTGCATTAAACCCATACCCTTGCGCACAAGCCTCTTACGAAGGCACTCGCTTTAAGGTGATTGATGCTATAGCTTGCGATAAAGATTTAAATGCAAAAGTCGGCGAAATAGTCAATGTGTCACGTGACGGAATTTTAGTAGCCTGCGGTGTCGGTTCACTTTTAATAACCGACGTTCAGTTTGAAGGAAAGAAAAAAATGCCCGTAGCTGAATTCATAAAGGGCAACGAGATTAAAAAAGGTGTGATATTGGAGTGTCTTAAATGAAACCTATAAAAACCAACGCTATGCGTATTTTAGACAGAGCAAAAATTTCATACGAGCCGATTCTTTACGAAGTTGATGAAAACGATCTTTCCGGCACTCACGTTGCAGACTCGGTAGGACTTCCCTATTCTCAGGTCTTTAAAACATTGGTTTTAAAAGGTGATAAGTGCGGCATTTGCGTATTTTGTATTCCTGTAGATAAAGAGATTGATTTAAAGTTGGCAGCAGCCGTTTCGGGTAATAAAAAAGTCGAAATGGCAGCCGTTAAGGAGTTACTCTCAATAACAGGTTACATTCGTGGCGGCTGCTCGCCCGTCGGTATGAAAAAAGAGTTTCCGACATACTTTGATGAAAGTATAAATAAGCACGAAAAAATCACAATCAGTGCAGGAATCAGGGGATGTCAGCTGTTATTATTAAAAGATGAGCTTATAAATTTTACAAAGGCAAAAATAAAAAAAATAATCCGAGAGTAACTCGGATTATTTTTTTATAACAATATTTTTTTAACTTCAGCGTCTAACTCGTCGATTTTTTTGTTACCTGCTTCTAAACTTTCACACAGAATAGAATAATAAAACTTAATCTTCGGTTCAGTTCCCGACGGACGAATTACAAAATATCCGCCGCCTTCGATTTCAAAATACATAACATTTTGCGGTTCATATCCTATTTTTTCTACCTTGCCGCTTTCGTAATCAAGTCGCTCGTCTTTATTGTAATTTCTAAAAGCAGAAAGTTTTGTATCGCCTATTGCTTTAAACGGATTGTTTTCAACCTTATCCATTATAGCTTTTATCTTTTGCATACCGTCCATTCCTTCCATTGTCAGTGATACTGTGCGGTCTGCAATAAAGCCATACTTTTCATAAAGCTCGCTCACGGCGTCGGTCAGAGTTTTTCCTTCTCTTTTTAAAACAGCAACTAACTCACAGATTAAAAGTGTAGCCGCAACTGCGTCTTTATCTCTTGCATAAGAGCCCGGAAGTGAACCGTAGCTTTCTTCAAAGCCAAACAAAAATCGTCCGTCAACACCTTCGTGAAATCTTATTTGCTCTGCTATAAATTTAAAGCCTGTATAAACGTCATATAGTTTAACGCCGTATGAGTCTGCAACTTTTTTGGTCAAATCTGTTGAAACTATCGACTTTACCACAAAATCACCGTCTTTTATATCGGTGTTTGACAAAATATAATCTAAAAGCAACAACCCCGTCTGGTTTCCCGTTAAAACATTGTATGAACCGTCTGCATTTTTAACCAAAACGCCGAGCCTGTCAGCATCGGGGTCCGTTCCCAAAATAACGTCTGCTCCGATACGCTCTCCCTGCTCAATCGCAAGGCAGAACCCTTCTTTATCTTCAGGGTTAGGCGATTTTACGGTTATGAAGTCAGGGTTTGGGTCTGCCTGCTCTTTAACAACATAAACATTTGTATACCCCGCTTTTTCCAGCACTTCTTTAACAGGTACCAAGCCTGAGCCGTGAAAAGGCGTGTAGACAATCTTGATTTCTTTTGCGGTATCCTGTGCAACGTCAGAATTTTTGCGGCATTTTAACACTTCATCAATATAAGCATCGCGAACATCTTTTCCTATGATGCTTACTAAGCCTTTGGCTTTTGCTTCATCTAAATCCATTGTACTGACATCTTCAAATATATCCATATTGTTGATGTATTCAAAAACTTCAGCAGAATCAGCAACATTAAGCTGTGCACCGTCTTCGCCGTATACTTTATAACCGTTATACTTTGCCGGATTGTGGCTTGCTGTAATCATAATGCCGTTATAGCAGTTTAAATACCTTACGGCAAATGATAAAACAGGCACGGGATGTAAAATATCAAAAACGTAGCTTTTGATACCGCTTGCAGCCAGTACGCACGCACTCTCGTGGGCAAACTCATAAGAAAAATGTCTTGAATCGTAAGAAATTACAACTCCGCGTGATTTTGCCGCTTCTCCCCTTGCACAAATGTAGTTTGCAAGACCCTGTGTGGCTTGTCTTACTGTGTAAACATTCATTCTGTTTGTACCGGCACCAAGTATTCCGCGAAGACCTGCTGTACCGAATTCTAAATCCTTATAAAATCTTTCTTCTATTTGTTCAGGTTTGTCAGAAAGCTTTTTTAATTCTTCCTTTGTCTTTTCATCAACAACAGCTGATGAGAGCCAATACTCTAATTTCTTTATACTATCCATTTTTTCACCTCAACAATTATTCGGCTGACTCGCTGTCGCTTTCGCTGGCTTCAATTCCCGGTGTTGCCGTTTCATTCTGGACATTGTCACCACCGGGCGTTGTAGACTCGCCGCCTATAGTATTTTCATCTTCTCCGGACGTTTCTTCCGCAACGTGTGATTCAGGCGAGCAATATTTCATAGGCTGCGTGCCGTCTTTAAAGTATTCTGTTAAAGTATTACTGCAAGCATCAGCAGCAATTTTTCCCGAATCCTGACATACTGTACGTCTTATTACGCCATCTGGTACTTTTATCTCTTTTTCTCCCACCTGTGAGTGGACTTCGGTCATAACCTTTTTGAATACCGATGTACAGAAATTTGTTCCACTCATAGATTTCGGCGTATCATATCCCATCCATACACCTGCAACATAGTTAGGCGTCATTCCCATAAACCATCTGTCTTTGTTTGAGTTTGTTGTACCTGTTTTACCCGCTGTAAATACATTTTCAAGCTTTGCGCCCGTACCTGTACCGCGTGTGGTAACGCCCGAGAGCATATTTGTCATAAGGTATGCGGTTTCTTCGCTCATAGCACGCTTGTTCTGTACCTTATTTTCTAAAATTATTCTGCCGTTTGAGTCTACCACTTTAGTATATGTGACAGGTTTATTGTACATTCCTGAATTTATAAATGTTGAATAAGCCGCCGTCATTTCTTCAACGGTTACACCATCGGTTAAACCGCCGAGAGCAGACGAAAGCGTCTGGTCTGTTACTTGTTTTCCGTTTCTTGTTTCGTTTTCAACCAATGTTGTAAAGCCAAGCTTCTGCGTCAAAAAGTCAAATGATTTTTCGGGCGTTAATTCACGAAGCACCTTAACCGCCGGGATGTTCTGTGATTTTTCTATAGCACGGCGAACAGTCATCATTCCTAAATATTTTCCGCCTGAGTTTTTCGGTGACCAGTCTCCGATTGTGAGCGGTGCGTCATTTACCATAGTTGCAGGAGTAACAACATTGTACTCAACGGAAGGAGCATATACCGCAACCGGTTTAAATGCTGAACCAGGCTGTCGTTTCGACTGCGTTGCACGGTTTAGTCCACGAGGCACAGTTTTTTGACCTACACCGCCTGCCATACCCTTGATGTGACCTGTGTAGGGATCCATAACCACCATAGCCGACTGAACCTGACTGTTGGGGAAATTCGATGTATTTGTGTAAACTTTATCTATTGCGTTTTGAACAACGGGGTCATACGTTGAATAAATTTTAAACCCGCCTGTGTAGAGTCTGTTTGTAGCTTCGCTTTCCGTTAAGTTTTCCTTTTCCATCAAATCTGCTATTACATCATCTATTACAGCATCTACAAAGTAGCTTTTTACGTCTTGATTTCTTACGTCTGTACTTGTCTGTCCTACTTTTAAGACTATACCCTTTTCTTTGGCGGTATCTCTTTCTTCTTCCGAAATCATTTCAAGCTCTGCCATTTTATTTAAAATTATATCACGACGGTCTTTGTTGTTTTCAGGGTTTTTAACAGGATTATATGTTGACGGAGCCTTAACTATTGCAGCGAGCGACGCACACTCTTGCAGATTCAAATCAGAAGCCTTCTTGCCGAAATAGTGATTTGCCGCAGTCTGTACGCCGTGACAGCCCTCGCCGAAATAAATCGTGTTCATATACATCTCGATAATCTGGTCTTTGCTCATTTTCTTTTCAAGATTCATCGCGCGCACGATTTCCTGAACTTTTCTTATGGGTGAGCGATCCTTATCGCCCGTAATATTTTTAACAAGCTGCTGTGTGATGGTAGAGCCACCGTAAGAATCCTTTCCCATTGCCCACTGAATAAATGCACCAAGCGTACGCTTTATATCAACACCGCTGTGCTCGCGGAAACGCTCATCTTCGATGGCTATAAAGGCGTTGGGAAGATTTTCGGCAACATTTTCAATGTCAACCCAGACACGGTTTTCATTTCTGTGAACACGGTCTAATTCCTTTGCCTGATTGGTTTCTGAATCGACATAGTAGATAATCGATGTAAAATCAAGATTATATTCTTCTGCTATTAGGTCCATACTGTTGTCAACAAAACCGACAACCGCACCCGCTATAACAGATACAACCAACAGACATACGACTAAAATGCTTACTAAGATTCTTCGTACGAGCATTTTTTTCTTTGTGTTTTTCTTTTTCTTCTTGCTTTTATTGTTTTCACTATATGTAGTTTTTGGCATATTATCACCTCGTGAAATATATTTAAAAATTATTTTATTACATATCTGTCTGATTGTATTTTAACCTAAACTTATTAAAAAACTATTACACAGGCATTAATTTGCTATTAAATTAACGAAAAGCTTTCTATTTTGTGCATATTTTCGCATTTTTTTGCCAAAATATCAAACAAAAGGAAGTGATTATATGAAAAACAAGCTCAATTCCCGCATTGTCCGCCTGAGTACTTTTTTAGTCTGCGTTATACTCTTAATGTGTGTGTCTTACGCTGTTTCATACAAAATAACAAGAAACAGCGCACCCTCAAAAAATGCTGAGAGTGCGCCTGATATCAAAGATGAAAATGTCGATTCTTCTAAGCCTTTTCCCAATTTGCCCGTAACAATCTCAGGAACCTACGAAGAAAATGCGGAGTTTGTGGGCGAATCCTTCGACTATTTAGTGATTTCTGAAAACAATCTCGTAAATCTTTACGTAATCGACAAAGACAACAAAAAAACCTTTGAACGAATTTTGGAAATCGACCTTGCCGCATTGAAAAACGAAGACCGTGAGCTTTTAAAAAAAGGCATTCTTTTAAATGATAAAGCCGACGTTTTATCACTCATTGAAGACTATTCTTCATAACAAAGAGCAGGAACTTCCTTTCGCATCAAAAGTCGGATATAGCCCTTGTCCTTTGAAACCTCATCAACGTAAAAGCCGCGATTATAATAAAATCTAACCAACGACGTTGCTTTAGATGCTGTGTGTAAAAGTATTTCTTTTATGTTCATCTCGGCCAAATCCATATCGAGTGCATTCATCATAGATTTGCCGATACCTAAGTTCTGATACTTCATACTTACACCAAAACGTGAAAGATATGCAGTGTTTTCGTCCAAAATCTCAATTCTTACACTGCCTACAACCTGATTTCTTATGTAGGCTACATAAACCATTTTAGTTTCTATGTCCTTTATAATCTGCTCTTTTGTTTCGTGCAGTGCAGGCGTGTCTTCTATGCCCGCTAATTTTATGTATTTTTGGAAGGCGTCAGCAGTAATTTCTGCTATACTGTCAACGTCCGATAAATTTGCTCGCCTTACTTCAAACATTGTTTTTCTCCTTTATTTGTCCTGCATCAATTTTACCATAACCGCTTTTTGTGCGTGCAGTCTGTTCTCCGCTTCGTCAAAAATCACAGAGTTTGGTCCGTCAATTACATCTTCTGTCACTTCGTATCCGCGATATGCAGGTAAGCAATGCAAAAATATTGCATCGGGCTTTGCGTGTGAGAACAGCTCTTTATTTATCTGGTAATCAGAAAATACCTTTACTTTTTCTGCTTTTTCGCTTTCCTGACCCATACTTACCCAAGTGTCAGCATAAACTACGTCAGCGTCTTTTATTGCCTCTACGGGATCATTTGTCAAAGTCAGTTTTGTGCCTGTAGCTTTAGCATCTTCTATAGCATTTTTTACAACACACGCATCACATTCGTACTGTTTTGGTGTAGCAACAGCGATTTCCATACCAACCTTTGCACCGCCGTAAAGTAATGAATGTGCCATATTATTGCCGTCGCCGATGTATGCAAGTTTTAAACCTTTTAACTTTCCTTTGTGCTCACGGATTGTCTGAAAATCTGCTAAAATCTGGCAGGGATGCACCAAGTCCGTAAGTCCGTTAATAATCGGGATTTGTCCGTACTTTGCCAAATCTTCAACGTCAGACTGCTTGTATGTTCTTATCATAATACCATCTAAAAATCTTGACAGCACGTTTGCGGTGTCATAAATCGTTTCCCCGCGTCCTAACTGTATGTCGTTAGAGCTTAAAAAGAGAGCTGACCCCCCTAACTGATACATACCAACCTCAAAAGAAACTCTTGTTCTTGTTGACGATTTTGAAAAAATCATACCTAAGGTTTTTCCCTTTAGCAAGTGATGCTCTATGCCGTTTTTCTGCTTATATTTTAACTCATCTGCTAAGTCTAAAGTATCTATAATTTCTTGCGTTGACCAGTCGTGTAATGTTAATAAATGCTTATTCATTTTCGTTCTCCTTTAATACCTTTTCAAAAATTTCTACAAAATTGTCTGCGTCTTTTTTTGTGATTATAAGCGGCGGCAGGAGTCTTATTGTAGCAGCCGTTGCACCTACTAAATACTTGTTTTCAAACAAAAGGTGCTTTACGTGGGCGGCATTTTCATCTTTTAATTCAACACCTATCATTAAGCCCTTGCCCCTTACTTCTTTTATAGCATCGCAATCATTTGCCAAAGCTTCTAACTTTTCTTTTAAATACGCACCGACTTCTGCTGAATTATTTACAAGATTTTCTTTTTCAAAAATTTCAAAAACGGCATTAGCAGCAGCACAAGCTAACGGATTTCCGCCAAAGGTAGAGCCGTGATCGGACGGCTCAAAGGCAGATGCCACTTCATCGACGGCACAAACTGCACCTATCGGCACCCCACCGCCCAATGCCTTTGCAAGTGTAAATATATCAGGTGTAATGCCGTAATGCTCATAAGCGAAAAGCTTACCCGTTCTTCCCATACCCGTCTGCACTTCGTCTGCAATGAACAAAATGTCCTTTTCCTTGCAAAGCTTGTACACTTCGGTTACATAAGCTTCATCCAACGGATTTACGCCGCTTTCTCCCTGAATCATTTCCATCATAACTGCACAGGTTTTGTCGTTCATTGCTGCTTTAATCGCGTCTAAATCGTTAATCGGAACATATACAAATCCCGGTGTTAGGGGTTTAAACGGTGTCTGGAATTTTTCCTGACCTGTTGCTGCAACTGTGGCAAGCGTCCTTCCGTGAAAAGAATTTATTAACGTTATAATTTCGCACTTTTCGCTTTTTCCCTTTTTGTACTGATAAATCTTTGCAAGCTTTATTGCTCCTTCGTTTGCCTCAGCGCCTGAATTTGCCAAAAAGACCTTATCGGCAACAGAATTTTCGCAGATGTTTTTTGCTAATTTCGCCTGCTCTTCTATGTAGTAGTAATTTGAAACGTGCAAAACCTTTTCTGCCTGATTTTTAATCGCATCAACAAGTGTCTTGTGATTGTGACCCACGCCAGATACTGCAATTCCCGCTAAAAAGTCGGTATATTCATCACCATTATCTGAATAAAGCTTGATTCCTTGTCCCGATTTAAAGCTCACAGGAATTCTTTCACCAAATGTGTTCATATAATATTTTTTATCAAGGTTTTTTATTTCGCTTGTTTTCATTGCATAACCTCCGAAAAACTTTCAATGATTTATAATTATACAACTTTTTGAATAATTATGCAATAGTATTTTTCATATTTTTTAATTTTTGTAATATATATGAAAAAAATCGATAAAAAAGATTACAATTCGGTTAAATTATCAAAAAAATATTGCAAATTCGACGAAATTTTAGTATGATATATATGTATAAGTGTTTTATATGCAATAAAAAGGAGCGATTTTAATGCTTAGCGAAATTTTTCAACCGGTATTAGACCAGATGAGAACCGTTACCCATAAATCAATGGGTATTATTAACAATACATCTGTACTCATTTCTTATGTCGGGGAGCCGGCAAGTGATGATGATACGTTTTCTATGGTTTCGACTGCTTCGCCTAACGGAAGACTTTACGTTTCAAACGGGTATTCCTGCGTTGCAATCGGTACTAAAAGCATTACAGACTTTATAGTTTATATAAAGGGCGTAGATTTAGAAGACCAGAAAATCTGCACACTTTTGTCTATAAGTATTTCAAATCTTGTGCAGCATTGTGCGGACAGATATGATAAAACAAGCTATCTAAAGAATGTTTTACTGGGCAACGTCCTGCCCGGCGATATAAACCTTCGCTCAGGTGAGCTGCAGCTTGATTTAGACACACCGAGAGTTGTATATATCGTGCAAATTCCCGGAAATGAGACGGGCGTTATTCAGCTTTTGCAGAATATGTTTCCTGAAAACGATTTTATCATAAACATTGATAACAAAAATATTGTTATTATAAAATCCTTGCCCGCTGTTGACAACCTTGAATTCATACAAAGCACGGCAAAAGCAATCGTAGATACGATAAATTCTGAATTGCTCTTAACCGTATTTGTGGGTATTGGTTTACCCGTTAAGTCAATTAACGACATCGCACACTCGTACTCAGAAGCAAGACTTTCCATTGAAATCGGCAGAGTTTTTGAATCTGAAAAATATATTTTAAGCTACGGCGAGCTTGGAATAGGCAGACTTATTTATCAGCTTCCGAGCAAGCTCTGTGAGCTTTTCTTAGATGAAATCTTCCAAAAAGAAGGCTTTGAGGCTTTAGACGAAGAAACGCTTCTTACAATAGACAAGTTTTTTGAAAACAGCTTAAACATCAGCGAAACCTCACGCCAGCTCTTTGTTCATAGAAACACTCTTGTTTATCGTCTTGATAAAATCGAGCGTTTAACAGGATTGGACCTTCGTAAATTCGACGACGCTGTCGTATTTAAGGTTGCTTCCTTAGTAAGAAAATATCTTCTTGCTAATCCTTCAAAATTCTAATAAAATATCCGTTTGCTATGTGTTGGTATATGCCAATACATAGCAATTTTATGCTAAAGAAAGGATTTGATAGCTATGATTTTACTCAGCAACGTGACTAAAACATATCAGAATGGCTCAACAGCCTTAGATGATGTCAGCTTTTTTATTGAACGCGGTGAGTTCGTGTTTATAGTAGGTCCGTCAGGTGCCGGTAAATCGACGTTAATTAAGCTTTTGATGCACGAAGAAACCCCAACAGACGGTCAGGTTATAATAAACAACAAAGACATCGGCAAGCTAAAACGCCGTGAAGTCCCCTACCTTCGCCGTTCTATGGGCGTAGTTTTTCAGGATTTCCGCCTTTTGTCAAACAAAACGGTTTTTGAAAATGTAGCTTTTGCTATGGACATTATCGGTGCAAGCCGAAAAGAAATAAGAAAGCAGGTTCCCAACGTTTTGTCGTTGGTAGGACTTTCACACAAGGCAAAATCATATCCAAAAGAATTATCAGGCGGCGAGCAGCAACGAGTGGCTTTAGCTCGTGCTTTAGTCAATAACCCCGCATTTTTAATTGCCGACGAGCCTACGGGTAACTTAAACCCTAAGGTTGCAATGGAGATTATGGAGCTTTTGGATAACATCAACAAACGCGGTACAACGGTCATTATGGCAACGCACGCAAAGGACATAGTTGACACTATGAAAAAAAGAGTTATTGCAATCGAAGACGGAAAAATTGTCCGCGACGAATCGAGAGGAGGCTACGGCTATGAAAATTAGAGGCGTAAGATACTTCTTCTCAGAAGCATTCAAAAACATCTTTTCTAACGGTTGGATGACGATTGCATCAATCTTTACCGTTATTGCAAGCCTTTTGGTTTTGGGCGTGTTTTTAACGCTTTCAATCAACGTTTCAAATATGGCGGGCAATTTAGAAGACAGCTACCAGATTGTAGTATTTATTGATGAAAAAGTAAGTGACGACGGCGTAAAAATCATCGGTTCGCAAATTAAAAATACAGAAAACGTAACAGACGCAATTTTAACAACACGCGAAGAACGTCTTGTGATTCTTCGTGAAAAAATGGGCGAAAATGCGACTAAACTTGACAGATACAAAGACGACAACCCGCTCCGCGATATGTATCAGGTGACATTGGATGATTTGTCAAAATCTGAACAAACAATAGATAAAATAGAAAAAATCGACGGCATAGCAAAAATTCAAAGAAACGAAGAGGCCATCGACAAGCTCGTAAAGGCAGCAAATTATATCAAAACTTTCAGCTTGTGGATAATTGTCGCTTTGGCTATCGTTTCAATATTCATCATTTCTAACACGATTAAGCTTACCGTATACACCAGAAGAAAAGAAATCAACATTATGAAATTCGTTGGTGCAACCGACTGGTTTATAAGATGGCCTTTCATTATTGAAGGCATTTTTATAGGTCTTATCGGTGCTGCTGCATCTATCGGTCTTATTCTTGGCGGATACAGCTTGTTAGTCGGCATAGTGGACTCTTTAGGTATTGCATTTATCACGATGAAGCCGTTAGATGAGTTGTTGGGAACAATCATCGGCTCATCATTGGGACTCGGTGCTGTACTTGGCGGAATAGGAAGCTTTATATCCGTAAGAAAGCACTTAAACGTTTAAACTATCTTTCTCGCTTTGGTATTTATCAACCATTCGAAAGGAGATTTTTATGAATTATGTTATCATAATTCCGTCGCTGGAACCCGACGATAAGCTCGTGCCGTATGTACGCAAGCTTTTATCTGCCGGAATTAAAAAAATCATAGTTGTAAATGATGGAAGCTCAAAAAAATGCGATTGTATTTTTAGTGAGATTTCAAATATAGATAACTGCCACATTTTAACCCACGAAATCAATCGCGGCAAAGGTGCTGCCATTAAAACTGCACTCAGGTTTTACATAGATAATCTAAGCGGTTTTGACGGGGTTGTCACCGTCGATGCTGACGGTCAGCATTCGGTACCCGACGTTTTAAGGACATTAAAGGCAATGAGCGAAAATCCGAATTGTTTTGTTTTGGGTTGCCGTGAATTTAACAGCGATACTCCAAACAAAAGCTTAATCGGAAACCGCATAACTTCTTTTGCTATGCGTATGTTTTACGGAATTTCGCTTAATGACACCCAGACGGGACTTCGCGGAATACCGCACTTTATGACAGAAGGGCTCCTGACTGTTGGCGGCACAAGGTATGAATATGAGCTTAATATGCTAATTTTTGCTAAAGGAAACTGCATTCCTTTTGTTGTTATTCCCATAAAGACGATTTATTTTGACAACAACTCAGGCAGCCACTACCGCCCCGTTATTGACTCTGCAAGAATTTTTGTAAGGGTGTTAAGCGGTCTTATCCGCTTTAGTGCTTCTGCGATTTTCGCATCGATAATAGACTTAACAATTTACGGCGTGCTAACAAAAGCTATTTTGTCACATCTTCCGCTGTTTTGGATGCTTTTAATCTCATTCATTTCTGCACGTGCTGTGTCGTCTTTTGTTAATTTTACACTCAACAGACGGCTTCCCTCATCACAGAACAAAAACATTCGCGATACTATTCCGAAATACTATACATTGGTTGTTGTACAGATGCTTTTGTCTTTTGCGTGTATTTACCTTTTGTGTGCTCACACCGGCATAGACGAAATGATAATAAAAATTACAGTTGACTGCATTTTAGGACTCATAAGCTATCAAATACAGCTTCGCTGGGTTTTTTGTAACAAGCCAACTCCCCAAAAAAGAGAAGAGATGAATTGATTTTTATGAATTTGTATGGATTATTTGCTCGTACTGCAAGGCTTGTTTATAAAATTTTTAAGCCACATAAAGTAATCGGAAAAATTCCCGATTCACCATCGGTATTCGTTGTACATCACCAGAATATGAGCGGACCTGTTCACGCACTCCTGACTTTGCCCGTTCAGGCTCACATCTGGGTTTTAAAGGTGTTTTTTGACCGCAAGGAGTGTTTTAAGCAGTATATGAACTACACATTTACAAAGCGTTTCGGTATGCCGAAAATTGTCGCTGCTCCGCTTGCTTTTATTATATCGTTGGCTGTTCCTATGGTTATGCATTCCTTTTCTGCAATCCCTGTAAACCGCAGCTCGCGAGATATTTTAAAGACCTTTCAGCTGTCACAAAAAGCACTTTTAAAAGGCGAGAATTTAATAATTTCTCCCGATGTCAATTACGACGATGATTCACGCTCAATGGGAGAAATATATACAGGGTTTTTACATCTTGAAAAAAGCTATTTTAAAGAATCTAAAAAGCACCTTTCATTCGTGCCTATGTCTTATAACACTAAAGAGCAGACGCTCTTTATCGGAGATGCAATACAGTTTGACGACGAAACTGCATATAACGCACAAAAAGAGCAGATTGCTAAAAGAATTAAAGATTCAATAAATGATATAAATAAAAGGCTGTAGTAAAGTTATTTTGCTACAGCCTTTTTATTACCGCCCTACTGTTTTTGCAATTTGATGATATTATTAGCAGCACACAATACAGATAACTTTCCGCTTTCGTAAGTAAGTCCGCCCTGCATATACGCAGCATACGGTGCACGAAGCGGTCCGTCTGCCGATATTTCAATACTTGCACCCGATACAAACGCTCCTGCTGCCATAATGACTTTATCAGAGTATCCCGGCATATCCCAAGGCTCAGGAACAACAAACGAATCAATCGGTGCTCCACGTTGAATTCCCTGACAGAAAGCACATAAGTTTTCAGCTGAATTAAGCTTTACTGCCTGAATAATGTCGCCCCTGACTTCTGACGATGTTGGAGCCGTTTCAAAACCCAAAAGCGAGAACACTTCCGCTGCAAAAACAGCTGTCTTTAAGCTCTGTGCCACAGTATGCGGAGCCATAAAAAATCCCTGATACATATTTCTGTTCTGACCGAGCGTCGCCCCGACTTCAGCTCCTATTCCGGGTGATGTGAGTCTATATGAAACCTGCTCAACAAGATCCGCCCGCCCTGCTAAATATCCTCCCGTCAGTGCCAGTCCGCCGCCGGGATTTTTAATCAGTGAGCCTGCAATAATATCGGCTCCTACGTTTGTAGGCTCTTTTGTTTGAACGAATTCGCCGTAGCAGTTGTCAACCATAACAACAACATCAGTGCGAGTATTTTTTATAAAATCTATCGCGTCAGCAAGTTCTTCTACCGTAAAGGACTCTCGCCAGGCATACCCTTTAGAACGCTGAAGTTCTACCATTTTTACTTTTTTATTTTTTAAAATTTCCGAAAGTGCTGCTTTATCAACTTTTCCGTCAGGAGTAAGTCCTACTTCTATATAGTCTATGCCCCACTCTTTTAGACTGCCGCAAGCCGAGCCACGCTTTCCGATAATTTCTTCTAACGTGTCATACGGTGCACCTGTAGCTGAAACTAAAATATCGCCGGGACGCAAAATCCCGAAAAGACACGAACAAATTGCATGTGTTCCCGAAACAATTGAATGTCTTACTAAGGCTTTTTCGGTTCCGAAAACTTCGGCATAGATTTTTTCTAATGTATCTCGCCCCAAATCATCATAGCCGTAGCCCGTAGAAAGACCTAAGTGTGCTTCTGACACTCGGTTTTTTGAAAACGCACGCATAACTTTTAGCTGGTTGTATTCTGCCGTTTCATCAATAGCTGAAAAGCACTCTTTTACGTTTTCTTCAGCCTTTTTTGAAAGCTCTGTCACTTCGTCTGTTAAGCCGTATTCTTCTTTTAAAATACTTATCATTTTTCTATTACTCCTTGTCCTGAAAAATCAGGTATAAAACTTTCCTGTGCTGCACTGCCGTCCTGAATAAAGGCGTTATTCACGCCAATTTTTATGGCGTAGTCTATGAGTTTTTCATAGTCAGTAAAACGCACTCTGTTTTTTAGTTCAGGAAAATGCTCTAATTCCCCAAACGGCGTGTACTGGCTCATAATTGAGATAAAAATGTTATCGCCATATTTTTCATACAGATATTTAATAATTTTTTTACTTTCTAATAGTCCTTCGGGCAGCAAAAGATGTCTTACTATAACTCCTGATTTTAAAATTCCGCCTTCATCAAAAATGCATTTTGGTCTTTGGCGTACCATCTCATCAATCGCTCTTTTTGCAATCTCGGGGTAGCCGAAAGCACCGGAATACCGCTTTGCACGTTCTTGGTCTATATACTTAAAATCAGGCAGGTATATGTCAATCAAACCATCTGCAAGAGCTATAGCTTCTGCCTTTTCATATCCGCTTGAATTATATATAAACGGAATGTTGATTTTTTGCTGTTTTGCTGATTTTACAGCATCTAAAACCATAGGAAGGTAATGTCCCGCCGTCACTAAGTTTATATTGTGAGCACCTTTTTGTTTTAACTCGAAAAAAATCTCGCACAGCCTATCACGACTTACTTCATAGCCTTTATTTTTGTGAGAAATTTCGCTGTTTTGACAAAAGACGCACCCTAAATTGCAGCCTGAGAAAAAGACTGTTCCGGAGCCTTTTGTTCCGGAAAGACACGGCTCCTCCCAGGCGTGTAATGCCGCACGAGCGATACGAATTTTATTACTCGCACCGCAAAAACCTGTGCCTCCGCTTGTTCTTTTACTTTTGCATTCTCTCGGACAGAGTGTACACCCGCTTAAATCAAAAACGTCTGCCATCATTCATTTACCGCAGCGTCTATTGCACGTGCCAACTGGTCAGGACAAGATGTACCCTTGCCGTTACAATTTATACCGCTAAGACGCGTGATAACATCGTCTGCTTTCATTCCTTCAACCAAAGCTGACAAACCTTTGGTATTTCCGTTACAGCCGCCTAAAAACTGTACGTTTCTAACGGTTTTATCGTCGTCAATTTCAAACTTTATCTGCATTGTGCAGACACCCTTTGGTCTTACTGCATATTCCATAAAGAATTCCCCCTAATTTACAATCCACTTCTTAGGTATAAAAATTTCGTTGAATTTATATATTGCGTAATTATCAGTCATTCCCGCGATATAGTCACAAACCGACTGCTCTTTTCCTACCCGCTCTACATCGAAAGGGTCAATCCCCATAAGCTCAGGCTTTTCCATAAATGTTTCAAAGAGCATCAAAACCACTCTTTGTGCCTTTTCATCTTCTCTTTTTGCCTCGCTGTCAACATAAACTGTTTCAAACATAAATTTTCTGAGCTCGCCCATTGCATCGGCGATTTTTTCGGTCATTGCTATGTCGTTTTTTCCTTGTGATGCGTAAACTATGTCTTGAATAAGCGTGCTTATTCGCACTCCGTGAGTTTTCCCCAAAATCTCAAGACAGCCTTTTGGAATGTCGGTTTCTTTTATAATTCCGCCACGCAGGGCGTCATCAATATCGTGATTTATGTAAGCAATTCGGTCAGCAAGCTTTATGATTTTTCCTTCTAAGGTGTTAGCTTCATTATCCCCTGCGTGATTTAGTATTCCATCACGCACCTCGCAGGTAAGATTCAAGCCCGTGCCGTTTTCCAAAAAATCAACTACTCTTAAACTCTGCTTACAGTGGTTAAAACCGAATGAACAAATAGAATTAAGCACTCGCTCGCCCGTATGACCGAACGGCGTATGACCAAGATCGTGACCTAAGGCAATCGCTTCTGTCAAATCTTCGTTGAGCGCAAGGCTTCTTGCGATTGTTCTGGCAATTTGTGAAACCTCCATAGTGTGGGTAAGACGAGTTCTGTAATGGTCGCCTGCAGGTGCTAAGAAAACCTGCGTTTTGTGCTTTAAGCGACGAAACGATTTTGCGTGAATTATGCGGTCACGGTCACGTTGAAACTCCGTTCTCATATCACAGGGTGTGATTTCTTTTTGCCTGCCCTTCGTATTTTTTGACAAAACGGCATAAGGAGAAAGTATTTTTTCTTCATTTTTCTCGATTGTTTCTCTGATTGTCATACTCACACCACCTTTTTTATATATTATCATACTTTTATTACAAATGTGTAAAAATATCAATACATTATCTTAAAAAATAAGAATATTCACCTTGTTCAAAAAAAGGTTGAATTGCACCTTTAAGTTATGATACAATTAGGTACGTAATATAATTGTTTTAAAAATTGAGGTGTAATATGAAATTCGTTTTACAAAGAGTATTAGATGCTCAAGTGGCAGTAGACGGTAAAATCGTCGGAAAAATAGGAAAAGGTTATCTGCTTTTGGTGGGCGTTGCAGAAAACGACACCAAAGAAATTGCTGACAAAATGATAGAAAAAGTATCACGGTTAAGGATTTTTAATGACGAAAACGGCAAAATAAATTTAAGCATTGATCAGGTTGGCGGTGAAATTTTAGTCATTTCTCAGTTTACGCTTTATGCCGACTGCAAAAAAGGCAACAGACCAAGCTTTGTAAATGCTGCTAATCCGAAAATGGCAGAAGAGTTATATGAGCATATTCTGTCAAGATGCGAAGAGCTTTTTTCCCATACGGAAAAAGGCATATTCGGTGCAGAAATGAGGGTTTCTCTCACTAACGACGGTCCATTTACACTGGTACTTGACAGCAATGAAATTTTGGCTTAATTAAATTGGGGCTGTAGCAATTGCTACAGCCCATTACTTTTTTATTCATTATCGCATTTTGCTAAACACTTTATCAAACACGCTGTCTCGGCAAAAATTAAAAACAGGAATGCAATTTGTGCACCTGTTATAATTGTGCCGATTATACTGGTTGCAACAAAGGTTATACCCAAAAGTATCAAAGATGTTAAAATTGTGCCTAAAATAGCCGTCAACAAAACTGTTAAAACGGGGCAAAAACAGCTTTTTTGGGCGACACCCGAGAAACTTTTGGATGTTATCAAGGTTATTGCAAGATACAAAACGGCAACTCCCAAAGCCACCCATAAAAATGCGGGTGTTAATGTTATAGCCGCAGTTGTGCGTAAAATCGCAGCAATTACACCTATTATAATACTTGCAACAATTGCAACAACCGAACAATTTGATTTACAAGAGCAAACAGACATTTTTTCACCTCCTGATACAATATATGAAAATATATTCGCTGAGTAACCAATGAATTTACAATTTTTTACCACTTACGATACTTTTCTCTTGCTTAAAAGCAAAAACTATGCTAAAATATGTCTATAATAAAAGGAGGTTTTGTTATGTCCAACAAAAGAAGCAGTTTTTCCGGTAAAATCGGATTTGTGCTTGCAGCAGCAGGCTCTGCTGTAGGCTTGGGAAATATATGGAGATTTCCTTACCTTGCCGCTAAATACGGCGGCGGTATCTTTTTACTTGTATATATCATTTTGGCACTTACGTTTGGTTATGCCCTTATGACAGCAGAAATTGCAATAGGTCGTAAAACAGGTCTTAGTGCAGTCAGTGCGTTTAAGGCGTTAAATAAAAAGTTTACCTTTATAGGATACTTGGCTGCTATTGTACCTATTATAATTTTGCCGTATTATTCTGTAATCGGCGGTTGGGTTGCGAAATATCTGGTGGCATTTTTGACAGGTGACGGCGTTGCTGCAGCGGCTGACAATTACTTTTCCGATTTTATCGGCAGCACCGCAGAACCCGTAATATGGTTTATAATATACATTGGGATTACAGCATTGTTTGTGCTTTTCGGCGTTGAAAAAGGCATAGAAAAGGGCAGCAAAATTATGATGCCCGTGCTTATTGTTCTGTCAATCGCTATAGCTATCTACAGCCTTACAATGCCCGGAGCTTTAGACGGTGTAAAATATTATTTATTGCCCGACTTTTCTAAGTTCTCGGCAACTACAGTTTTAGCTGCAATGGGACAGCTTTTCTACTCAATGTCACTTGCTATGGGTATTATGATTACCTACGGCTCATATATGAAAAAAGACGTAAAGCTTGAATCTTCCGTAAAGCAGATAGAAACCTTTGACACAGGCGTTGCATTTTTGGCAGGTCTTATGATTATCCCTGCTGTATTTTCATTTTCCGGCGGCACACCTGAAGCTTTGGGCAAGGGTCCAAGCCTTATGTTTGTAACACTTCCTAAGGTTTTTGAAACAATGACAGGCGGACAGATTATAGGGGCTGCGTTCTTCTTACTCGTACTTTTTGCAGCGTTGACATCGTCAATTTCACTTTTTGAAACGGTGCTTTCATTTATCTGCGACAAGACAAAGCTGCAAAGAAAGCCGGCTTGCTTAGTTGTATTTTTATTCTCTGCTTTAGTTGGCTTACTCTCGGCATTCGGCTACAGTATATGGGCAGAAGTAAAAGTATTCGGTATGCAGTTCTTGGATTTCTTTGATTTTATAAGCAACAGCATTTTAATGCCGATAGTTGCATTCTTAACCTGTATCTTCGTGGGTTATGTCATCAAGGTTAAGTCAATCACAGATGAAATCGAGATTTCAGACAAAGTTAAAAAACGTACTTTGCTCACAGTAATGATTAAATACATTGCACCGATATTTATCGTGCTTATCCTTGTTTCGTCAGTTTTAGACGTTTTGGGAATTATGAAAATTTAGCACAAATAGGGGCATAGTAAAATCACAGCGAGGAAAAAATGAAAGAACAAAACAGTTTTTTAAAAGGATTAAAAGACGGTATTCCGATATGCTTGGGGTATTTGTCAATATCTTTTGCATTCGGTATTTTTGCGTGCAGCAGCGGGTTTTCCGTTATAGAAGCACTCTTAATGTCGATGACAAATTTAACATCGGCAGGACAGCTTGCCGCAGTTCCGATTATCGCTTCAGGCGGAGCGGTAGCCGAGCTTTTGGTTTCGCAGATAGTGATAAATCTGCGCTATGCGTTAATGTCTGTTTCGCTGTCGCAAAGATTAGGAAAATCCGTTCGGTTAATAGATAGATTTTTAATGAGTTTTTCCATTACCGATGAGATTTTTGCAGTTTCATATTCTAACGAAGGTACAATAGGCAAAATATACTTCTACGGACTTATGACAATGCCGTATATCGGTTGGAGCGGCGGCACACTACTTGGTGCCTGTGCGGGAAATATTTTGCCTGAGATTGTAGTTTCATCACTCGGAATTGCCATTTACGGTATGTTTATAGCTATCGTTATGCCTAAAGTAAAAAAAGAGCGTGCAACTGCACTTTGTGTTGGTTTATCCATCATTTTAAGTTGTATTTTCTACTTTGTACCGGCACTTCGCCAGATTCCTTCCGGCTTTACCATAATAATATGTGCTGCGGCTGCAAGTATCTTATTTGCTTTTATTGCACCGCTCCCGATAAGCGAGGAGGATATTGACAATGCCTGATTATGCGATTTATCTTTTTGTTATGGCAGGGATAACCTACCTTATCCGTATGGTACCGCTCGTTTTAGTTAAGAAAAAAATCAAAAACAAATACATACTGTCGTTTCTATACTATATACCGTATGCTGTGCTTTCCGTTATGACGTTTCCCGCTATATTTTATTCAACGTCTTCTGTTATTTCAGCCATCGTAGGTACAGCGATTGCACTCATTACCGCGTTTATGAACAAAAGTATGGTAATAGTTGCTTTTCTTTCTTCGCTTGGTGTATTTTTGACGGAGCTTATATTAAGATTGATATGAAAAAAGCAAGGTCTTTTTGACCTTGCTTTTTTATGCTTATAGCAGCTCTTCTATTGTCTTTTTTAGCTCTTCTTCATCTGCTTTTGAAAGCTTTCCCTGAGCGTAATCTGCTTTTCCGCCGCCTTTTCCTGAAAATTTTGTGTTTAACTCTTTAGCTAAAACTCTTACATCATCTGTCTTACTTGCAACAACATAAATGAAGCCTTCGTCTGCTGATGACAGTAAAACACACGTTTTCGTTCCGTTATCGAGCAAATTATTAGCACAATGTCTTAACTCATCAAACGAAAGATTTTCGGCTATTGCATACGTATTATCGCCTGTTTTTTCAGGATTTAACTTTAAAAGTGCCAATTCTTTTGACATCCGAGCATTTTGCACACGAAGTGCTACCATCTGGTCGTTTTGCTTTATTACTGCTTCGTTTACGCTCTCACGCGATGCCGAAAGAAGTGCCATTAACTCTTTGTTGGCAGAATTAAGCGCTATATAGTCCAAAAGTGCCAAGCTGCCGGCTAACATCTCAATTCTTGTACCCTGCTTGTAGGAATATGAATTTACTATTTTTATAAGCCCGATTTCACCTGTATATCTCACGTGCGGAGCACAGCAGGCACAAGAGTCAACATCACCGATTAAGACAATTCGGGCATCGTCGCCCAACTCTATTTTGCTCCTGAAATCAAGCTTTTCTAACTCTTCTTTCGTAGGATATATTGCTTTTATTTCTAAATTTTTATAAATTGCACGATTTGATAAAAGCTCAACCTTAGCAATATCATCAGGAGTCAACACACCATCAAAAGTAACTGTCATAAGTGCTTCGCTCATGTGAAAGCCAACGTTTGAATAGCCAAACTCAGAATGGACCACACCTGATACTATATGCTCTCCTGAATGGCTCTGCATACGCAAAAATCTTAAATCCCAATCAAGCTCACATTCGACTTTTTTCCCTTTTTCAACTTCTCTATCAAGCGTATGATAAATTATGCCGTCTTTTGTTTGCACATCTAAAACGGTTGCTCCGTCAATCGTTCCTTTGTCTGCTGACTGTCCCCCGCCTTCGGGAAAAAATGCAGTTTCATCAAGTACAACACTGTATCCTTTATCCGTTTTTTTACAAGACAAAACCGTCGCCGGAAACTTGCGGCAGTATGAGTCTTTTTCATATAGTTTTTTTGTCATTTTATCACCTGTTTGTCTATAATTTCAAAGTTACATTCTGTAGTCAAAAATTCTTCTTTCTTCTCACCATCAAAAAGCGAATACGAAATAAGAAGCTTTGCGTATGCTGTTTCAATGGTTGTGCCGTACAAAAATTTAATTCCGGCTCCGCCTTTTGCGGTGTGGTTCGCTATGTGATGTACTGTTTCATACTTTTCACCTGTTTTTTTAGCCGGCGAAAAGTACGCATCCACCCCACATTCTTCACATTTGTTAATAAGGTATGATATTGCCTTTTCTTCGCTTTTTGCTCCCATACACGCCGTACCCGAGTGATACGTTCCGTGTGCTATTAACACTCCGTCGTAGTCATTGTCCTTTGTATAACGTCTATAGGTGTCAATCATTCTGTTCCAGTCATCAAGTGTCAGATTTTCTGATAAAATAAACAGATTTTCGCTCACGTCAAACTGCACTTTATCACGATACGGCGAGTCGGAATTTAAAAAGTTTTCTAAAATTCTGCTGTCCGCATCTTCTCTTACAGATAAAATTCCGTCTTCATTTACGCCTGTACAAATCGTTCCGCCAACTAATATTAACAAGATTTTTTCATTTTCTACCCCTACAACACAACGGGAGTAAGTGATTACTCCCGCTGCCGACTTAACATTTCTTTAATTCATTATCCAAAATTTCTTTAATAACCGCAGGGTCTCCCGCACCCTTTAATTCTTTCATACAAGCACCGAATAGTGCCTGCTTTGCCTTTTCCTTGCCGCCTTTAAAGTCGGCTACCGCCTGCTGATTTTCAGAAATAATACGTACGATTATTTCTTCAATGGCAGAAGTGTCAACCTTTCGGTCAAGGCCTTGTTCCTTACAGTAGCTAACAGGGTCAACGTCACGCTCTACAACTGCGATTAAGATTTTCTTGCCTGCCGCTCTGTTGATGTTGCCGGAATCTACCATTTTTATAATAGCAGAAAGTTTCGTAGCTGAAATTGCAAGCTCTGATAAGGATTTTCCGTCTTTTCTTAAAATCCCGACACAGTCTGTTAAAATCCAGCTTGCAGCTTCCCTCATATTCACGCCCTGTGCTGCAACGTCATCTAAAAGCTTACTAATTTTATTGTTTGAAACAAGCATATCTATTTCTTTATCAGAAATACCTGCCGCTTTATATTCTTCTGTTTTTTCATCAAGTGCTTCGGGCATTTGGTTTTTGATTTTTTCTAACCACTCGTCATCAATCACGATAGGCATAAGGTTTGCATCAGGGAAATATCTGTAATCGGCTTCTGTTTCTTTGTTTCTCATTGCAAAGGTTTTTCCGCTGACATCGTCAAAACGTCTTGTTTCTTGTACCAGCTCTTCTGTTTCAAATTCAATCGCATCAATGTGACGCTGTGATTCGTAAACGATTGCACGCTCAATAGCTTCAAACGAGCTCATATTTTTGATTTCTGTACGAACGCCGAACTCTTCACTTCCTTCGGGGCGAACAGAAATGTTTACGTCGCAACGCATTGCACCTTCTTCGCACTCGGAAATTCCGCCCGAGCGGAACATCGACTTTAACTTGTTAAGGTAAGTTACAACTTCTTCAGCACTGCGAAAATCAGGTTGTGTTACAATTTCAATCAGCGGTACACTTGTGCGGTTAAAGTCTACAAAACTTGACTTTCCGCCGTGAACTAACTTTCCTGCATCTTCTTCCATATGAATCTGCTTGATGCGAATATCACGTTTTCCCTTTGATGTCTTTAATGTGACGCAGCCATCTGTGCAGATAGGATGGTTAAGCTGTGTAATCTGGTACGCACACGGAAGGTCGGGGTAATAGTAGTTTTTCTTATCAAATGTTGTATATCTGTTGATATTACAGTTAAGCATTAACCCTGCTGTTACTGCAAGCTCTACAACGCGCTTGTTCATTACGGGAAGCATACCCGGCATACCGCTACAAGCAGGGCATACACAGTCGTTAGGGTCTTTTGCCTCAGAATGTCCGCCGCAGGAACAAAAAATCTTTGATTTCGTTTCCAGTTCGACGTGCGTTTCAAGTCCGATAACTATTTCGTAATTCATAATTATTTACCCTCCCCTTCAACGCAAGATGCCAAAGACAAAAGCGTGCTTTCTGAAAATGCTCTTCCCATAAGCTGAACGCCTGATGAAGCAAGTGCAGGTGTACCTATTAAATTTGCCACCGCTGTAAATACGCTTTCTTCATACACTTTGTTAAACGCATCTTTAATATCGTATGACTTATAAGCTGTTGTTGAGCACGCAGGCATCAACACCGCATCATACTTTTTCATTAAGTCATTAAACTTTTCTGACACTACTCTTCTTATTCTTAGAGATTTATCATAGCAGTCTTTGTAGCGGTTTTTGGATAAAACATCAGAGCCGTATAAAATAACCGCCTTTGTTAAGAAGTTAAAGCCTTCTGTTCTTGAATTTACATATAATTCGTCGATGTTTTTGTATTCTTTTGCACGATGTCCGAACTTAACACCGTCGTACCGTGATACGTTGTTACAGGTTTCAGCCGTCATAAGTATCTGCCACGCTGTGTTAGCATAGTCAAAAAAGTCAGCTGAAATTTCTTCAACTTCTACGCCGTTTTTCTGCAAAGACTCGCTAAAAGCTAAAATTTTCTTCTTTGTATCGTCATCAGCCTTAGCAAAAAGCTCTTTTATAATGCAAACCTTTTTGCCTGAAATTTTTTCATCAGTTTTGTATTCTACTTCTTTCTTTAAGCTTGTGCCGTCCTTTTCGTCGTGACCGGCAATTACTTTCATAATTTCAGCTATGCCCGATGCGTCTTTTGCATAAACGCCAATCTGCTCGCCTGATGCAGCACAGGAAATTACGCCGTAACGCGAAACTGTGCCGTAGGTGGGCTTTAAAAAGTCAACGCCTGAAATTACAGCTGCACGTCTTGTAGCACCATTCATATCAACGCCTAAAGCTGCTTTGACATCACCTTGTTTGACAAGTTCTGCTGCTGCACCGCGTAAGTCGTCGCTCTTTTCACTGTAGTACGAAAACTCACCGACCAAATCAAGACCAAATTCACCAACGTGAGTTTTTCCTGACACCGCATAGCCTTTGTTTTCTAATCTTTCCACCGCTTCAGCACTAAAGAGCGGTTTAAAATTTTCTAAAATATGCGAACCTGCCGAAGCAACAGAACCTTTAACTAAAATTGTATCGTCAACGGCGATAGTACCGCCTTCGTTTATTTTTTCAGCATAATATTTCATTCTTAACACCTCACTTTACAAGTCTGGGAACAACCCAGCTGTCTTCACTGCGTTCAGGAGCACCCGAAAGGAGCGATTCCCTTGTAAACGGCTGATTGCGTTTATCTTCACGCAGTACGTTTGTCATAGGCATTACGTGTACCATTTCTTCTACGTTTTCTGTATCTATATTCTTTAAATCCTTTTCCTTATCTTCCATTGACTTAAAGATATTCTCAATTATGCCTTCTTCATCTTCTGTTAGGGATAGCTGATTTAACTGCTGTGTATTTGAAAACGTTGAGCGTTTGCCCTGTGACTGACGGTTTGTTCCCGCCGCACCTGTCGGTGCAAATGCAGTAGCATTTCCAACTAAATGAACATCTTCTAACTGTTGCTTTGTAACAAAGCTTGGAGCACCAAGCATTAGATCCTGAGCGTTGCCGTTTAAGGGGAATGCGATAACGTCTAAGATTTTTTCTTCGTCTGTTAATAACATTACCATACGGTCAACACCGGGTGCCATACCGGCGTGCGGAGGAGCACCGTACTGAAATGCAGTATAGAGTGCACTAAAGCGTGACTTTAACTCGTCTTCTGAATACCCTGCAATTTCAAATGCTTTTTTCATTATGTCAATATCGTGGTTACGAACAGCACCTGATGCAAGTTCAATGCCGTTACAAACCAAGTCATACTGATAAGCCAAAACCTCTGTGGGGTCTTTGGTTAGGAGTGACTCCATACCGCCCTGTGGCATTGAGAAGGGATTATGTGTGAAGATTGTCTCGCCTGTTTCTTCGTCATTTTCATACATCGGAAAATCAACTACAAAGCAGAACTCAAACACATCGTCGCGAATTAAATCAAGTTGTTCGGGTTTTGCAAGCCACGTGCGGATGTGACCGGCTTTTTTCTCTGTATCGTCTTTTTTGTCATCACAGATAAAGAATAAGGTTTCGTTGTTCTTTACACCTGTTATATCTATAATTTCTTTCTTTTTAGCATCTGTTAAGAATTTGGCAATAGGACCTGCGAAAACGCCATCTTTTAATGTGATATATCCAAGTCCGCCAAGACCTACTTCTGCTGATGTTGCAAATTTTAATGAGTCTTCAAAGAATTTTTTAGACTTGCCGCAACAGTCGGCAACAATACCGCGTACGGGCTTTCCTTTGAACGCCGGAAAATCAACGTCAGCAAAAAATTCCGTCAAATCGCAGATAATAAGCGGGTTTCTAAGGTCGGGCTTATCCGAG
>CAZCOF010000006.1:0-27874 GCA_964500095.1 uncultured Oscillospiraceae bacterium
CGCTTGGTTACTGAGGTTTAAGGTGGTCGGGATGACAGGATTTGAACCTGCGGCCCCTACGTCCCGAACGTAGTGCGCTACCAAACTGCGCTACATCCCGAAATACCAGTTTATTATAATACAAAAAGAAATAAAAATCAAGGCTTTTTTTACAAAATATTATTTTTTTTAAAAACACTTTAGAAAACTCACTTTACATCTTGAGATTAATGTGTTAAAATAAGTTAAAATGCGTCGATACGGAGGAAATATGTCAAAGAAGTTTTCAGTATATACATTGGGATGTAAAGTGAATACCTATGAGTCCGAAGCTGTAAAAAAGCAGTTTGAAAACAACGGCTACAGCCTTGTTGACTTCGATGAATTTGCAGATATTTATATCATAAACACGTGTACGGTCACACACCTCGGCGACAGAAAATCACGCCAGATGATAAGACGCACCAAGCAGATAAACCCTGAAAGCATCCTTGTGGTTATGGGGTGCTACGCTCAGGTTGCACCAACAGATATTGGCAAAATTTCTGAAGTCGATATTATCATCGGCACGGACAAAAAAGCTCACGTTTATGATGCTGTGGCGGAGTTTTTAGAAAATAAAGAAAAGCTCAATTTAGTTTCCGACATTTCGGACAAAAAAGACTTCGAAGAATTAGAAGTAACAAGCTACGACGGACGTACAAGAGCATTTTTAAAGGTACAGGACGGCTGTAACAACTTCTGCTCGTACTGTATCATTCCGTACGCAAGGGGAAGAATTCGCTCAAGGAGCTTAGAAAGCTCGCTAAAAGAGGCTCGCAGACTGGCAAGTAACGGCTTTTCAGAAATCGTTTTGGTAGGCATCCACTTAGCATCCTACGGAAAAGACACAGGCGAAAGCTTGTTAGATTTGCTAAAAGGCTTAAACGAAATCGACGGAATTTCCCGAATCCGTATGGGGTCGTTAGAACCCACACTTTTTGACGATAAATTTACAGAAGAAATCGCAAAGCTTCCTAAAATATGCCGACATTTTCACTTGTCACTTCAAAGCGGCTGCGACGGAACTTTAATGCGTATGAACAGAAAATACAAAACAGCGGATTACCGCGAGTCCGCACGCCGTATCAGAGAAACCTTTCCCGACGCCGCAATCACAACGGACATTATGGTAGGCTTTCCCGGTGAAACAGACGAAGAATTTGAAAAGTCGCTGAACTTTGCAAAAGAGATTTCCTTTGCAGAAGCCCACATTTTCAAATATTCTGTGAGAAAGGGAACAGTAGCAGAGAAGATGACAAACCAAATCTCACCCGACGTAAAGGAAGAAAGAAGCAAAAGATTAACAGAAGTTACAAAAAGCACACAGGAAAACTTCTTAAAATCACATATAGGTAAAACTGTCGATGTCTTGTTCGAACGTCAGCATAAGGGTATTTCAGGTGTATATGAAGGAAAAACAGACAATTACATCACAGTTATAGCAAAATCAGAAAAAGACGTAAGCGGTGCAATCTGCAAGGTAAAAATAACCTCAGTAAAAGGCGGACTTGCACTCGGTGAAATACTTTAAAAAATATACTCATAAGAAGGTGTAGTTTTGCAAAGACAACAAAGAGTAATAGCAATAAACGATATATCGAGCTTTGGAAAATGCTCCCTAACTGTTGCGATTTCCATTTTAGGTGCAGCGGGGCTTGAAACCTGTGCCGTACCTACGGCGGTGTTATCAGCACATACGGGCTTTAAGGGGTATACATTTTGTGATTTAACTGAAAATATCCTGCCGTCGGCAAACCATTGGAAAAGTATGGGTATTTCGTTTGACGGGATATATTCAGGCTACTTAGGCTCGGCAAAGCAGGTGGACTATGTAAGTGAGCTTATGGATATGTTTGATGTGAAAATAAAGCTTGTTGACCCCGTTATGGGTGACGACGGTGTGCTGTACGACGGCTTTTCAAAAGACTACTGCGAAAATATGAAAAGATTGATAAAAAGGGCAGACGTCATAGTGCCAAACGTCACAGAAAGCTGCCTCTTAACAGGAATAGAATATAAAGAAGAGCATACAAAAGAGTATATTGACGAGTTAATCAAAGCATTAAACGACATCTGCGATGCGTCTGTTATAATCACGGGGATAAATTCAAAGGAAGACAAAATCACAACAGCCGTTTATGAAAACGGAAAAGTGAGATACATAGAAAACGACAAGCAAAGGGCAGTATACAGCGGAACGGGCGATGTTTTTGCAAGTACGTTTATGTCAGCTTTAATGCTTGGTAATTCGCTGTTTGACTCAGCCAAAATTGCAGCAGAATTTGTAGGGGAGTGCATCGAGCTTACGAAGAAGTTCTCGTCATCGCGTCACTATGGTATAAACTTTGAGCTTAACACCAAATCGCTGTTAGAAAAATTGGGTATTTAAAAAAGCTACATATATTATATGAAGGAATTCTTCACGACAAGGCTTATGCCTTGTCTTTTTTTGTGCAAAAAAACATAGTAAAACAAAGCAACAGAGAAGTCTATAGGCTATATATAGCCTATAGACATAAAATCGGAGTAGGCTATATATAGCCCATACATTCAAAACAAAAGTAGGCTATATATAGCCCATAACCAAGAACCAAAGTAGGTTATATATAGCCCATAAACCAAAACATTATAGGCTATATATAGCCTATAATTTGTAACGTAGGTCAGGGGCTTGCCCCTGCCGAAGAAAACCACACCGTAGGGGCGATTCACGAATCGCCCGCGGGACATTCTTGAATGTCCCCTACAACGCACAATACTGAATCCCAATGAAAAACAGGAACGAGCAAGCCCGTTCCCGCAGACGCACAACGCAAAAATAATAAATATTTTTTCAATCTTTCTTTAAATCCAAGACTTTTTATAGCCTATCTTGTACCATATATAGCCCGCTTTATTAACTTTATTAAATTATAATTATATTATGGAAGGTGAAGAAGCTATGAATACGTATACCACATTAAAAAACAGAATTTTGTATCTGTGCGAAGAAAAGAGAATTACCATCAACAAATTATCTATCGAATCAGGCGTAGCTCCGTCTACTATTAAAAACATTCTCTACGGAAAAAGCAAAAATCCCGGCATCGTAACATTAAAGATGCTGTGCGACGGGATGGGCGTGTCGTTGGCAGAATTTTTTAATACGGAAGAATTCAAAAACTTAGAACAGGAAATAAAATAATTCTTTGCACTAACCATTTTAAGGCTTTCCCCTTGCGGGGCAGTCCGAAAAATGCACACAAATCAGCACCGCTAAAACTCGGTGCTTATTTGTGTGCTTTTTTATGTCATACAAATTTTGTGTGTTGGGTTATAATATTCTTGTCGCAATTTTAAAAATATAAAAAAATTTAAAAAAACCTTTATTATTTTCAAAAAATCTGCTATAATATATAATAACGATTATTGTGCGGAAAAATTTATTATGGAGGATTAATAGTGGCAAAAAATCAAAAACTGAAAATCATACCTTTAGGGGGACTCAACGAAATCGGAAAAAATATGACAGTCTTTGAGTACGAGAACGACATATTTGTACTCGACTGCGGTATGGCGTTCCCCGACGAGAGTATGCCGGGTATCGACATCGTAATACCCGATATTTCGTATCTTGTGAAAAACAAGCATAAGATACGCGGTATTGTAATCACACACGGTCACGAAGACCACATCGGTGCGATTCCATACTTTTTAAAGGAATTAAACGTGCCGATATACGGAACGAGATTGACACTTGGGTTGGTAGAAGTAAAACTTAAAGAATTTAATATGCTTGCAAAAGCAAGGCTAAACCGCGTTATGCCGAAGGATACTGTAAAGCTCGGAGCCTTTAAGGTGGAATTCATTCACACGAACCACTCAATAGCAGGTGCGGTGTCACTCGCTATTCACACGCCGATTGGTACAATCGTGCATACGGGCGACTTTAAGGTGGACAGCACGCCGATTGAAGGCGAAATGATAGACTTGGCAAGATTCGGCGAGCTTGGAAATCGTGGCGTTCTGGCATTAATGTCTGATAGCACGAATGCTGAACGTTCAGGCTTTACGATGTCTGAGCGAACTGTGGGCGATACGTTAGATGAATATTTCAGAAACTGTCATTCACGAATTATCGTTGCGACGTTTGCGTCGAATATCCACAGAGTGCAGCAGATTATAAACTGTGCGAGCCGTTATAACAGAAAAGTTGCAATTTCAGGCAGAAGTATGGAAAACGTGGTTGAAGTTGCATCTAATCTTGGTTATATGACGGTGCCTGACAAGGTTTTAATCTCGATTGACGATATTAATAAGTATAAACCCCATCAGTTAGTAATCATAACTACGGGAAGTCAGGGCGAAGCAATGTCGGCTCTTTCTCGTATGGCGTTTTCTGAGCACAGAAAGGTCGAAATAACAAAGGGCGATTTAGTTATTGTTTCAGCATCACCCATTCCTGGAAATGAAAAGGCGGTTTCAACTGTTATCAACGAGCTTTTCAAAAAAGGTGCAGACGTTGTCTATAAGTCATTAGAAAACATCCACGTATCAGGTCACGCCTGTCAGGAAGAGCTAAAGCTTATATTATCACTCGTAAAGCCTAAGTTTTTTATTCCTGTTCACGGCGAGTACAGACACTTAAAGCTACACGCGGGACTCGCTGAAAAAATGGGTATGAAACCCAAAAATATAATTGTCGGCGATGTCGGAAAAACTATCGAAATCACACACAACAGTGCAAAGCTCGGTACTCCGGTTGCATCGGGTGCAGTTTTGATTGACGGACTCGGTGTAGGCGATGTAGGAAACATCGTGCTTCGTGACAGAAAGCACCTAGCCGAAGACGGAATTATTGTTGTCGTAGTCACGATGTCAAAAATTGACGGCTCAATTCTTTCGGGTCCTGACGTAATTTCACGTGGGTTTGTGTATGTAAGAGAGTCGGTCGATTTGATGGACGAGGCAAAAACGGTCGCAAAATCAGCACTTGAAAAATGTGCTACGAACAATAAAACAGATTGGGCAAGCTTAAAGTCAAGCTTAAAATCATCAATGGGTGATTTTGTTTACGCAAGAACAAAGAGAAAACCGATGATTTTACCTATTATTATGGAAGTATAAAACGAAAGATAAACAGGAGATGGAAAAAATGGCATTTAAACTTTTTACTTCAGAATCAGTAACAGAGGGACATCCCGATAAAATGGCGGATATTTTATCAGACGCTGTTTTAGATGAAATTTATAAAAAAGACCCCGAAGGCAGAGTAGCCTGCGAAGTAACCGTAACAACGGGTCTTGTTTTGGTTGTAGGAGAAATTTCTACAACTACATACGTAGACATTCCCAAAACAGTAAGAGAATGTGTAAGAGAAATAGGCTACGACAGAGCAAAATACGGATTTGACTGCGATACCTGTGCTGTAATTACAGCGATTGATGAGCAGTCAGCTGACATTGCACTTGGCGTTGATAAGTCTTTAGAAGCAAAAGAAGGAAAAGACGAAATCGGCTCAATCGGTGCGGGCGACCAGGGTATGATGTTTGGCTATGCGTGCAACGAAACAGAAGAATATATGCCTTTAGCTATTAGTCTTGCTCACAAGCTTACTAAAAAGCTTACAGCGGTGAGAAAGTCAGGCGAAATTACATATCTTCGCCCCGACGGTAAATCTCAGGTGACAGTAGCTTATGACGAAAACGGAAAGCCTGCATACATCGACACAGTTGTTATTTCAACTCAGCACGGCGAAGAAGCAACGCATGATGTAATTGAGCGAGATATGATTGAAAAGGTTATAAAACCCACAATTCCCGCTGAATTGCTAAATGAAAACACAAAATATTACATAAATCCCACAGGCCGTTTCGTAGTTGGCGGACCTAACGGCGACTCAGGTCATACAGGCAGAAAAATTATTGTTGATACCTACGGCGGATACGCCCGTCACGGCGGCGGTGCTTTTTCAGGAAAAGACCCCACGAAGGTTGACAGAAGTGCAGCTTATGCAGGAAGATACGTTGCAAAAAATATTGTTGCAGCAGGTCTTTGCGACAAGTGTGAAGTGCAGATTGCCTACGCAATCGGTGTTGCTGAACCCGTCTCTGTGTCTGTTGAAACATTCGGAACAGCTAAGGTCGATGAATCAAAAATTACTGAAATCATCAAAAAATGCTTTGACCTTCGTCCTGCAGGTATCATTAAAATGCTTGATTTAAGACGTCCTATTTACAAGCAGACAGCAGCTTACGGTCACTTCGGCAGAACTGATGTTGAGCTTCCTTGGGAAAAGCTTGACAAGGTTGATGAAATTAAGGCTTGCATCTAGCTTATTCACTTATTTTATTAAAAATGGAGGCAAATCCATGAAAATACTTATTGTTGATGACGAAAAGCTCTTGGTAAAGGGCATAAAGTACAATCTTGAACAAGATGGCTACAGCGTTGTTTGTGCATACGACGGCGAAGAAGCGATAAAAATGGCGTATGATAAGAGCATTGATTTAATTATTTTAGATTTGATGCTTCCTAAAATCGACGGCTACGAGGTTTGCCAGAAGGTGCGTGAATTTTCAAACGTTCCGATTATTATGCTGACTGCAAAAAATGAAGATATGGATAAAATCTTAGGCTTAGAATACGGTGCAGACGACTATTTAACAAAACCGTTTAACATTTTAGAGCTAAAAGCAAGAGTTAAGGCGGTCCTTCGCCGCATAACACCTGTTGAAAAAACCGCAAAGAAAGAATCAACCGTAACAGTTGGCAGCATAACCTTAGACTACAATTTGAGACGTGTAGCGGTTGGTGAGCGAATTGTAGAACTCACTGCCAAAGAATTTGATTTAATCGACCTTTTTGTATGTAATGGCGGAAAAGTTTATTCAAGGGAAAATCTTTTAGACATTGTATGGGGATATGATTATCCGGGAGATGTAAGAACGGTTGATGTTCACGTAAGACGTCTTCGCGAAAAAATAGAAGAAAACCCCGCCGAACCTCGTTTTATTCACACAAAATGGGGGGTAGGTTACTATTTTAAGGAAGTTTAAGGATAATTTATTCAGTATAAAAAACAAAATCGTAGCAACGTATTTAATCATCGCACTTTTGGTTTTGGTAATTTTGGCAACATACAGTATAAGCACCATAAGAACGTATTTATTGGAGCAAAAAAAATCAGAAGTCTTAATGCGTGCAAATATTGTTGCAAGTATTAAAATTGATGTTTTTGACGAGTACAAAATTGAAGAAATTATGGCAACAATGCCTATAGAGAGCGGTTTTCGTGTCGTTATTACAGACAGCCAGACGAAGGCGTATTATGACTCATTCAGCGAAGGAAGCTATCTGGGAAAAATGATGCTTTATGAACCGATAACTGAAGTTTTGGTGAATAACAATAACTTTTCTTCGTACTATGAAAAAAACAACGAATGGGTAATAGAGGCCGCAGTTCCGATTATAAAAGACCAAAAAACCATAGGCTCAGTGCTTGTTACGGCATCAGGAGCAGATATTGATGAAATCGTAGACAGGGTTATGTGGGCAATCTGGCTTTTTGGAAGTGTTGTTGTTATTGTTGTATTTTTGCTGGGTGTCTTTATTGCAATGCTTTTGACAAAGCCGATTGTAAACTTAACTGCGTTTATCAAAAATATGCCGAAAGATAAGCTTCAAAAGTGTGACCTTACGTCTAAAGATGAAGTCGGCGATTTGGTAGTTGCTTTTAATGAACTGATAGAAAGAGTAGACGAGCTTGAAGAAAAAAGACGCGCGTTTGTTTCTGATGCGTCTCACGAGCTTAAAACACCGCTTTCTATAATTAAGCTTTTGTCGGACTCGCTAATCCAGACACCGCATCCCGACCCGGAATTTTTGCGTGAATTCTTAGGAGATATGGGTGCAGAAGTCGAAAGGCTGACAAGAATAGTTCAAAGACTCTTAGATTTAACGAAGATGGACCAGACAGACAGACTTAACATTGATATGGTTTCAATCGGTGAAATTGTGGCAGAAGTTTATGAAAAACTGACACCTTTAGCCGAAAATAAGGAAATCGACTTTATTCTGTCAAAATCCGATGAAGAAGTGTTAGTTCCGGTTGACCGTGACAGCATTACAGAAGCAATATATAATATTGCGGACAATTCAATAAAGTATACCGAAAACGGCGGAATGGTCAAAATCGAGCTTATGCGAGATTTGGGAAATATCTTAATAAGAATTACAGATACGGGTATCGGTATCCCGAAAGACGAAATTCAAAAGATTTTTGATAGATTCTATCGCGTTGATAAGGCACGTGCAAGAGATACAGGCGGAACAGGACTTGGACTTTCCATTGCGTTGGATGCAGTAAAGCTTCACGGCGGATATATAGAAGTGTCAAGCGAAGAAGAAAAGGGCAGTGTATTTACAATTATATTGCCGTATAATTCCGATGCGGCACCGATAAAGAGTGTTGCGGAGAATTTTGGAGAAAACTCCTTGACAGAAGTAAAAAATAGTGATATTATGTAGTTGTTAACAGGGGAGCCTGTATGGCAGGCTGAGATGAAGTAATCTAACTTCGACCCTCATAACCTGATTTGGGTAATGCCAACGAAGGGAGTTACTTTTATCTTTCGTATTTTAGGTGCAGCCCAATAGGGTTGCACCTTTTTTGCGCAAAAAAGAGAAAAATACGAAAGGAAAAAAATAAATGAATACTAAAAAAATAACATTGTCTGCAGTTATGATAGCACTTTCTGCAGTTTTATCTTTGGTCAAGGTCTATCAGTTGCCGCTGGGTGGTTCAATCACGCTTTTTTCAATGCTGCCTGTTTGTGCAATTTCTGTATGCTACGGCGTTAAAAACGGTCTTTTTGTTTCGATATTGTATGCTTTTTTGCAGATTGTTTTGGATTTAGGCTCGCTTATGGGATATGGTATGACCGTATCAACTTGGATAGGGTGTCTATTATTTGACTACATATTAGCTTACGGAATTTTAGGAATATCGGGTATCTTTAGAAAAAAAGGTACAATCGGCATATCGTTTGGCGTTGCACTTGCGTGCGTAATACGATTTGTCTCACACTTTATATCGGGTGCAATAGTATTTTCCGTATGGTGTCCCGATGGATGGAATGTGTATTGGTACTCTGTCTGCTACAACGGAAGCTATATGCTGCCTGAACTTTTATTAACTGTAATAGGTGCTGTGCTTTTATTCAGAATACCTGTTATAAAAAAACTAATCAAAGAAAGACAATAACACAAAAAACGCTCAGTTTAACTGAGCGTTTTTTTATACTGTAGTGGAGTCATATTTGTATGCTTTTTAAAGAATAAACTAAAATAATTAGGCGAAGAAAAGTTCATTTTCTCAGAAACTTCATTGACTGACAATCCCTTAGTGAGCAAGTCCTGTGCTACAGATATTCTCAGGCTGTTATAGTATGCCTTAGGACTTACCCTTGCAAAGCGGTAGAAAAGCGACTTTATATAGCTCACGCTGACAAAAGAGTAGTTTGACAAATCTTCTATCGTGATATTGTTTAAAACATTATGTGCCATAAGCTCAATTAAGGTTTTATACGTCAAAGACGCATTTGTGCCGTAATTTTCAGTTTTTGAATGGTGGTTAGAGGAAATATTGATAATAAAGCTGTCAAGGCTTTCTGCTGCGTCCTGTATGGCGTAGGGAGAGCTTTCAGCACCTTTTACAATAGAGTGTATTTTGTGAAAAATCTTTAAAAATAAATCTTTTTCGTCTTTTTTTAAGCTAAAAAAGCCATCTGTCAAGCTTTCGGGCAATACACCGCTTGCCTTAAACGATAAATTGATTAAATGTGCGGCGTTTGAGTTGTTAAGTCTGTGAAACTCCATTGGAGCATGAAAAATAATGTCGCCGCTCTCCATAATGTAAACGTTTTCTTCTTCTGTTACTTCAATTTGACCGTCAGCTACATATTCTATTTCCCAAAAATTATGTTTTTCGCCTTTAAAAACGTAATTGGAAGGCAGAACTCTATTATACATTCTATGATAAAAGTCAGTTATTTCAAATTTTTTCGAAGCATTTATAAAATTTCCCATATTGACTCCTTTTGTAACCAAAAACATAATTTTTATATCTTTTTTTATATTGAAATATATTTTTTGTGATGATATTATGAGTATAACACACAAAATCCTGTTTGTAAACAGAAAGGAATGTTTTTTATGAAAGAGTTAAAAGTTGGCGTAATAGGTTTAGGTCCACGTGGACGTCATATGGCTAATATGACCTCAAGGGTTGAGGATGTAAAAATTACAGCTGTTTGTGATTTGTTTGAAGATAGAATGGAACATTTTTGTGATGGTCTGGAAAAAAGAAAAGGTTACAGACCATCGCTTTTAACAACCGATGCTATGGAACTTATCGATTCAGATGAAGTAGATATAGTACTAATTTTTGCTGCGTGGGAAGTACATATTCCGTTATCAATAGCTGCTATGAAAAAAGGAAAGACAGTTGGTGTAGAGGTTGCGGGTGCATACTCAATAGAGCAGTGCTGGGAACTTGTTAAAACCTACGAAGAAACAAAAACACCGATTATGATGCTTGAAAACTGCTGTTACGCAAGAGAAGAACTAATGATAATGAATATGCTAAAGCAGGGACTTTTTGGTGAAATTTCATACGTAACAGGCGGATATTGTCACGACTTACGACGCGAAATTATGATAGGATCAGTGAACAAGGGCAACCACTATAGATTCCGTAACTATAAGAATCGTTGCTGTGACAACTACCCCACACATCAGCTTGGACCGATAGCACAGATGTTAAATATAAATCACGGCAACAAATTTGATTCGTTAGTGTCAGTTGCATCAAAATCTGTAGGTATGCACGAGTTTGTTGCGGAAAATTTCTCCAGTAAAGAAAATTTAGTAAATACCAAATTTAATCAGGGCGATGTTGTAACAACAATCATCAAGTGTTCAAACGGTGAAACAATCACGCTTACACTCGATACAACGCTTCCGAGATTTTATTCAAGAGAATTCAGTATTCACGGCACAAAGGGTATGTTTGATTCTAATACAAAATCTATCTTTGTAGAAAGCGAACACGGACACCTTCACGGACAGAACATATCCACTCACATGGATAACGCCAAAGAGTATGCTAAAAAATACGACCATCCCATCTGGGTACAGTACGAAAAAGACGGTATCCAGCAGGGTCACGGCGGTATGGACTGGCTTGTTGTAAGAGCATTCTTTGATGCAATAAAAGAAAATAAGCCAATGCCTATAGACGTGTACGATATGGCAACTTGGATGGCGGTAACACCATTAACAGAGCAGTCTATAAAGCTTGGCGTTCCTGTACAATTCCCCGACTTTACAGACGGTAAATGGATTTTAGATGACTAATATCTTTTTTTAATAATGGTGGGATTTTAGTATGAATATATCAATGATGTGATGGTTATGATAAAAGTGTAACCATAGAGCTAAACGGCATTAAAATAACAAAAGAAATAATCGATTCAACAATAGCTTTCTTGTTAAAGGAAGGAAGATAGAAAGATTAGGAAAAGACCTTGTACTTTAAGTACAAGGTCTTTTTGCTACAGCTATTTGTTTAAAATAAAATTTTTAATGCTGACGACACGTTTTTTGCAAATAAAACGTCTAAACCATCAGGGAGAGTAAGTGAATTTTTATTTGCATCGGGAACAATGCACTTTTTAAAACCGAGCTTAGAAAGCTCTGCTAATCGCTTTTCTAACTGCACGACGGCACGTAACTCACCGGTCAACCCAACTTCGCCTATGAGTGCAATATCAGGGGAAATTTCAGCGTTTTTAAAGCCGGATGCAATAGCACAAATAATTCCTAAATCTGCTGCAGGCTCTGAGATTTTGATACCGCCTACAATGTTTACATAAATATCCTGATTGGATAAATTATATCCTACGCGTTTTTCCAACACTGCAATTAACATATTAACACGGTTAAAGTCAGCACCGGTCATCATTCTTCGCGGTGCAGGAAAGAACGTCTGCGACACTAAAGACTGAACTTCGGCAAGAAGTGGTCTTGTACCTTCTAACGTACAAATAACAGTAGAGCCTGAAGTTTTCTCAGGTCTGCCTGATAACATCATTAAAGACGGGTTTTTGACTTCTTTTAAGCCTTCCCCTGTCATTTCAAATACACCAATTTCGTTTGTTGAGCCGAAACGGTTTTTAACAGCACGCAAAATTCTGTGACTTTGGTGGCGTTCGCCTTCAAAGTGCAAAACACAGTCAACCATATGCTCTAAAACCTTAGGTCCTGCCAAATTTCCATCCTTTGTGACGTGTCCCACGATGAATACGGCAATTGAGGTGTCTTTTGCAAACTTCATCAAAGACAGCGTGACATCTCTTACCTGACTCACAGTTCCCGGAGCTGACGCAATATCGGGATTGTACATTGTCTGTACAGAATCGATAATTAAAATATCAGGCTTTATGTCTTGGGCGTTTTTAATAATTGAATTTATATCAGTTTCTGTCAAAAGATAAAAATCCTTTGTGATATGTAATCTGTCGGCACGCATTTTTAACTGCTTTTCCGATTCTTCGCCCGATACGTAGAAAAAGCTTGTAGATTTTTCCAAAGACTTGATAAGCTGCAAAAGTATCGTAGATTTACCGATGCCCGGCTCACCGCCTACCAAAACGAGCGAACCCGAAACAATACCACCGCCTAAAACACGGTCAAATTCTTCTATTCCGGTTGGAATTCTTGTATCTTTAGTTGTGCTTACCGTAGACAGCTTTACAGGAGAAGAGTATGATTGTGTTACTTTTTTTGATGTTTTAGACGTTACAACCACTTCTTCTGCGAATGTGTTCCAGCCGCCGCAATCAGGACATTTTCCTATCCATTTTGCTGACTCATATCCACATTCTGAACATATATATAAAACCTTTGATTTCATTTTTTCTACCACCTTTTATACTGTGGGTGTTTCTTCTGTACCTTGAGTAACAACGGGAGTTTCAGGAACTTCGGGTGCTGGAGCAGGAGTTTCAGGTTCTGCAACTTCAGGAGAAATTTCTTCTGCTTTTTTAGTTCCGTGAATTTCAACTCTGTCTTTACCTGCATAAACACTTTTTGCAAGCTGAGTGCGTGAAACTTCAACACCGTTTTCATAAACAACTTTATAAGAAATATGAGAGCTGCCGTCTGTACCCTTGCTTTCTACCTTGATTTCGCCTTCGGGGAGTTCGGGGTCTTTTTCAATAATAACCTTAGGAGATGATGTTCCTGTTTGTGAAGTTACAATTTTAATTTCTCGTTCGGGATGTTCATCAGTGCCTATAATTGTTATCGTATTCAAACCGCCTTCTGCAACTGCTTTAATTTCTATAGGCATATCGGTATTGTTTTTAAATTTAAAATCAATAGAACCATAAGAAACAGTAGCATCTCTTCCAAGCGGAACGTAAGAAACGGGGAGTGTGTGATTTCTTCTTGATGTAATTTCTAAATCTGCAAAAACTACGCTGTTGTACATTGTAGAAGAAACCTGACAAATACCGCCGCCTATACCGGGCTGAACCGTGTTTCCTACATATACATTTGCTATGCGAAAGCCACGCTCAATTGTCCTTGGACCTACAACATCGTTATAAGAAAACTCTTCGCCGGGAGCCATAACATATCCGTTAATTTTTTCGCAAGCCAATTTAATGTTATAAGCTCTATCAACACTTGATGATGAGTAGTCTGTTGTATATTTTCCCAGCTCGTGCGCCAAAACGGTCGAGTGAAGCTCGTCGGACGTCTTGCTCGGCTGAATTATTTTTGCAGGAACTTTAATCACGTCGCCATCTGTGTTTTTTATAGCTTTTTCCAAATCACTCCTTGTGAGTGAAACGCCGGGCTGACTTTCTGTGTAGCTGATTCTATGGTTTTCGATAGAGTAACTTGCTTCTATCGGTTTATCCGATACGAAACGTGTTATGTAATCATAAGTGATTTCTTCGGGTTCGATGTATTTAAAGTCAGCAGTTGCAATATCGGTATCGTTTAAAATGCAATTTTCGATTGTTGCTCTGACTTCGCTGAATAAAACACCGTTACCTGCCTTGCCGCGAGTGATAATCAACTCATCTTCGCCATATTCAATTTTATTCGGTACGGCTGTTACATCTAATGTTGAAACAGCTTTATCAACAGTTTTTTGAAGCTCTGCATCGTTAAATGTCAGGTAAAACGGGATTTCTTTCGGATTTTTCTTTAAATCTCTTATTTCAGAAAGTCTTGATAAAAATCTTTTTGTTCTTCCGTAGCTATATGCTAAATCTGTCATTTTCTCTACGTCAATAGCAGGCGAGAGTGATAGCGTATCAAATGAAATTTCGGAATTGTCAATTTTTAAAGTAATGTTTTTTGATAAGCGTTTATCAAAGATTTCGGGAATTTTAGCCGAAAGCTCATCACGCGTAAGACCCGATACATCAACAGAGTTTATATACACACCGTCATAAACCTTGCTATATGTGAGCTGTTTTACACAGTACCCTGAAAAAACGACTAAAATTATCGCAATCAAAAGTGTTGATGCGAGTATAATTTTTCTTTTTGTATATTCCTTATGTGTCATAGAAGCTGACATCTAATCACCTCGTGTAAATTTACATATTTAAAAACCAAACGCCAAAATTTAAATACCCTGCATATACCAAAAATAAAAGATAAGGTATTAATATAATACCTGCAGATTTTTTAGCGTTATAAAAGGCAGACACTGTTATCGCGACAAATACGAACAGCACAATAAGCAGTATAAAAGCCACTAAAAACATCCTGAAATTAAAAAATAAAATAGGCCAAAAAAAGTTAAGCAACAGCTGAAAAGTGAAAACAGTCAGCCCGTAGTTTTTATCATCCGCTGAAACTTTCGCTGTCGTAAAAAGATACAATCCGACTCCGATTGTTAAATACAGCACACCCCAAACTACCGAAAATAAATTGTTCGGGAGTGAAAATGGCGGCTTTTGCAAAACGTCGTAGACAAATACATTGTTTCTGATTAAAAATGCCGAAAGTGCCCCGACAACCGGTGGAATTGCGATAGTTAAAACAGCTTTAAAAATTTTGTTCATATAATACTCCAATTTTTTTAAAATATGGTATATTATATGGCTTTAGTATAAAAATATACTTTTAAAACATACGGTGCGAAAAAAGCTTTTTCGCACCGTAAATTGCTGTTTTTATCTGTTGTTGTTTCTGTTTGCACGAATTGTATCAGCGGTTTTTACAAGCTCTTCTTCCAAAGCACGTAAAACATCATCAGCGTACTGATTTGCACCCAGTCTGATTTCTCTTGAGTTTTGCTGTGCACTGTCAATGATTTGATTAGCCTTAGCATAGGCCTGCTGGGTAATGTCGTGCTCGTTCACCATAGCAGCTATCTTTTCTTCAGTAGCCTTAATCATGGCTTGAGCTTCTTTTTGAGCGTCTGAGATGATTCTCTGACGTTCTTCTTTTACCCATTTAGCCTGTTTCATTTCTTCGGGGAATTTGTTTCTCATTTCCTGAATAAGCTCTAAAATTTCTTCTTTGTCAATGATACCCTTGCCCCAAAACGGAATAGTTCTGCAGCTGTCAATTTTTTCTTCGATTTCGTTCATAATCTGTTCGATATCCATAATTAACACTCCTTTTCGATTTTATCCTTAATGTCATTAATGATTTCATTTGGTATTAAGCCTTCGGAGTTCCCGCCGAAATGGCAAATTTCTTTAACTACACTTGAACTGATATATAAACAATTTAAGTCAGTTACCATAAAAAGTGTTTCAACATCGGGGGCAAGCTTTTTATTAAGCAAAGCCATCTGAAACTCGTATTCAAAATCTGAAATAGCACGAAGTCCTCTTATTACAGTATGAGCACCAACCTGATGTACGAATTCAACCAAAAGTCCGCTAAAGGACAAAACTTCGCAATTTGGAATGTCTTTTATGCACTTTTCGATAAGTGCAACACGCTCACATACTGAAAACATAGGCGTTTTTTGAGAGTTGTTTAAAACTGCAACTATTATCTTATCAAAAAGCTTCGCACTTCGTTTAATTATGTCTAAATGACCGCAGGTAATGGGGTCAAAGCTTCCCGGATAAACAGCTATTTTCAAATCCGTCACTCTTTCATCAGTAAGATTTTTACCCTGCCGTATTTTTTTTCTTTTAAAACTTTAAAACCGCAAAAATCAAACGGCGGGGTAGTTTCGGTATCGTATTCTAACACGATAAAGCCCGAGCCGGTCAAAAGTCCGTTTTCCTTGATTTTTAAAAGAGATTTTTCATAAAGGTCTGACTCATACGGCGGGTCGATAAAGATTATGTCAAATTTTTTGTCTGTTTTAGTTAAAAAATCAATGCTGTCGGAATTTACGACAACAGCACTGCTGTTAAGATGAGTTGCTTCTAAATTCTTCTTGGTTACTAAAAGCGAATCTTTTGAATTATCAATAAATGTGCAGTTTAAAGCACCGCGACTTAAAGCTTCAATACCCAAAGCCCCGCTTCCTGAAAACAAGTCTAAGACGTGGGCGTCAGGCACATCAAAAGCAATCATATTAAAAACTGATTCTTTAACTCTGTCTAAGGTGGGGCGTACATCAATCCCTTCTGTACAGAGAAGTTTTTTTCCGCGTGCCGAACCTGAAATAACTCGCAAAAACATCTCTCCCAACTCAAACTTTCTATCACTTTATATTTTATAACAAATACGAAGAATGTCAAGTATATTCTAAAAAAGTCAACTAAATGTAATCTTTGTGTCAAAAATCCTTAATATTTGGTTGTAAATCGTCGCATTTTCGGGTAAAATTAACTTTCTGTCCGAATTTAAAATCTCATTGGCAGCATCGGAAGTTTCAGCCAAAAGCTCGGTATCGCAATAAATATTTGCTATCTTAAAGTTAAATAAACCGTGCTGACGTGAACCTAAAAAATCACCCGGACCGCGAAGACGCAGGTCTTCTTCAGCAATTTTAAATCCGTCGGAACTGTTTTTCATAATAGCCATTCGTGGAGAATTTTCTTTGAAATTCTCACCGGGAAAGAGAATACAATAGGCTTTGTCCTGCCCTCTGCCGACCCTGCCGCGCAACTGATGGAGCTGAGAAAGCCCGAATCTAGCTGCGTTTTCTATAATCATAACAGATGCGTTTGGTACATTTACACCGACTTCAATAACGCTTGTGGCAACTAAAATTTTAATCTCGCCGTCTTTAAAGCGATACATAATCTCGTCTTTTTCTTTTGCTGACATTTTGCCGTGTATATATGAAACCGCACTTTTATCAAAGACTTTTTTTAATTCTTCTGAGTGGGTTAAAACATCACGCACACCGACAATTTCCGACGGCTCAACAGCGGGGCAGACGATGTATGCTTGTCTTCCTGCCTTGATTTCCTTTTTTATAAAAGCATAAATGCGTGCTCTTAAATCTTCGTTAGCGACAAATGTATCGACTTTTTTTCTTCCCGGCGGAAGTTCGTCTATTATAGAAATATCTAAATCTCCGTATAAAATCAAAGCCAAAGTTCTTGGAATAGGTGTTGCTGTCATAATCAACGTGTGCGGGTTTTTACCCTTGTTTTCCAAAGATTTTCTTTGTGCTACACCGAATCTGTGCTGCTCGTCGGTAACAATCAGTGCAAGCTCGCCGAGTTCTGTCTTTTCACTGATTAAAGCGTGCGTTCCTACAATAACTTTTACATTTCCCGACTTGATTTCGTCAAAAACAATGCTGCGCTGCTTTTGTGTCATCGAGCCAGTTATAAGTGCAACACCAATACCGAAAGGCTCAAACAATTCTTTAAGTGTTTCATAATGCTGGTTTGCCAAAATCTCGGTAGGTGCCATCATAGCAGATGTAAATCCGGATTTAGCACAAACAAACATAGCTGCTGCTGCAATCATGGTTTTACCGCAGCCGACATCGCCCTGAACGAGCCTTGACATAGGCGTTGTCCTTTTTATGTCTTCGCATATTTCTTTTATCACTTTTGACTGGGCGTTGGTCAATTGATACGGCAAGGAAGAAATAAATTCGTTTACGCACCCGACATTTTTAAGCGGCAGCGACACTAATGATTTTCTGTCTTCGCGTAAAAATCTCAGTGCTGTCTGAAATATAAACAATTCTTCAAAGCTGAGCCGTCTTTTAGCAATTTTTAAGCTTTCTTCATCTTTTGGAAAATGAATGTTTTTAACAGCGTAAGACAAAGAACAAAGGTTGTGCTTTTTTCGTATTGCATCGGGAAGTGTTTCTTCTATCTCGGTCGTGCGGATAGCTGCAACAACTGAAGATGCAATATTTTTTTGCGTCAAGCCTGCTGTTTGTGAGTATATTGGAAAAATTCTTCCTGTTAAAACTCTCTTTTCACTTTCTTCAAAAATAGGGGAGTGCATCTGCATTCTGTTCGAATACGTGGTTTTGCCAAAAAATATATATTCTTTTTTTATATCAAACATTTTTTTTATGTATCTGTTATTAAACCAGACAATTTCCAAAACGGCCGTTCCGTCGGAAACCTTAACCGAACACAAATACATATTTTTTCTAACATAATTTTCACGAATGGGTGAAATAGCACGTGCGCGCACGCAAACCGTATCGCCGTCTTTTAACTCGGCAATTTTTTTTGTTGTTATTCTGTTTTCGTATGTGCGTGGGTAAAAGTGCAGTAAATCATTTACCGTAGAAACACCAAGCGTGCGAAAAAATTCCGCACGCTTTGGTCCAATTCCGCCTAAGGCGGTAATATTTTGATTTGAAAAATCATTTGACATAAAATCACACCTTATTCAACTGAGTAAATAAAGTCATACAAGGGCTGTCCGCCCATATAAACTAATACGTCTTGTTCGGGGTAAAGTTTTTCTAATTCTTCTGTAATTTCTTCGATACGGGCATCGCTAACATCTTCGCCTAAATAGATGCTGATAATCGCAGTGTCGCTATCTACAACATTTGCTAACAGCTCTTTTAAAACAGTAAACGAATCATCGCCTACAACGGAAATTTTCCCTTCAGAAAGTCCCATAATTGTATTTTCGGGATATTCCTTATCATTAAATGTGAATGTTCTTACGGCATAAGTTACAGAGCCTGTCTTTGTGTTTTCGATAGCTTCTGTCATAGCGGCGATGTTATCATCAAATGACGCATCTGGGTCAAAAGCAAGTCGTGCTGAAATTCCCGCAGGTACAGAACGTGTTTCTAAAACAACGACGTTAATGTCGGTAAGATCTGCAACCTGTTTTGCTGCCATAATAATGTTTTTATTATTGGGTAAGATAAATACAGTTTTTGCATTAACTGCCTCAACAGCAGATAAAATATCATCTGTTGACGGATTCATTGTCTGACCGCCTTTAATAACCTTATCAACACCCATATCCAAGAAAATGCTTTCTAAACCGTCACCGGCAGCAACAGCGGCAAAACCGTATTTTTTAGCAGGTTCTTTTTTTGTTTCTGCCTGAGCTGCACCTTCGTCGTGCTGATATTTCATATTGTCAATTTTAATGTTTATAAGCTCGCCGATTTTTAATGCTTCTTCAATAACAAAGCCGGGATTGTTTGTATGAATGTGAACCTTCACAACATCGTCGTCATCAATTACAACCATACAGTCGCCCTTCTTTTCGATTTTGTCACGGAACATAGCAACGGAAGCAGGGGCGTTTCCCTTATTAATCAAAAATTCTGTACAGTATAAAAACTTAATGTTAGCGTCAATAACTTTTTTGTCAATAGCAACATTAACACTTGCCTGACTTTCGTTAAGCTCGATAACTTTTCCTGTTTCTAAATATTCTAAAGCACCCTCTAGGATATATACAAGACCCTGACCGCCCGAGTCTACAACTCCTGCAGCCTTTAACTGGGGCAGGAGCTCTGGTGTACGTGCCAAGCTTTCCTGTCCGGCTAAAGTTGCAGCACGAACAACTTCAACAATATCACCTGTTGTGTCTAAAGCAGCAATAGCTGCATCAGCTGCATCTCTTGCAACAGAAAGGATAGTTCCTTCCATAGGCTTCATAACAGCTTTATAAGCTGATTCAACACCGCTTCTAAAACATTCTGCGATGTCGGTAGCGTCAGCGGTAGAAAGACCGACGAGTCTTTTACTCATACCGCGAAAAACCTGCGACAGAATAACGCCTGAGTTACCGCGAGCACCACGAAGGGATGCAGAAGCGATAGCAGACATCATCTTATCAACGGTAGTATAATCGTTTGATAAAATATCTTTTGCAGCGGCAGAAATAGTCATAGACATATTCGAGCCCGTATCCCCGTCAGGAACGGGGAAAACGTTTAAATCATTTAAAATGATTTTATTATTACAAAGCTTATTTGCACCTGACAAAAAAGCACGGCATAAGCCTTCGTAATCAACTGTGTATAACAAATCAGTGCACCTCCGAATTAACTAACTCTAATGCCATCAACGTTGACATTAACATTTCCTACCTTAAAGCCGGTAGCATCCTCAACGGCATACTTGACCTGTTCAACAATGCTCTCGCAAGTAGCATTTATATTTACGCCGTATTCAACAATAATGTGTAAATCTACGATGATTTTTTCATCATCTGCAGAAACCTTTATGCCTTTAGTAATTGAATCCCATTTTAATAAAGATGCAATACTGTCAGTTGCATTTTTGTAAGCCATACCTACAACACCGTAGCAGTTAGAAGCAGCAATTCCTGCAATTCTTGCTATAACGTTGTCTGATAAAACAATAACACCATTTTCATTTTCGGTTTTAATAGCCATAAATTTTCCGAACCTTTCTGCCTGAAATATCTTAAGTACGCCGTTGTATTCAGGCATACAACAACGAATTATGTATATACAAACACAAATACACATTTATATTATAACATAAACATTAAAAAAAGGGAAGTGTTATTTTAAAAAACTTTGCAAAATATTACAGCACAGCTAAAAGCTGTGCTGTAATTATTAATTTGTTCTGTCTGATGGTAAAACCTTGTCTTTAAACAGTAAAGTAATTGTCCACAGTCCGGCAAGGCCGACAACAGCAAAAATAATTCGGCTCAGCATCGACATCTGACCGCCAAAGAGAAAACCGACAATATCAAAACCGAATAAGCCGATAGAACCCCAGTTTAAGGCGCCGACGATTACTAAAATAAGACTTAAGTTATCTAAAAACTTCATAAGACCAACCTTTCTCCCGTATGGTTTTAAAAAAAGAAGAAAGTCACGGGCTATACTTTCTTTGTATAAGTGTAGTTTTTACTTATACATTTCATATTATTCGTATTTTGACATAAATATATCTGTGAGGTGAAAAAATATGCAAAGAGCAGGAGAATTAAGACAAAAAGAAGTTATAAACATAAACGACGGAAACAGACTCGGTTATGTCTGTGATGTAGAAGTGAGCCTTTGTAAAGGAGAAATTGAAGCGATAGTAGTTCCGGGAAAAATGAAGCTTTTGAATTTTTCTAAAAAAGACGATGTAGTAATCCCATGGTGTAAAGTCTGTGTCATCGGAGATGTGATTTTAGCAGACGTTCCGTGTGGTTGCAATGAAACAAAAAAACAGCTGTAGCAAAATTATTTTGCTACAGCCCTTCAACATATTCTTTTAACTTTTCAAACGTCTTTTCGCTGATGTCGTGTTCAATTTTGCACGCGTCTTCAATGGCGGTTATCTCGTCAACTCCGAGTGCCATCAGGGCTTTGGTGATAATCTGGTGCCGTTCGTAAACTCGCTCAGCTACTTTAAGCCCTTTTTCTGTCAAAGAAATGCTGCCGCTTTCGTCAACTAGGATGTACCCATCTTCACGGAATTTCTTCATAGCCACAGATACGCTGGGTTTTGTCACTTCGAGTTCGTGTGCTATGTCGATACTTCTTACATTTCCTTTTTTATTTTTTAAAACAAGTATTGTCTCAAGATAGTTTTCAGCTGATTCTTTAATTATCATATTAATCTCCATAGCCTTTCTGCCCACGAATAGTAATTAAAAATATACGCTTTTTCTTATTGTGGGCAGATAAGGCGTATAATGGAGATTATGCCCATGTGCGCTTCCGCTAAAGGCGGAAAAATCGTACGGACAATTAAATTCTTTTAACGTGATTTTTCACGTTAAAACTCCAAAAAAATATATTTTAGTCTATAACCTTATATCCCTGTACTTCAACGGTCTGCTTTAATAAAGAAATGTCAACTTCCTTTGAAAGTCTAATAACTGCATTTTTTTCTGTATGAGAAGGTGTAACTTCTAAAACACCGTCGATTTCTTCTAAAACGCTTTTTACACGTGCTTCGCAATGCGGACACATCATACCTTCGATTTTTAATGTTATTTCCATAGTTTTTTCCTTCTTTTCTGTTTTGTTAATTTTAAGATGATTTTTTGCTGAATGAATGTTTTTTAAATTAAGCCTTAATGCGTTAGTCACAACGCAAAAGCTTGATAAACTCATAGCCAAAGCACCTATCATCGGATTTAGCTGTATGCCGAATACAGGAATTAAAACGCCTGCGGCTATCGGTATTCCGATGCAGTTATAGATAAACGCCCAGAATAAATTCTGATAAATGTTTAAAAGTGACATTCGGCTGAGTCTTATTGCAGCGGCAACATCTGAAATCGAGTTTTTCATTAAAACAATGTCAGCAGCATCAATTGCAATGTCTGTTCCTGCACCTATTGCCATACCTATGTCGGCAGAAGTCAAAGCCGGTGCGTCGTTTATTCCGTCGCCTACCATTAAAACCTTGCCTGATTGTTTTAAGTTTTTTATAACCTCTTCTTTTTGTGCAGGTGTGACGTTTGCAAAAACTTCGTCAACACCGACCTGTTCTTTTACAGTGTTTGCTGTGGTTTCGTTATCGCCTGTTAACATAACAACGCGAATTCCCATTGACTTTAACTCAGCAATAGCTTGAGTGCTGTCTTCCTTTATTGTATCAGCAACAGCAATTATTCCCAAAAATTCACCGTCTTTTGTAAAAAACAGCGGGGTTTTACCGGCTTTCGCCAACTTTTCATAAGCGGTTACAAGTTCACACGGAACGGTTGCAATTTTTGAAATAAATCGTAAATTACCGCCCGTTATATGAAAACCTTCGATATCTGCTTCTAAGCCATTACCTGATGTGATAGAGAAGTTTTCGCTTGTCTTTGCGGCAAGATTTTCTTCTTCGGCTTTTTTCACAATAGCACGAGCCAACGGATGCTCGCTCTTTAATTCCAATGCGTAGGCAAGTGGGAGTAAATCCGAAACACCTTCGCACTCTACTATATCCGTAACCGTTGGTTCGCCCTTTGTAATTGTACCTGTTTTATCAAGTGCTGCAATTGTTGTTTTTCCTGTTTGTTCAATTGCAACTGCGTTTTTAAACAAAATGCCGTTCTTTGCACCTATTCCGCTCGCTACCATAATTGCAACGGGCGTAGCAAGTCCTAATGCACAGGGACAGCTTATAACAAGTACGGAAATTCCCCGTGCGAGTGCAAAACCGATGCTTTCACCGCATAAAAGCCATACAGCAATCGTAATTAAAGCAATTATTATTACAATCGGAACAAACACGCCCGACACTTTATCAGCAGCTTTAGCTATCGGTGCTTTTGTGGCGGATGCATCACTGACGAGCTTTATAATCTGAGATAGAGCAGTGTCTTCGCCTATTTTTTCAGCGCGACAGCGAACATATCCCGATTTATTTATGGTAGCTGATGAAATTCTGTCACCCATTTCCTTGTCAATGGGGATGCTTTCGCCTGTTAAGGCAGACTCGTCGACTGCACAATGACCCGATACAACTATGCCGTCAGCAGGGAAACTCATACCTGATTTAACGATAAAAATATCGCCTTTTTTTATATCTTTAGCCGGAATTTCTTTTTCTTCGCCGCCTATTTCAACAAGTGCTGTTTTAGGGGCTAAATCAATCAGGCTTTTTAGTGCATTCGTAGTATTTCCCTTAGAGTGGGCTTCTAACATTTTGCCGACTGTGATTAAAGCTAAAATCATAGCGGCAGACTCAAAATAAAACTCGTGCAAATATATATGCGGCGTAGCGGATGCAGTCATCAAAAACAAAGCGTATGTGCTGTATAAAAACGCAGCACCCGAACCTAATGCAACCAGCGTATCCATATTGGGCGAACGCTTTATAAGAGCGGAAATGCCGTTTATGAAGAACTTTTTGTTTATAATCATAACGCATATCGTAAGAAGTAATTGCAGGAACCCTATAGCAACGTAGTTGCCTTCAAAAAAAGCAGGCATAGGCAAGCCCCACATAGTATGTCCCATTGAAACATACATCAAAACAACCAAAAATACCAATGACGAAACAAGGCGTTTTTTTAATACAGGAGTTTCCTTATCCAAAAACGCATCGTTTTCTTCTGACTTTGTTTTTTGTCCTTTTATATTAGCGCCATATCCTGCATCTTTAACAGCTTTTATGATTTCTTCATCATTTGCAGTTCCTGAAACATTCATAGAATTTGTCAAAAGATTTACGCAGCACTCTGTTACACCTGAAAGCTTAGATACGGCTTTTTCAACTCGTGCAGAGCAGGCAGCACAGCTCATACCGGTTATGTCAAACTGCTTCAAAACTTCACCTACTTGATATTTTTTCTAACGATTTAAGTATATCACAAAATAAATAAAAGTCAATACATGCGATTGACTCTTATTCTATCTCTATCCCTATCTCATTCTTTCTTTTAAGGCTCTGTCCATATTTCTTTTTGCGTCTTTTTCAGCAATAGCTTCACGCTTGTCGTAGGCTTTTTTACCGCGTGCAAGACCTAACTCAATTTTTACCTTGTTACCTGAAAAATAGACACTTAAAGGGATTAAAGAAACACCTGTTTCTTTTGTTTTGCCGATTAGCTTCATAATCTCTTTTTTATGAAGTAAAAGACGTCGGGGACGCACTGGGTCTTTGTTAAAAATATTTCCCTTTTCATAGGGACTTATATGCATACCGAGTAGGATAGCTTCGCCTGTTTTTACGGAAACGTAGCTGTCTTTTAAATTTACCTGACCTGCCCTTATCGACTTAACTTCAGTTCCAAAAAGCTCAATTCCTGCTTCAAACTTTTCGTCGATAAAATAATCGTGGTATGCTTTTTTGTTATTTGATATGATTTTTTTTGCACGACTTTCCATATATGCTCCTTATAAAATCGGGCTGCAGCCTGACGCTGCAGCCCTGTAGATATTAATCGATTTCGATTAAACCGTAACCGCCTTTCTTTCTGCGGTAAACTAAGTTCTTATCGCCTGTTTTGTCATTTGTGAAAATGAAGAATTCGTGACCGATAAGGTCAAGCTGAAGTACTGCTTCTTCCGGTGACATAGGCTTGGTTTCAACAACCTTTGTTCTGACGATTTTAGTGTCTTCAACATCTGTGGGAAGCTCAGGAATTCTGTCGAAAATAACAGTTTCTGTGAACTCTCTTTTCATCTTCTTTTCCAATCTTGTTTTATTTTTACGTAACTGGCGTTCTAGAACGTCAACTGATGTATCGATAGATATATACATATCGGGAGTAGATTCTTCTACACGAATTATCAGATTGCCTGAACGGATTGTTGCTTCGACTATCTGCTCGTCACGCTGAACGCTTAATGTGACTATAGCCTCGGTTTCCTTAGAAAAGTATTTGTCGAGTTTAGCATAGGCTTCTTCAACTCTCATCTTTAAACCTTCAGTTAAATCGATCTGCTTGCCTGTAATTGTAATTTTCATAACCAACACTCCTTTTCTTTGTAGAGAGATACACTATTATGTTTCTCCCTTTAGGTATATTATAACATAGGATTTAAAAATTGCCAAGCTTTTTTTTCAAATGTAACAAATAATTAATGATTCTTGCACATATAATTTAGTAATTATTCACGGAGGTCGGAGCTTTGAAACGTGTTTTTTCTTTTATTTTAATTGGATTTTTTTTACTTTTTACTCCGGAAAATGCAGAAGCATTATCAGTATCTGCTGAGTGTGCGTGTGTAATAGATATGTCAACAGGTCGTGTCATTTACGAAAGGAATATGGATAAACAGCATACAATGGCAAGTACCACAAAAATTATGACAGCACTTGTCGCTTTAGAAAATTCAAATCTTAATGACATAGTTACTGTATCAAAAAATGCGGCGGGAAAAGAAGGAACGAGTCTTTATTTAAAGGCAGGACAAAAGGTGAGTATGGAAGATTTATTATACGGACTTATGCTGCAATCCGGAAATGATGCTGCGGTAGCTGTTGCAGAAGGTGTTTCGGGGAGTGTTGAAAAATTTGCCGAAATTATGACCGAACGTGCAAAAGCGTTAGGTGCGAAAAACACGTCATTTAAAAACCCGAACGGACTTGATGAAGAAGGGCATTTTACTACGGCTTATGATTTGGCGCTTATAACAAAAGAGGCGATGAAAAATGAAAAGTTTTCCGAAATTGTATCAACGAAATCAAAAACAATTTTAGACGGAACGCAAACGGTTTCAAACCACAACAAGATGCTGAGAATTTATGATGGTTGCATCGGCGTAAAAACGGGATTTACCAAAAAATCGGGAAGATGTCTGGTATCGGCTGCAAAAAGAGGTGAAGTGGGAATAATAGCGGTAACTCTAAACGCGCCTGACGACTGGAATGACCACACTAATATGCTAAACTATGGTTTTTCGACTACAGAATATTTCCCTGTTATTTTGTCAGGAATGACGATTAACACAATAACAGTTCAGGGCGGAACGTCAAAGACAGTAGAGATAGCGGCAGAAGAAGATTTTTATATTTCTGAAAATAAAGACGATAAATTTGAAAACATCACAGTAAAATGTGATATACCAAAGATGCTCACTGCACCCGTATATAAAGGTGATAAAGTAGGCGAATTGTCCGTGTTCTATAAAGATGTTTTGCAAAAAAAGATAGACTTAACGGCATCGGCAACCGTAGAAATAGAAATAAAGACACAGGATGATTTTTGGAAAAATTTTAAAAAAATACTTACTTATGGTTGTAAAAATTAATTTTTTGTAGTAAAATAACTAATGTCGTGATTTTAAACAAAAGTAAATCCGGTGTAAACACCTAAACAGATAAAGGAGAGATTCTAATGAAAAAGACAGTTTCTGACATTTTAAATATCATTAAAGAAAATGATATTAAAATGGTCGATTTTAAAATGGTAGACATCAACGGACAGTATCGTCATGTTACCATTCCTGCGAACAATTTTTCGGAAAAAACAATGAAGAACGGCATCGGCTTTGACGCTTCAAACTACGGCTACGCTGTTGTTGAAAAGAGTGATATGGTATTTATCCCTGACCCCGACACAGCTGTAATTGACCCGTTCTGTGAAATTCCTACATTGTCAATGACAGGTAACGCTATGATTATTGACAATCCTGAAAATAGACCCCTGGCACAATACCCCAGAAATATCGTTTTGGCTGCAGAAAAATATATGCAAGAAAGCGGTATTGCTGATGAAATGATAATCTTACCCGAATTTGAATTCTACCTTTTTGACCAGGTTGGCTGGGAAGTTGCTCCCAACTCAATCGGTATGTCAGTAGATGCCGTTCAGGCTCATTGGAACAGCGGTGTAGAAGGAAGAGGCAACATCGTTGCAAAACAGAAAAACTATCATATTGCAAAGCCCTTTGACGTATCTTATGAAGCAAGAAGCGAAATGTGTATGTTAATTGAAGAAGCAGGTATAGCACTAAACTACCATCATCCAGAGGTAGGTGCTGCGGGTCAGTTTGAAATCG
>CAZCOF010000007.1:0-27630 GCA_964500095.1 uncultured Oscillospiraceae bacterium
CAAAGGACGTTGCAGACAGAATACTGTTTATGTGCGACGGAAAAATTATGGAAGAAGGAACACCGGAAGAGTTCTTTACTAATCCAAAAGATGACCGGGCACAGCAGTTTTTAAAGAGTATATTGTAAAATACAAAGGAGACATAGCGTATGGGATTATGGGATACAATTAAAGTTTTTGGGGAAGCGGCAGTAGAAAGTGTAAAAAATAGAAACATTGAAGAACTGTGCAATGGTGTAAACAAGAACGGCTGGGATAGAGGTATGTGTTTTGCTGTATTATGTGACAAATTAAGAGAGCTTTCCGAAGATGAGTTGTTTGAATATTACGAAGAATATTCAATGTATAGGGTACAGGATGCAGCAGATACTATCAGAGGCGAAATTTCTTCACGTATTAGCAAGATGAAAAACAGAGAATTGTTTGAGCTTTTAGATGATTATGAAGACGACGAAAAAATGGCAGATGTTTTAAAAAAAGAACTACAAAAAAGAGGGTGTATTTAAATGTTTAAAAATGCTTTAAAAGAAATTTTAAATATAGCAAACTCTAATTCTGGCTCATCTTACAGACAAAAAGCGATAGACAACGCCCCTTCAAATAATGGTTGGTATAAATGTACAAAATGCGGAAAAAGCTACCGCAAAGCAGATATGGACGCTGATCATATATTGCCAAGAAAACACGGTGGCTCTGATGCTGCAGAGAATATGCAGCTTATATGCAAGCACTGCAATCGCTCAAAAGGTGCAAGTACAAAGGACACCGCTGCTGATTATAAAGCAAATGCAAAAAATCTGAAAGAAAATCGTAAAGTACAGAAAGATTTTCTAAAGAAAATGTTTTAAAATATAGCTTAAGAGTTAAAAAATAAAATGCAGAAACGATTATATTATCGTTTCTGCATTTTGTTTTATAAAAAATCAATAAAACGTTGCTATAGGTTCTTTCGGTGCCGGTGAGTGTACAATTTGTTCAGCGTATAGTACCGGTCCTTTTCCCTCGTAAAGCTTATGGTATTCGTGCTTCAGCTTTACTGTTACCATAAGCCAGTCGCGGTTATTTACCATAGCACCGCTGGGTAGTACCATAAGCATACCGCCGTAGGCGATGTCATCTTCACAGCAGGTCATAATGTGCCTTCCAATTAAGCAAAGGTTAGGGGGAAGTGTTTCATTATGAGCACAAATCCCTTTAAACATCAAGGTCTTTCCATTATATTTTTCAATGTCTTCATTCATATCGCGATAGAATTCAGCGAAATCTTCGTCTTTTATAACGACAACATCTGCTTCTAAATCGTAAGGCAGCGGATCTTCAATTTCGTCATATTCAACGTGTCCGTCGGTATATTCAAAGACGATATTTACTCTGCGGTTTACGCCGCGTACGATTTTGTGAAACAGCATTTTGTCGGTTTCGTCGGTTACTCGGTTAAAGATTATAACTTCGGGACTTTTAAATTTATCCACAACAAGTGAACGCATATTTTCGTTGTAGTTTAAAAATGTTGTTGCATCAACAAAGCACATTTCCTGTGCGATGACGAAGTTTTTCGGAATGATGCTAAAAATTGAGTCAATCTGCCACATTCCGTTGTATTCTACGATGATCCGCTCTGCCTTGTGTTTTTTTGTAAGTGTTGTAATGAGCTTTGGAGAAAGCTTGCTCTCTTCATCAATCACTTCGACAAAAACGTTTTCTGAAGAAAATTTAGAAAAATCAAATTCTTCAATTCCTTCTTCGCACAAAAGTATGAGCGTGCGCTCGCCATCGTTAAAGCGAACATCTTCTAATGTCCCTTGAATAAATTGCGTTTTTCCTGCTTCTAAAAAGCCGGTAAATAAATATATGGGTATGTTTTTCATAGCGACTCCTAAAGCTTAAATAATTCTTTTATTTTTTCTTCGCACAAATCAGTACCTATACAGCAAATTCTGCCGATGACAGAAGGTTTTCCAAGTCTTACATCGGGAGTGTCGGGAATGTAATCAAAATAAATCCATTCATCAGCAGTTGACGGAACATAGCCCTTTGCGCGAAGTACAGTGCCATATTTTTCTTCATTTGACAGCCCTTTTAAGATTGCTTCGATTTCGTCTTTTGAGAATGTTTTTGCTGTTTCTATACCGAAGTTTTCGAATACTTCATCAGCGTGATGATGGTGATGTCCGTGTTCGTGGTGATGATGGCAATCGCAATGCTCGTCGTGTTCGTGGTGATGCTCATTGTGATGGTGTTCGTGGTCACAACAGCAATCTTCATCGTGATGATGGTGTTCGTGTTCGTGATGGCAGGAACGATGTTCATTGTGCTCGTGGTGATGCTCGTGATGATGACCGCAAACAGGGCATAAGTCTTTTTCTAATTCTGACATTTCGTTATCTATTGAAGATGCACCTTCGATTGCGTCTGTAATTTGTGAGTTTTCAAGCTTGTCCCAAGATGTTGACACGATAACGGCATCTACGTTTTTCTCTTTTAAAAGATGGATACATTCGTGGATTTTTTCTTCTGACAAACCATCTGTGTGACTCAAAATTATACATTTCGCACTTTCTACCTGATTGTTAAAAAACTCACCAAAGTTTTTCATATACATCTTGCATTTTTTAGCGTCAACTACGCACGTAGCACCGGTTAAGACTAAGCTTTCATCTTCTAAATCGTTGATGGCACCAATAACGTCGCTTAACTTTCCGACGCCTGATGGCTCAATTAAAATTCTGTCGGGTGCATAATCGTGTATGACTTTCTTTAGGGCTTTTGCAAAATCACCGACTAAGCTGCAACAAATACAGCCTGAGTTCATTTCTGTGATATTTACACCTGCGTCTTGTAAAAATGTGCCGTCAATACCTATTTCACCAAATTCGTTTTCGATTAAAACGATTTTTTCATCACCAAAGCCGCCGTCTAATAATTTTTTTATAAGCGTCGTTTTTCCGGCACCTAAAAAGCCTGAGAAAATGTCTATTTTTGTCATAAGTTTTAATATCTCCGTTTCTTTGTGAAATTTATAGTTTTGTTATATCATTAAACTAAAAAAAAGTCAATAAACTTTAGTGAGTTTTGCATACCTTGACTTTATTTTTTTGATGTGTTAAAATATTAAGTATAAAATAGACATATATTTGTTTATAAAAGGAGTGAAAGTTATGAAAATTTGCGTATATGGAGCAGCAAGCGATAAAATAAATGATAAATACAAAGAAGCAGGCAAACTCCTAGGCGAAAAACTTGCAAAACGTGGTCACAGTCTTGTTTTTGGTGCAGGAGATAACGGTGTTATGGGCTCTGTTGCACGCGGTGTTTATGAGCAAGGCGGCGAATCAGTCGGTGTATCCCCGAGATTTTTTAATGTGGACGGTATACTTTTTGGCAACTGTACAGAGCTTATTTATACAGACACTATGCGTGAGAGAAAAAAGATTTTGGAAGACTCGTCTGATGCGTTTGTTATTGCACCGGGCGGTGTGGGAACACTCGATGAGTTTTATGAAATTCTGACCTTAAAGCAGCTGCAGCAGCACAACAAGCCCATTGCAATATTTAACTTTGACGGATACTACGATGGGATTTTAGAGTGGATGAAGGTTGCTGTAAAAAAAGAGTTTATTTCAGGTATCACGATTGATTTGTATAAGGTATCAGACAGTGTTGATGAAATACTTGATTATATAGAAAATTATACCCCGAAAGCAGAAGATGTAAACAGATTGAGAAACTTATTAGATGAAAAGAGATAAAAATTTGTACTGCAATTAAAAATTGCAGTATTTTTTTGACAAAAACCTTGCCAATAGCAAAAAAACATTGTATAATAATTCCGTTCGACAATTTTTTTACTTTACGAAAAGAGGTAGTTTATGAAAACATTTAAACCGATGTTATTTACGGATTTGAAAAATTACAACGGTCAACAGCTCACAAAGGATATTATTGCAGGTATCATTGTTGCAATTATTGCACTTCCTTTGTCAATTGCTTTGGCTATTGCATCAGGTGTAGGACCTGAGGCCGGAATTTATACCGCTATTGTCGCAGGTTTTGTAACGGCGTTGTTTGGCGGCTCAAGCGTTCAGATTTCAGGACCTACAGCGGCATTTGCAACAATTGTTGCAGGAATTGTTGCCAAAAGCGGAACAGGCGGATTGGCTGTTGCTACCATTATGGCGGGTATTATCTTAATCGTAATGGGTGCATTTAAGTTTGGTAATTTGATTAAATACATTCCATTTACCATTACAACAGGCTTTACCGCAGGTATAGCGGTGACGCTTGTAATCGGTCAGTTAAAGGACTTTTTTGGCGTTACATATTTAAACGGCGAAGCTCCTATTGAAACATTGGAAAAGTTGGAGACGTTTATAGCGAACGCATCATCTGTCAACTATCAGGCAATTATAGTTGGTGTTGTATGCTTGGCAATTTTATTTATCTGGCCTAAAATTTATGATAAAATTCCGGCGTCTCTTTTAGCAGTTGCGGCAGGTGTTGTTATGGTAAAAGGCTTTGGAATGGATGTTTTAACAATCGGGGATTTATTCTCGGTAAAAAGCGGATTTCCTGCATTTGTAATGCCGAAGGTTGATTTTTCATCTATCGGTACACTTTTGCCCGATGCATTTACAATTGCAATTTTAGCCGGTATTGAGTCGTTGCTTTCGTGCGTTGTAGCTGACGGTATGGTAAACAAAAAGCATCGCTCAAACACAGAACTTATCGGTCAGGGCTTAGGTAATATTTCGTCAGCATTGTTCGGCGGAATTCCTGCAACAGGTGCTATCGCAAGAACCGCTGCAAACGTTAAAAACGGCGGAAGAACACCGATAGCTTCAATGGTTCACGCATTGGTTTTGTTGTTGGTGGTTGTAGTTTTGATGCCGTATGCAGCACTTATTCCTATGCCCGCAATCGCTGCGATTTTGATAAATGTTGCATATAATATGTGCCAGTACAAGCAGGTGATACACATAGTTAGGACATCACCGAAAAGCGATATTTTCGTGCTTTTAATTACGTTTTTACTGACTGTTATATTTGACCTTGTTGTAGCTATTGAATTCGGTATTGTTGCAGCGTGCGTTCTCTTTATGAAAAGAATGAGCGATGAGTCAACGGTAGAAAGCTGGAAATATTCAGAAGACGAAAATGACGACCCTGAGAGTCTTTCATTAAGAAGTGTTTCACCGCATATAAGTGTATATGAATTAAACGGTCCGCTATTTTTTGCTGTTGTAGGCGAAATAGCAAAGATTAAGCCGAGAGAAGAAACGAAGTGCATAATCTTACGTATGCGTTCTGTAATATCTGTTGATACTGATGCTTTGCATACATTAGAAGCGTTTATAAAAAAATGCTACGATAAAGAAATTAAAGTTATATTATCACACGTAAACGCACAACCTATGAAGGCTATCAAAAAGTCTGGAATTTATGAGCTTATAGGACAGGAAAACTTCTGTGCAAACATCGACACAGCACTCAAATGCGGCGAAAAATATAAATAAGAAAAAATTTTTAAAAAAGGCTTTACAAATAAAAAAAGTTGTGGTAAAATGTCTTTTGTTACCGATGCTGGGGGTTTGGAGTCACCTCGATATTGACCAAGTCTCGGCATACGGCAGATATTATTTTTTAGAGGAGGAAACAAAAATGCGTAAAGAATTAAAGCAGGAAATCATTGCAAAATACGCTATTCACGAAGGCGACACAGGTTCACCTGAAGTACAGATTGCAGTACTTACAGAAAGAATCAACCACCTAAACGAACATTTAAAGATGTTCAAGCAGGATCACCACTCAAGACGCGGTCTTTTAAAGATGGTTGGTCAGCGTCGAGGTTTACTAAAGTACCTTATGAAGGTTGACATCGAAAGATACCGTGCAATTGTTGAAAAACTTGGTCTTCGTAAATAATTTAATTAAGAACTGTAAAGTACCACGTTACTGCATACTCGCTGACGTGGTATTTTTATTGCTTGTTTTTTAAAAGAAAATTGTCGTAACATAGTTTACAAATATTTTTTTTTGTGGTAAACTATTATTGTATTTTTAGATTCAGGTGAGGTAAATGATTATAAATTCGATATCGAAGGGTCCGGATAACGATTATATCCGCGTGCCTGAAGTCGCTTGTGAAAAGTTAATACGTTCAGGCAATTCAGTTTACCTTGCAGTATATATGTTTACTCTTTTGGAGTACTACAAAGGAAAAACGGACATCACCAACGGATACATTGCCGACAGACTGCACATAAATATCATCGATGTTGTGAATGCGTTTTTGCATTGTTCGTCGGAGGGGTTAGTCAAAATACATAATTTTGTGGATGTAACAGATGCTGAGTTTGATGTTGAGATTTGTTTTGATGTGTGTTCTTCAAAAAGACTTTCCGATTTCAGACCGAATTACAGAACGGGCGAAATAAGTAAAAAAATCGCAGAAGACGGGAAACTTTCGCAGATGTACAAAATTGTAAGCGGAATTTTGGGAAAGACTCTATCTTCCGCTGATATTGAAGTTTTGTATTCAATGCACGATTACTACAGACTCCCTGCTGAAGTTATTGTTGTTATGGTGGAGTATTTTGTTTCTCGCGGTGTTGCTACTATGAGAAAGCTTGAAAAAGAGGCACAAAAATGGTCCGAAAACGGCGTCGACACGGTAGCAAAAGCTAAAAAGCACATAAAAAAACGTGAAGAGTTTTTGTCATACACCGGCATAATAAAGCGTATAGTAGGTGCAAATGAGCGAAAGCTTACGACTAAAGAGTTAGAATTTGCAGCCAAGTGGCAGACAGAGTTAAAAGCAACGCACGAGCAGATAAAGGCGGCGTATGAAATTACAATTGACAAAACAGGGAAGCTTTCCTTTAGTTATATGAACAAGGTTTTAGAAGGCTTGGTATCGGGTCAAGACACCAAAAAAACATCTGAGAAAAAATCCCGATATGATTACTCTGAGCTTGAAAGAAAAGCATTTTTAAATATTTCAAAAGGCGGTGTAAAAAATGGCGTTTGATGCAGAATTAATAGCAGAGATTGAAACTGAATACGAAGAACTGCGGCAGAACAATGCCATAGATCTTAAAAATCGCAAAAGTGCTGTTTTTTTGAAGGTTCCGGACTTAGAAAAGATAGATTACGAGATAAAATCATTAGGATTAAAGCTTTACAAAATCGCACTGTCAGGCAGTGATGTAAAAAAACAGGTTGATGAGTTAAGGGAACAACAAAAAAAGCTTTTAACAGTAAAAAAAGCACTTTTGATAGAAAACGGATATTCTCCTGATGAATTGTCCGAAAGGTATCACTGCGATATTTGTAAGGACACAGGCTCGGTTGATGCAAAGCCGTGTGCGTGCTACAAAAAAAGGCTTATTGAAAAAGCGTACGAGCAGTCAAATCTATCGGCTCAATTAACACATCAGTCGTTTGACACGTTTGATATGTCATTATACAGCGAAAATGTTGACGAAAAGTATGGTGTTTCACCAAAAGAACATATAAAGAGAATAGTAGATATATGCAAAGATTTTGTTGCTGATTTTGATAAATCGGACATAAATCTTTTGTTTTGGGGAGAACCCGGACTTGGAAAGACTTTTCTTTCTACCTGCATTGCCAAGGAATTGATTGCTAAAAATCATTCTGTTATTTATGAAACGGCGTATAAGACGTTTTCGATGCTTGAAGAGTTGAAGTTTAAAAGAAACGACTCGACGGATAAACTTAAATTTAAGGTTGATAAGCTGTATTCCTGCGACCTTTTGATATTGGATGATTTAGGAAGCGAGTTTTCAACTCAATACACGACAGCTGCGTTTTTTGACATAATAAATTCAAGATTGATTGCGGGCAAAAAGACCGTGATTAATACGAATCTGTCAATAGAAGAGCTTAAGAAAAAGTATGGTGAACGTGTGATTTCAAGACTGTACGGACACTTCAGGGTAATACAGTTTATAGGCAGTGACATAAGAATAGACAAATCTGTAAATAATTAACTTAAATTAAATAAAAACAAAAGAGAAAAGGGAGAAAAGACAAATGGTAAATCACGGTAAAGATGTTAAGATTTTTGCCTGCAACTCCAATCATCAGTTAGCAGAAAAAATCGCAGCGAACTTAGGTATGAAGTTAGGAGATTCAAACGTTGGTATGTTCTCTGACGGAGAAATTGCTATCAATATCAACGAAATGGTAAGAGGCTCTGATGTATTTGTTATTCAGTCAACTTCTAACCCTGTAAACAACAACTTGATGGAGCTTTTGATTATGATTGACGCTCTAAAGCGTGCATCAGCTTCAAGAATTACAGCTGTAATGCCTTATTTTGGCTACGCAAGACAGGACAGAAAATCTAAAGCAAGAGACCCGATTTCAGCAAAATTGGTAGCTGATTTATTGACAACAGCAGGTGCTGACAGAATTTTGACGATGGATTTACACGCAGCACAGATTCAGGGATTTTTTAACATCCCCGTTGACCACTTAAAGGGCGGAAGATTGTTGTCAGAATATTATATGGAAAAATTCCCCGTACGTGATGATGTAGTTGTAGTTTCTCCTGACTTAGGAAGCGTAACACGTGCACGTGACTTTGCTGCAAAGCTTGACGTTCCGATTGCAATTATCGACAAGCGTCGTCCGAAACCCAATGTTTCAGAAGTTATGAACATCATTGGCGATATTAATGGAAAAACCTGTATCTTATTAGACGATATGATAGACACTGCAGGTACAATCACAAATGGTGCGCAAGCCTTGGCTGATCGCGGTGCAAAAGAAGTTTATGCTTGCTGTACACACGGAGTACTCTCAGGTCCTGCTATGGAAAGAATAGACAAAAGCCCCATAAAAGAGCTTTTGACACTAGATACAATAGTTATTCCTGATGAAAGAAGAATTCCTAAAATAAAGACAATTTCTGTTGCTACATTGTTTGCTGAAGCAATTAGAAGAATATACAACGACACATCTTTGAGTGAGTTATTCTAATTGTTACATAAAACAAAGGGTACAGCCTATAGGCTGTACCCTTTGTTTTATAATCCTGTTTCTTTATAATAATTTTTTAGTGTTTCGCACGATTTTACAAATTGTCTTTCTTCTTCGGGCGTGAGCCTTAAATTTAAGTGTTCTACAATTCCTTGCCTTCCTACAACAGCAGGGACTCCTGCGTAAACGTTGCTTTGATTATATTCACCCTCTAAATATGTTGAAACTGTCAATATGCTGTTTTCATCTTTTAAAATAGCCTTTACAATTCGAACAAGCGACATACCGATGCCGTAATAGGTTGAGCTTTTTGCTTCGATTATCTCATAGGCGGCGTTTTTTACACGTTCTGATATTGCGTCCATTTCTTCCTGTTTAAATCTGTCGCCCCATTCGGAAACTATCAATTCAACAGGTTTTGTGCCAATCATTGCCTGCGACCACGGGACAAACTCCGTATCGCCGTGTTCCCCTATTACGTAAGCGTGTACGTTTTTGGGGTCAATTTCAAAATATTCTCCCAACAAAAATCTGAGTCGTGCCGTATCTAACGTTGTACCTGAACCGATGACACGTTCTTTGGGAAATCCAGACAGAGTCATTACCACGTGCGTCATAATATCAACGGGGTTTGTAGCAATCAAGAAAATCCCTGAAAATCCTGATTCTACGATAGGTGAAATGATGGATTTAAAAACTTCAGTGTTTCTTTTTAAAAGGTCAGGTCTGGTTTCACCAGGTTTTTGAGCCACTCCTGCTGCTATTACTACTACGTCGGCATCATTACAAGTGTCATAGTCTGCAGCATAAATCTTCATATTGGAATTAGAAAAGGGAAGTCCATGATTTAAGTCCATAGCTTCCCCTGATGCTTTTTTCTTATTTATGTCAATTAGTGCCAGCTCGTTACAAACGTTCTGGTTTAGAAGTGCATAGGCAAAGCTCATTCCGACAAAGCCTGTGCCCACCAAGACAACCTTTTGTTTTTCAGCCCTCATAAAATACCTCCATTATTTTAAAGGGCTAATAAATTAACCCTTCAGGCTTTTAAAATTGAAATCAGTGTTTAAAAGACGTGCTGATTTTAGTGTGTATAAGATAATTATTGAAATTACAAAATCAATACAATGGTGCAAAAATGATCCACAACCAACTGTGATGATTATGTATTTTAAAATCCCGCCTGCGGGAACCCCTACAACAGGAATTGAAATGAGTCCTACAATCATTTCAGCACCTGCATGAAGCAAGCCGGTTAATAAGATTACTAAAAAAGTGTTCCACTTTTTAGAAATCATTTTATATCCTAAAAGACCGAATATTATATGAGAAAAAGCGCGCAAAGATACCCATGGACCTAACTGCAAAAAGCCGAGCGCGCTGCCTACGGCAGTACCAATAACTGCGAATGGTCCTACAAACATTGCTAAAATTCCCGGTACATGTGCCGCGAAAGTTGCAGAAAATATAGGCTCTAAAACAAGCTTTATCGGCATAAATAACGGAATAGCCAAAGCAAGTGCCGTAAGCAGAGCCGCTATAGAAATATCTTTTACTGAAATTTTCTTTTTATTCATTGTTTTGCCTCCTGTGTAACAAAAATATTTTCTTTTCATACAATGTAGCAAAAACTGTTTGGAGGTAAGAGTATGTCAGGAAATTTTTTTGTCGATTTTGTCTTTTTGTTTTTAATATGTTATGCTTTGATAAGCATTTTTTACAATTTGTCTGATTATTTGATGAAACGGTACTGCAAATATCCGCAGAAGCACTTTTTTGTGCTTTTATTAGATAATGAAAGCGAAACGCTTGAACGTGACCTAAGGTGTGCCATCTATAAAAGCTTGGTACAAAAATGTGCGTTAGTTGTTGTGTGTGACGGCTTAATTCCGGAAAAAGAAAAGCTGGTCTGGCGAATTGCAGACGTTTATGAGCATATCACTTTAATAACTCGTGATGAACTGATAAAAAAGCTTGATACTGCCGAAAATATCAGCGTGTCACTATAGTTCCGCCGCCTAATACGCGCTCGCCGTCGTAAAATACGCACGCTTGTCCCGGTGTGATTGAGCGGGCGGGGGCAGTGAGTGTAACCTTTAAATATTCCCCTTCTTTTAAAACCGAGCAGTCTAAAGAGTTGGTCGAATATCTCACCTTGCAGGTACATACAAAGCTTTTCCCTAAATCTTCTATTAGATTTACATCTTTTACTAAAAAGCTTTGGGAATATTCCTGACCCGATTCACCTAAAGTTATAGAGTTGTCGTTAGGGTTTATCGACAGAACGAACATAGGCTTTCCAAACGCACCGAGACCTTTTCGCTGTCCGTAGGTGTAGTTAAAAATTCCGGTATGATTACCGATGATGTTGCCGTCAGTATCAAAAAAATTACCAGGTGTATCCGGCAAGAACCTTTTAAGATACGCGTTTTTATCCCCGTCGGGGATAAAGCAGATGTCCTGGCTGTCTTTTTTGCTCCATACGGGAAGATTATATGACTTTGCTAAATTACGGACTGTGTCTTTGTCATATTCGCCTAATGGCATTAAAATTTTAGACAGCTTTTCCTGTGTGAGCGAATATAAAAAATACGTCTGGTCTTTTTCTCTTGACTTTGCTGCATATAAAGAGTATGAGCCGTTATTTTCTGTGATTTTAGCATAATGCCCTGTTGCAACATAATCAAAGCCATTTTCCGTAGCATAGTCAAAAAGTGCACCAAACTTAATCATTTTATTGCAGATAACGCAAGGGTTTGGTGTTCTGCCTGATTTAAATTCGTCAACAAAGGCTTGCTCTACGTGCTTTTTGAACTTATCACGAAAATCTATGACGGTAAAATTTATGCCAAGTGTTTCACAAACGGCTCTTGCATCGTCAATAAATGTTGATTCGCCGTCTGTCAGTTTTAACGTTACGCCGTGAACGTCGTAGCCTTGAATCTTTAAAAGTGCGGCGGCGACTGAAGAGTCAACACCGCCGCTCATTCCTATTAATACCTTTTCCATATCAGTCGTGCTTGTGACAGTCTGCACAGCAGCCTGAACATTTGATTTCCATTTTCGGCTCAATGCCCTGACGCTTGTAGTAGTCTGCGATTGCAGCGTTTATTGCTTCTTCTGCGAGTACTGAGCAATGCACTTTAGCAGGCGGTAAACCGTCTAAAGCTTCCATAACTGCCTTGTTCGTAAGCTTTAGTGCTTCTTCAATAGTTTTTCCCTTAACCATTTCTGTCGCCATAGAGCTTGTAGCAACTGCAGCACCGCAGCCGAAGGTTTTGAAGCTGACATCTTTTATTATGTCGTTTTCAATCTTCATATATATTTTCATTATATCGCCGCATTTGGCATTACCTACTTCGCCTATTGCATTAGCATCAGTGAGTTCTCCGACGTTTCTGGGATTTGCAAAGTGGTCCATAACTTTTTCTGAATACATAATATCGCTCCTTAATTGTTTTTTGCTTTTTCATATAAAGGTGACATATCGCGAAGTCTTTGTACGATGGTTGGCAAAACTTCTAAAACTCTGTCGATGTCTTCGTCTGTGTTTACTTCACCTATAGAAAGGCGGAGTGAGCCGTGTGCAATTTCGTGCGGAAGACCTAAAGCCAAAAGCACGTGTGACGGGTCAAGTGAACCGCTCGTACAAGCAGAACCTGATGACGCTGCAATTCCGTTTAAGTCCAGTAACAACAATAGCGATTCGCCTTCTATAAATTCAAATGAAAAATTCACATTACCCGGCAGACGGTCGGTAGGGTGACCGTTTAGCTTAACGTAGGGAATTTTTTCCGAAATTTCTTTTATGAGTCTGTCGCGCATAGCGGAAATTTTCGCAGCTTTACTTTCTATATTCTCAGTAGCAATTGAAATAGCCTTTCCCAATCCTACAATAGATGCTACGTTTTCCGTTCCTGCACGTCTTGAACGTTCCTGTGCACCGCCGTGCATAAAGATTTCGGGGCGAACGCCGTTTTTAACATAGAGTGCACCGACACCTTTAGGACCGCCGAATTTGTGAGCTGACAAAGATAACAAATCTATATTCATTTCACGAACATTGATATTTATTGAACCGATTGCCTGAACAGCATCTGTGTGGAAAAGAATATTGTGTTCTTTTGCAATTTTTCCTATTTCTGCGATTGGCTCTATTGTGCCGACTTCGTTATTTGCCGTCATAATTGTGATTAAAATTGTGTCAGGACGGATAGATGCACGAAGCTCATCAAGTGAAATTTTACCGTACTCATCAACATCCAAATAAGTAACCGAAAAACCCTGTTTTTCTAAAGATTGCAAGGTGTGTAAAACTGCGTGGTGCTCGATTTTTGATGTAATGATATGCTTTCCTAACTTTGATTTTGCCAGTGCTGCGCCTTTAATTGCCCAGTTGTCAGCTTCTGTTCCGCAACCGGTGAAGAAAATCTCACGTGCAGCAGCACCCAAAGATGCAGCAACCTGTTCGCGTGCCGTTTCAATCGCAGCTTTTGCCTCCTGACCGATTTTGTATATGGAAGACGGGTTTCCGTAATGTTCTGTTAAATATGGCAACATAGCGTCTAAAACTTCTTTTTTTAAAGGGGTCGTGGCGCTGTTGTCAAGATAAATGCTTTTTGCCATTTTTTATTCCTCCCGATAAAATCATTCTAACTGTGTATTATAACTCAAAATTATGCAAATTTCAAGTATTAAACGCAAAAATCAAAAGATTTTATTGTAGGATTTTTGATTTAAAATCTGTTCGATTTCAAAAAAGGTTTTGCCTGTTGCATTCACCAAAAGCATTGGGTCGGTTGAGATTGTTGAAATCGGCGAGAAGTTTTTGGCGCTGATTTGTGAAATCGGAGTTTTTGAATAGATGTAAGCATCTGCCGATTCGCTCTCAGGTACGATTGTGTAGCCGCGTTCTAAAAGGTAGTTTTCTAATTCTTCTAAGTTTTTTTCTAAAGAAATTTTCATACATTCAAGTCCTTTTTATAAAAATATAAATATAGTATACTCAATAACATCAGGATTAAACTAAAAAAGACTTCAGGATTACCTGAAGTCTTTTTGTTATATAAACTTACTCTTGCTTTCTATTACCTTTCCTATAACGCGTATTCTTTGAACATCAGCACCGATAAATTGTCTGGGCGGGTAGTTGTGGTTTTGCGAAATCAGCGTGATTGAGTCTTTGTCATAATTTACAATTTTTACCACACCTTCTTCATCGTCTATGGTAACAACTCCGTAAGAGCCGTTGTCAATGCTTGACTGTCTGCGCACCAGAACTAAATCACCTTCATAAAGGCGTGGTTCCATACTGTCGCCTTTTACCTTAAGATAGAAAAAATCTTCACGGTCATATCCACGCAAGGTGTTAGCATCAACAGTTTCTCTTCCCATATCACATTCAAAGGCAAGACCGCCGTAGCCTGCACGAACCTGACCTACAACGGGAACCAATACCATTTTATCAACGGGGATAGCGTCTTTTAAATCATCGTTTTTATCGTTGCTGTTTTGGTTGAGCTTGTCCATAAGCTCAGAAACTGAAATTGACATTGCTTTAGCTACGCAAGAAAGCGTCTTGGTAGTCGGCATAATGGGAAGCTTGGTTTTGGGGTTTTCGTTTTTTTCAAGCATAGAAATGTAGCCCTTGCTCAATCCGCTGAAGCGTGCAAACTCGTCCATTGTAATCTCGTAAAGCTCCCTGTATTGTTTAATTATCTCGCCTATTGTCATAATTTGTACCTCGTTTGTTTAGTATATTAGACATTATACGACAAAATAAGCCCTTTGTCAACACAAATTTAATAAATTAAACAAAATTCAATTTAATATACTTGACAAAATAAATTTAATATGTTAAACTATACTCGCAGACCGGTCAAGAATAAACGAAAGGATGAGAATTGTGGAAGAATTAAAGGTAAAAACAGATTGCTTCGCTTACCATCGCGGTGAGTGCAGCGTGTTGTACGAGCTTGTGTGCGAAAACAAAAACTGCAGCTTTTACAAAACCTGCGATCAATACAAACGTGATAAGTTGAAATATTCTTATAAAGGTCGTGTTGAGTATTGAAAATTGATAAGAAGAAGGAAAAGTTTGAAAAGTACAGAGTAAATTTAAAAGAATTAAAAAGATTTGCTCAAGAATATAAAATGCTTGAAGATTTGACCAAGATTTTATCTCCGGCAGATACAAAGGAAACAAAAAGCACGATAGATAATTTGGGTAAAGAAAAGCTTAGGTTATGCAAAAAGGTGAACAACATACTAAAAGAAAAGCGAGCGATTGAAAAAGAAATTGACAATGTAAAGAACGGAGCAGAAGCGATGCTTTTGCGATACAGATACATAGACGGGTGCGATTGGGAAGAAATTTCGGAGCTTTTGAACTATTCTCCGAGAAATATCCACTATATGCACAAAAAGGCACTTAATGAAATAGCAAAGTAAACGGAGCTGTAGCAAAATGATTTTGCTACAGCTCCGTTTTTGTAGATTTGTGAAGCTTATTCTTATGTGAAAAAAGTCAAAAAATAGTATTTTTTGTATGGTTTGTATAAGAAATTATTTCTTTTGGAGAAAAATTATTTATATACTTGACAATTTGACGTAAAAAAGGTACAATAATATAGTGTATATCTATCATAATGAGGTGGATTGTATGAACAAGCGACGCTTAATATGGTTGTTTGTGATTTTGATAATAGTGATTTTGCTCGGAAGTGTTGTAATAAAGCACCGAAACAGCATCGCAGCACTGTTTGATTCTTTTAGGTATTCTCAGGAAGAAGTTGCTCAAAAACTGAATGAAAACAAACAGCAGCTTCAACAGTATATTGACGAGAATGAAAATATTACAGTTCGTGATTTGACGGAAGAAGAAGCACAGTCGCTAAAAGATGGAAAATTAACAGAAGAAGAGGCCGTTGAGATTTTAACGGGTCAGGAAAAGAAAGAAGAACAACCTGAAAGTAATGTTGAAAAACCGACTGAGCCTGACACTCAGGAAAAAGCTCCGGACACGGTTGTATCTGAGTCGATTGCAAAACTCTACATTCAAAAAAACAAATACTTAGGAAAGTTGGATGCTATAGAAGGTCAGCTCTATAGCGAATATTATTCTTTGGTCACATCAAATAATATGAGTCAGGAAGAAATGAAAACTGCAAAGCAGCAGATGATAAATTCCAATATTTCAAAGGTTGCAGCGTGGGAAAACGAATGTGACAGCGTTGTCTACGGTATTTTAGATGAAATAGAAACCGCATTAAAACAAAGCAGTCAAGAAACATCAATAGTTAAAAAGCTTGAAGAAGCTTATTTAAATGAAAAGCGTTTAAAAAAATCTTACTTTATAAGCAGATATATGGATTAAACGGTATTAATTAAGGAGTGGTAACATGAAACAATGGGCAAGAAGAACAATAGGGCTTTTCTTAGCAGTAGTAATGCTGTTATCATTAGTTCCTGTTGCGTTTGCTGACAAAACAGCAGATTTCTTGGATTTTCCGACGGGCTGGTCCAAAGAAGCTATGACAGCAGCCGTTAATAACGGTCTTTTAAACGGCTACGATGACGGAAAAATTCATCCGGAGGCAAATTTAACAAGGGCGCAGTTTGCAGCTATCATAACACGTGCTTTTGGTGCTGAAACCAAAGCGGACGTTTCTGCATACAGTGACGTTTTAACAGATGCGTGGTATTATGATGCTGTTGCAAAAGCAGTTAAGATGGGCTCTTTAAACGGAAAAAGCTCTACTCAGATGGATCCTGATGCATCTATCACACGTCAGGAGGTCTTCACTGCTATTGCAAGAGTTTTAGTTTTGTCAAGCGAAGACACGAGTGTGCTAGACAAGTTTAACGACAAAGGCGAAATTGCGTCTTGGGCAATAAACTATATGGCAGCACTGACTGAAAGGGGATATGTAAACGGCGATCCTCAGGGCGATGTAAATCCTACTGACTGGATTTCACGTGAAGAATTTGCACAGGTTATGCACAATGCTATCCGTACATATATAACAGAACCCGGCACATATACAAAAGATTTAGACGGCATTACAGTTGTGCGTGTCGGAGGCGTTACCTTAAAGGGTTTAAAAAACACCGGTGATTTGGTTATTGGTGACGGCGTAGGCGAAGGCGAGATTAAAATCGAAAGTGTTACCATTGAAAAACGCTTGCTCGCAAGAGGCGGTACTATTAAAGTATCAAAGTCAACCCGCGGTGATTTTGTTGTTGTCAACAATGTGAACGGCGTTACAAATTTCAACAACTATCGTGATGAAGATTTCTTTAAAGGTATTGTTGAAAATACAACGGCAAAATTCTTAACCCGTTCAGGCGGCGGTTCAAGCGGTGGCTCAGGCGGCGGTTCTACCGATACTGTTTATACATTGACCTTAAAGGTTGACGGCACCACATACGATACCGTTACTGTAACAAACGGCACACCCAATAAAACAGTTACCGATCCCACAAAGGATTACTATACATTTGATGGTTGGTATGATGCAGGCGACAACGAGATAACAGACTTTAGCACCGTTACAGCTACACAGGATTTAAATGCTAAGTTTACAGCGAACACATATAACGTAACATTTACAGGTGATCCTGCATTTACGTGGAAGGATGAATACTCACCGATAACAAGCTTTACAGTTGAAGAATTGGGTACAAAACAGTTACCACCCGCTGAAAAAGTTGAACCTGCGTTAGGCTATCAGTTCGAATACTGGAAGATAAACGGAAACCGTGTTGACTCACTTCAGGCAATAAAAGACGGCGGATATTTACCGACAACAGAGGCAGATATCACAATTGAAGCTCACATCACACTCAAAACCTACAAAATTACATATTCAGGTGTAACGTGGAAAGAAGGCTGCGAACCAACAGAGCTTACCTATAATATTACAGATGTTGATTCTTATACATTACCGACGGGAACCGATGTTGCAGCACCCGACGGCGAAGAGTTTAAATATTGGAAAAATGCAGTCACAGGCATTAGAGTTGACAATTTGACAATTACCGAAGAAACTCCTGATGTAGTTACCTTAACACCGCACTTTGAAGCTATTCCGGCAGAACCTGTTACTGTTACATTCTACAGAATTTACAGTAATTTACCGCCGTTTAGGATTGGTTCGCCTTTATCTGTTGAAAAAGGAACAACAGTTGACGAAGGTGCATTCCCGAATGCTCAGGACTATGTTCGTAAGGGTTATGTAGAGGATGCAAGCGTGGCATCTTTGTATGCGGATAACGAATGGCAACACGAAATTCTTCCTTCATTCTGGTATGTTAAAGAGGGTGTTATGACACCTTTTGACGAAACTGTTGAAGTAAACGAAAACACCAACGTTTACCTGTTATCAAAAGCACTCAGTATGATGCTCTCGTATGAATATAACGGTACGGTTCAGGCACTCAGCGTAAGTGCAAATTACAGTAGCGATACACGAGTGATGAACACGATTAAGGATATCGTTGCAGTATCTGCAAAACAGCAGTTAGAACTTGCTTTGGAACAGGATATGATTCCTAAATACGACGAAATGGTTGAAAAAGCAGTTAATGCGATGGTGAAATCCGGTGTTATCGAGCTTGACGGCGATAAGAAGAATGTTCAGATTATAGATGTTCCGATTAAGATTTCTGCATTTGTTAAAGAAGATACAGCAAACAATATGATTAAACAGCATCTGCGTGACGTTGTTAAAAACCCCGCAGAGCTTGACAAAATCTTCTCTATGATTGATGTAGCAGAATTCGCTGAACAGTTGGGAATTGACACAATCATTGAGCAAATGACAGATGAAGAAATCGTATCTTTAATCAAATCAGAAGACCACAAGGAAGATATTATCGACTATGTTCTTTCTGATTTAAAGAAAGATGAATCTACAATGCTTGATTTTGTCATTGACTATCTGATAGCAGATTATGATTTCCGTGAAGACTTGATTGACCAGCTTATTGCAGACCTTAAGGACAAAAACAAGACTTCGACGCTTAAGACAAAAGCTCTTGATTATATAATGACACAGATTGGTGACCCGACAAGCTCTTTCTATACCAAGTTTGTTGATATGGTTGCAGCTGACTTAGTATCACCCGCATCTGTTGTTATGGATGCTGTTGTAAGCTATATAAGAACAAATCTTAAGGCTGATACACAAGAAGGCAAAGACTTAAGAAGAGAAATCTTAACAAGCTCACGTTTACCTGACTTCCTTGCAAATGAAAAAATGAAGGCTGAAGTTATAAAATTAGCATTAACCGATGCTTTCATTGATAAAGCGTTAAACAATGCAGGTTATAGAGAAATCTTGGTTGAAGCAGTTATGGCAGATGAAGATTTCGTAGAGCTTTTACTTAATTCTGTGGAATTCCATGACTATATCATAGATCAGCTTCATCCCGTTGACGGTGATACTACAGCTCATCCGTTGGCAAAGGATGTAGAAGATTTGATTAATGATGAAGCATCGGAATTTAGAAAACACGTTTTAGATTTGGTTAAGAATTCAGCTTCGTTTGAAACACTCTTTGTAACACATCCTGAATTAAAGCAGGTAGTTGCTGATGAAATTACTTGGGAAGACTTTGTTGCAGATGATTATGATCTTTTAAGATATGTATTACAGCAGGGCGATGTAACAGGAACATACACATTCATTTCAACAAATGATATCGAGCAGGCTATTGCTGATGAATATAATGCAAGAGACGAAGCTGCTGCTACAGGAAATTATGAAAACTTAACAGAGACTCAAAAGCAGGAAATTCGTAATGCAATATATCTTGTTCAATCAAGAAGACAAAGCGTATTAGAAAATATTAAAGATAAATTCGATAGCTATAAGTCTGATATGGTTGAAAAAATCACAACAGGCAAGGCTGATGAGATAACAGACACAACTGTTATAAAACTTGTTGACGAGCTTTTGGCTGATTATATAACCAAGTACATTGAAAAAGAAACACTTCATACAGATGATGTAATCAACGCATCTATTGCAACTGTTATTGAAGATATTCTCTTTGATTTCATTGGAGATTTGATTTTGGGTGTTGATCTTAACAATGATGAACTCAATGCTGAGCTTGAAACTATGCTTTCGCACATTGAAACAGTTAAGCATCAGTTTGTAGTTGACCCGACACCTTCGGTTGTTGCAAGACTTAAAGTGATTGTTAAGAACTACAGAGATACTCACACAACAAACATTAATAATGTTGTTAATGACAATTACACCAAGTTGACAGAAAAAATTGTTAATATGCTTAATCCCGACGATTCAAACTCTGTTTACAGCGAAGTTGAAAGTGCATTGGTTAGTGTTGCAGACACTATAGATACAAGCGTTATTAAAGATTATGTAACAGGTATTTCTGATACTGATTTAAAATCTTTAATCAAAAAGTATATGAAGAATGTAACTGTTACAGATCTTAACACGTATATTGCTTCATTCTTAACTGTAGATGCTAACGTTACTACTGTTAGAAATGAATTAAATGCATTCATTCAGGATGAACAGCAAAAAGACACAGTTAAAGACTTTGCGAAAACCTATATCGACGATCCTTTAAATGAATCAGAGATTACATCAAATATTTCTGCGTTTATCGATGATGTTGACGAAGAATTCGTAAATGAAAACAGAACAGTTATCACAGATGCTCTAAAGAGCATAGATATTACGGCGTTTGTTGATGAGCAGTTCATCAAAGACTATGTTGCAGGTCTTACAGATAGCGAAAAGACACAATTTGCAGACAAGATTTTTGAAGCGTTACAGAGCGATGCTGATTACACTAAGTTTATGCATCAGTTGTTAAACGGTGACGTTGTTGAAGTTAATAAGTCAAACGTTACTTTGGTATCAGCAATCTCAGGTGCAATAAGAAGCTTGACATTTGACTCTGTTATTGATTACATTGATAACGCTGCAATCAATAAACTTAAAGATACTGTAGGAACAGACTTTATCAAGAAGTATTACGACAGTATGATGGCTAATTATTGTGATGGCTTAGATGCTGTTATAAATGAAGTAAAAGCAGCTTCAGATAGCAGCTTCAAAAAGACATACACAACATCTTTAACATTTAGAATGAATATCTTTGATATTTATGAAAAATTGTATGATAAAGCCGCAGATAAGATTTTTGAAAAGCTAGGTAATGCAGGTATTTACTATGATGAAAACAAGTACCTGAACTTCTTGATTGAACAAGACTTTATAAGCTACTTAGTTGACGGTGACAAGTCGTTAGCTAACGGAAACTTTACCGGCTACAGTTTAAAGGGTGTTATGGATTACTACGATTATATGATAATGCTCTTAATCGTTGGTGATGACGCACTTACATGGTACGGTGATGATGAAGGCGAAGGCTTGACAGAAGAACAGCTCGAAGCGTTGTATGATGCAATGTTTGATAAGATTTTCATAGTACACGAAAAGATGAACGAAATCTTAATTGCGTTCAAAGACGATGGCAAGCTTCCGTCTAAGGTTCAGAGTGCAGTTGAAAGCGTCGAACAGCTGAACAACTTACTTCTTCAGTATGGCGATAAGGCTAAATCACTGATTGAAAAATACTTAGGAAGCAGCATTAATGCAAAATTTGAAGACGAGTCTATTGCCGAAGACAAAAGAGTAATTAAAATGCTTGATTTATTAATAGGCAATGAAGATCCTGTTTTGAGCATTGATACCATTTATGCAGTAATTTATGAGTATGACGACAATGTTCAGGCAAAACTAAAAGCAGTTATCGAAAGCGATAAATTCAAGCAGGCAGTTGACAAGTTTGAGGCTACATCATTCGGCGAATTGTTCGACGGCAAAGGAAAGCTCGGAACCGTTGGTGACAAGCTTGATGAGCTTAAGAATAACGGAAAAATTGAATCTGCATTGGATTCTGTATACGATTTGTTCTATATCCTTGCATACGAAGGCATAGACGGATTCAGAGTTCCTGCAGAAGAAATGAAAGTTACAGACATTGATATCTACAAGGTTAAAATTGCTAAGGTTGAAATGACTGTACAAAGATCTTATAAATAAGCTATAAAGACATTAGTCACGGCGTTTTGCCGTGACTAATGCAAGTTATTAAGGAGGAATTTTATGAAACGATTATTATCTGCAATTTTATCGCTGGTATTGACAGTTTCTGTATTCACAATGGCGGTCTTAGCAGACGAGACTATGCTTATTTCGGCAGAAAATGAAAATGCAATAAGCTTTTCTGATGTAGACGAGAATACAACAGCAGGTAAAGCAATTTATAAGCTTGCAAATGCGGGGATTTTAGTTGGTGACGGCGACGGAACATTTCGTCCGGGTGACCCGATTAGACGTGCGGAGCTTTGTAAAATTGTAAATACATTGTTTGGTTATACAGAAAAAGACACAACAGGCTTTTCTGATGTATCGTCGGCTAATTGGTATTACGAGCATGTTTTGATTGCCAAAAAAGCAGGCTATATTGTAGGTTATGATGACGGTACATTTAAAGGCGATGCGTATGTAACGAGAGAACAGTCTTGTGCGATTTTATGCCGTGTTGCAAATTTGGCATCTGTTTCTGATGATGTAGAAATCAGTGATGCAGTTTCTGAATGGGCAATGCCTTACGTTCAGAAGGTTATAGGCAATATGCTTATGAGCTTAGAAGAAGGAAATACCTTCCGTGCTCAGGAAAACATTAAAAGAGATGAATATTCAGTAGTATATGCAAATTTTGTACAGGAAACACCTGATGAAGGTGACAGCGATCAGTCGTCAACAGGCGGCTCGACCGGCGGTTCAACAGGTGGCTCAACAGGTGGTTCAACAGGTGGCTCAACAGGTGGTTCAACAGGCGGCTCGACCGGTGGTTCAACCGGTGGTTCTACAGGTGAAGATTCAACAGGTGGTTCAACCGAAGACTCAACAGGTGAAGACTCAACAGGTGGCTCAACCGATGACTCAACGGGTGAAGACTCAACGGGTGGCTCAACCGATGACACAACAGGCGGAGAATCAACCGGTGGTAATACAACTCCTGATACTCCGGTTACTCCCGATACTCCTGATGAGCCTGATACACCGGCTGTACCGGACGAACCCGATGAACCTGAAATTGACTACGAAGCAGTTAATAAAGATATGATAACCAATCTCGAATTTGTTCGTGATGATATCGAACTCAATATGGGTGTATTCCAATCAGAAGAATCCGCAATGATGATTTATACGATATATGGGTGTATAATAAAGGTTATTGCTGATGGCGACTCTAATGTAATTGACAGAGGATATATCTCAAGAACATATTATGATACCGAAGATGATCTCGATGTTGTGACAGCGAAAAAGTATTTTGCTATAATTAAAGCTGATCCGACATTAAAAGCACAGTTCAATAATGAGGTTGCATACTTAGACGGAGATACAATTACGTGGCTTTTGGATGCGTTTGATATCGATACAAGTAAATTGCTTTAGTCAAAACAAATATTGATATAGGGCAACATACACCGGGTGCTTATAAAACAAAAGTGTGGAGCGAAATAGAATGTATATTATTAAAAAGACCGAAGAAGAAAAACCGAGTATGTGGGATAAAGAATGGGAAAAGGCAAATGTTGCGAATATTGCTCTGATAAACTGGAGTGAGTTTGACTACGCCCCGAACACAACAGCAAAAATTTTGTACAGCGACTACGGACTTTATGTGCAGCTTATGACGGACGAAAAACCGTTGGTTGCAAAACGCCGCGAACAAAACAGCGACGTATGCGAAGAAAGTTGTATGGAATTTTTCTTCCGTCCCAATGAAAACGATGAAAGATATATGAATTTTGAATTCAACCCCTTCGGCACGATGTACTATGGTGTGCGTTATGACCGTTATAACTTTGAAAAGCCCGAAGTGGACAAGAAATTCTTTGAGGTACAGTCCTATGTAGATGAAAAAATATGGATCATCCAGTTTACGATGCCGTTTGCTTATATCGACAAGGTACTCGGAGGTCACACAAAGAATATGTACGGCAACATCTACAAATGCGGAAGCGAAACGGAACAGGAACACTATTTAACCTTGTATCCCATCAATACGGAAAAACCGGATTTTCACAGACCGGAGGCTTTCGGCTTGTTTGTGCTGGAATAATAGTATATATTTGTAAAACTTTGAATTGCCAATATGTTCAAATCGCAACAGAAATTTATATTATGTTGATATGTGAACAGGTGTAATTCAGCAAATGAAAACAAAAAGGCAATTCCGCTGTAGGGATTGCCTTTTTTACCTGCTTGTGTTAAAATATATCCAAAGGAGTGTGATAATATGAAAAAAGATATTAAGCTTTACAACGTGCTATTTCCTTTGTGGATGCTTTTGTTGTTTCCTGTTACGTGGCTTGTTGTTCTTCCGGGAAATTTTATAATTGACAGCTTGGTTTTGCTTATTTCTATGTATGTTTTTAAGATTTGTGAGAAGAAAGAATTTTACAAAAAAAGTATACTAAAAGTCTTTTTAATAGGTATATTTTCTGACGTAATCGGGTCTTTGTATATGCTTATAAATGTATTTTTAGAAGTTGGTAATATGGCTGATGAGTGGTATATTACCGTACCGGGAATTATAATTTCTGCTGTTTTGATTTTTGTTTTAAATTATCACATAACATTTAGGAATACTGATAAAAGAACAAGGCTTTTGCTTTCTTTAATATTTGCAATCGTGACAGCACCGTACACATTTTTAGTGCCGTCAAGATGGCTGTATGGATATTAAAAACCCCGTAAGGGGAGTTTTTTAATATTCTTTTATAAACATTTTCATAACTTCTACAGCGTTTTCTGCTGCTTGGTTTAAAAATTCCATATAATTTTCAGCACCTGTTCCGTCAGCACAATCAGAAATTGCACGAAGTACACAAAACGGTTTTTTGTTCACATAGCAAACGTGACCGATTGAGCCGCCTTCCATTTCTCCGGCAATTGCACTGAAGTTTTTGACTATTCTTTTCTTTACATCATTGCTTGCCAAAAACTGGTCGCCTGATGCTATCGTTCCAATTTCGTAATTTGCATTTAATGCTTTAACACAGGTTTCAATTTTTTTAAAAGTCGCATCATCCGCCGGAATTTTAACGATATTAACGCCTGACAAAAGACCAACGGGGTCGCCTAAGGGCGATGTATCCATATCGTGCTGGACTACGCTGTCGGCTATTGCAATGTCACCGATAGAAAGCTTTTCTGTCAACGTTCCTGCAACTCCTGTATTTATGATAACATCGGGATTGTATTTCAAAATCATAGTTTGTGCACAAATTGCTGCAAACACCTTGCCGATGCCACAAACGGCGAGTACTACGTCTTTTCCATAGATTGTGCCTGACATATATTCTACACCTGAAATTGTTTCTTGTTGCTTGTTTTCTAATAAATTGGCAAGAGCGTTGACTTCAATACCCATTGCACCTATAATTCCTATCATTTTTCTTCTCCTTTTGGATAAATAAAGTTGTTGTTATCACGTGCCAAGCATTCCAAATAGCTTTTTGCTTCTCGCTTTGCTTTTTCTAAATTTAGCGTTTTATAGTTTCCGCATTCAATTTCGCTGTTTCCGAAAACTTCGCCGTTGTATTCGCAGATGTCTTTTAAGATACCGCATACAATATTTCGCACTTTATCATTGTCGGCGTTTCTTACCAAAAGATAAAAACCCGTTTGGCAGCCCATAGGACCGAAGTACAAAACATCGTCAGCAATCGCAGAGTTTCGTACGAATGTTGCAAATATATGCTCAAATGTGTGCATAGTAGAATGGTCCATATAGTCATCAGAGTTTGGCTTTTTAGTTCTTAAATCATAAGTCGTTACATCGCCGTCAATACGTGAAATGTAAATACCTTCTGTTATGTATCTGTGGTCTACAGTAAAGCTTGTTATTTTTTTCATAATTTGCCCTCGATTTCTTTTGATACTAATGTGGGGTGCTCGATTTTTATTTCCTTATTATTTAAATATGACAAAATCCCACTCTCTGTTTTAAAATCAAATATAAGCTTGTATGCTATTAAGGCTTGTCGTCTTAAGGGTGAATTTTTGTCAAGACGCCCATATTTTCCGTCGCCTAAAAGGGGATGACCGATATGAGATAAATGCGCCCTTATCTGGTGCGTTCTTCCGGTTATCAACTCGACTTCTAAAAGGTCGTGATTTTTATAACGATGCTTGACTTTATATTTTGTTATCATTTCTTTAAAGCCTTGCTTTTTAACATCGGAAATAATTGCTGTCTTTTTGCCTTCATCTTTAAAATGAAAAGCACGTAGGGTACTTTCTTCCTTATTAATATGACCGCGTATTATACACAGATAGAATTTTTTGATTTCTTTACATTTAATCTTCTCGTTTAAAATTCGCAAAGACTCCGAATTTTTTGCTGCAATTACAAGTCCTTGTGTATTTTTATCAATACGGTGGGCAAGTGTTGGCGAAAATGTCAAATCAGCATCGGGGTTAAAATCTCCTTTGTCATAAAGATACTTCTTTATTCTGTTAATCAACGTATCGGGAGTTTCAGACTCGTCTGCGTGTACGGATAAACCCTGCGGCTTGTTTACGATGATGATGTTTTCGTCTTCGTACACGATGCCCAAATCACAAGATGTTAATGACAAAAATTCATTATTTTCATCTTTTGATTCAAAAAACTCGTCATTTATATAAAGCTCTAATGTGTCGTTCTCGGACAGAATAAAATCTTCTTTAGCACGGACTCCGTTTACCTTGATACGCTTTTTTCGAAGTGACTTGTACACCAAGCTCTTCGGCATAGAAGACAGATATTTAATTAGGAACTTATCAAGTCGTTGACCTGAGTCGTTTTTCGTAACTGTCAGAGTTTTCATATTTATTTCTCCGTTGCTTTGTTCTGTTATAAAATAAAATTCTGTATATATCAATTATATCATAAAAAAAGACGGGTATCAATAGGTAAAAAATTGTTGTAAAATTGCACAAAAATGAAATGTTAATATCAAAAAAGTTTGTGAAGATTTTTTTGTAATTTATCACAAAAAAATCTTGCATTTACCTATTATATAAGGTATAATGTAAGAGCTGTGACATGGCATACGAGGAAGTGGGAGGTTGCCGCAAGTTATGCGGGTTTTTCCATGGAGAATGTCCGATTCATTGAAACCGGGCGACAGAGTCATTGCAAAAACGGTAATACCAATTGGCAAAAACAGGGTAGCTATGCCCTTTTTGCGCGTGTGTCCGTTTGTGCAGAAAAAGACTACATCTTTGACCCGGAGGCCGAATCGGTTTTCGGTATTATTTATGAGATACCGCAAAACACCCGGCTCAGTTTTAAAAAGATGCTGTCGTTTTATCACAGACACAAAAAAATAAGGAGGAAACACAAATGGCACAGGCAAACCAGAAAATGAGAATCAGATTAAAGTCTTATGACCACGTTCTTTTAGACCAGTCAGCAGAAAAGATTGTTGAAACAGCTAAGAGAAGCGGAGCTAAGGTATCAGGACCTATTCCGCTTCCCACAAAGAAAGAAGTTGTTACAATTTTAAGA
>CAZCOF010000008.1:0-26011 GCA_964500095.1 uncultured Oscillospiraceae bacterium
TTTTGACAGTAACTCCCGGTGTGCGCTTTGCTGACGGTGATATTGGCGATCAGGTGAGAGTTACAACGCCTGCTAAAGCTCGCGAAATCGGCTCTGACTATATAGTTGTAGGTCGTCCGATTACAGCAGCTGCTGACCCTGTGGCAGCATACAGAAGATGTGTTAGAGAATTTATAGGTTAGGAGAATAGATATGGAAAAGAAAATTGCTAAAGGTTTACTTGACATCAAAGCAGTATTTTTAAGACCGGAAGAGCCGTTTACTTGGGCAAGCGGAATTAAAAGTCCGATTTACTGCGATAACAGATTGACACTCACAGCCCCCAAAGTTCGTAACGATGTGGAAAACGGACTGGTTGCAAAAATCCGTGAACATTATCCCGATGTTGAAGTTTTAATGGGAACATCAACAGCAGGAATCGCTCACGCTGCTATCTGCGGACATATTATGGGAATTCCTATGGGATATGTTCGCTCGGGTAATAAAGATCACGGAAGACAAAACAAAATCGAAGGAAAATTAGAAAAGGGACAAAAGGTTGTTGTAGTTGAAGATCTTATCTCAACAGGCGGCAGCGTTATTGAAGTTGTAGAATCATTAAGAGAAGCCGGTGCAGATGTTTTAGGTGTTGTAAGCATCTTCACATACGGAATGAAGAAGGGATTGGAAAGATTAGAAGCTGCAAACGTTAAAAATGTGAGCCTTTCTAATTTTGATGCAGTTGTTGAAGTCGCGGCAGAAACAGGTTACATTAAGCCTGATGATAAAGAAAGACTTATTGCTTTTCGCAATAACCCGTCTGACGAATCCTGGATAAAATAATAAAAATATAAGGAGAATGCATTATGAGAAGTATAATTGATATTCTCGACCTTTCAAAAGAAGAAATACAAGAACTTATCACTGTTGCAGAGGATATTATAAAAAATCCTGATGATTACCGCGAAAAGTGTAAAAACAAAAAGCTTGCAACACTCTTTTTTGAACCATCCACACGTACAAGATTGAGCTTTGAGGCGGCTATGTATGAGCTTGGCGGAAATGTATTGGGTTTTGCTGACGGTGGCAACTCTTCAGCATCAAAAGGTGAAAGTGTTCACGATACGACAAAGGTTGTAAGCTGTTATGCTGATGTTATCGCTATGCGTCATCCCAAAGAGGGTGCAGCCTTAGTTGCGGCAAACGCATCGAGTGTGCCTGTTATAAACGCAGGTGACGGCGGTCATAATCACCCTACGCAGACTTTGGCAGATTTACTTACAATTCACAGAGAAAAGGGAAGACTTAATAATTTAACCGTTGGCTTTTGCGGTGATTTAAAGTTCGGAAGAACGGTTCATTCGCTTATTCACGCTCTTACAAGATATGAAAGCATCAAGGTGGTATTGATATCTCCCGAAGAGTTGAAGCTTCCTGACTATATGCTTGAAGATATGGCAGCTCACGGACTTGAATTTGTTGAAACCGAGTCGTTGGAAGAGTATATGGGAGAGCTTGATGTACTCTATATGACGCGAGTGCAAAAGGAAAGATTTTTCAACGAGCAGGATTATATCCGTTTAAAGGACAGCTACATATTATCTCCTGATAAGTTAGTAGCGGCTAAAAAAGATATGATAATCTTACATCCCTTGCCGAGAGTAAACGAAATTACGGTAGCGGTTGATGATGACGAAAGAGCGTGCTACTTTAAGCAGGTACTAAATGGTAAATTTATGCGTATGGCGCTGATTTTAAAGGTTTTAGAGGAGGCGGCAAAATGATTATAGGACAGATTAAAGATGGTATCGTATTAGACCACATCACCGCAGGTCGCTGTATGGATATTTACGCGGCACTAAATTTAGACAAGCTTGATTGTCAGGTGGCAATAATTAAAAATGCCGAGAGCAAAAAATACGGTAGAAAAGATATTATTAAAATCGATAAATCCATCGATGTGGATTTGGATGTTTTAGGATACTTGGATGAGCGTGTAACAGTAAACGTTATAAAAGACGGAAAGCTACTAAAACGTGAGCGATTAGAAGCTCCCCAGAAAATCAAAAACATTATAATGTGTAAAAATCCCAGATGTATTACAACGACAGAACAAGAGCTTCCGCATATTTTTAAACTGACGGACAGGGATAAAAAAATCTATCGTTGTATTTATTGTGAAAGCTTGGGACAAAAATAAACAAGAAAAGGAATTTTTAAAATGGAAAACAAAATTTTAGCAAATGTCGGAGGAAACCCGGTTTATCAGTCAGAGGTAGAAGAACTCGTGGAGGCTTATTCTGCTCGCGGTCAGAATTTTGACTCAGAGCAGGGAAGAGCAATGATATTAGACCAGTTAATAGGCAAAAAACTTTTAGTTTTAGACGCTAAGAAAAACTTGATGGAACATAACGCTGAATTCAAAGCAGAGCTTGAAAAGATGAAAAACGAAATGCTTGCAAACTTTAATATTGCAAAGGCTTTGGAAAAAGTAGAAGTTAAAGATGAAGAAATTAAAGCATATTACGATGAAAACAAGGCTCAGTTTGTTAGCGGTGAATCAGTTGCAGCAAGTCACATTTTGGTTGACAACGAAGAAAAAGCCAATGAAATTTTAGCAAAAATTGAATCAGGTGAAGTTTCATTTGAAGATGCAGCAAGAGAAAACAGTACGTGTCCGTCAAAACAAAACGGTGGTGCTTTGGGAGAATTTACAAAAGGACAGATGGTACCTGAATTTGACCGGGCAGTATTTTCTATGGAAGTTGGAGAACTTCGCGGCCCTGTTAAAACACAGTTTGGTTTTCATATTATAAAATTAACAGCTAAAAACGAATCAAGCGAAATTGCATTTGATGACGTTAAAGACCAGATTAAAGGTGCCCTGATTCAGGAAAAACGCCAGAAGGCTTATGAGAGCAAAATCAATCAATTGAAGATAGTATTTCCTGTAGATAAATTTTAAATGAATAAAAATAAGGCAGACACGAATGTGTCTGCCTTATTTTTTTCTGTCTTATCAGTTGTTCTTTTTGTAAAAAGGTATACTTAAAAGCATAATAACGCCAGCAATTATCAAAAACGCTATTGTCGGTGTAAAGCCGTGTGACACTACCAAAGACACTACCATAAACAGACAACCTAAAATGCTGAGTATGGGAATTATAAATCTTTTTACAGGATGTAAGTCTTTTTCCTTTTTCATCATCATATAGAATATCGGGATGTATAAAGCATAAATCGATACGATAGAAAGCTCTGATGAGTCAAAGCTTAATTTACCGAATAAAGGAGCTTTGCCGCTGATTGTGATAACTACAGAACCATAGAAGAATAAAAGCCATACAGCAGCCATCAAAAGACCTACAATAGATGAGTTTGTGGGCATATTTGTGTGCTCGTCTAATTTTCCGAACATTTCAGGCTTAGGACCTTGTTTTCTTGCAGATAATGCGTAAATGCTTCTTGTTGTAGCAACCATAAGTCCGTTTAATGTACCAAGACAAGAAATTACAACTACAACAGAAAGAGCACTGCCGCCGATAGGTCCGAAGATATTAGAAAATGCCTTTTTAACACCTGTCTCGCCCAATGCAATCATATCAGCATTTGTAGCACCGCCGGAAAGACCAATGTAGTAAAGTATGTAAATAACTATAATTGCAAGCATACCCAATGAAAGGGCGATGGGCAAGTTTTTCTTGGGGTTTTTGAGTTCTGCGTTTACGCTGGTTGCAATAATCCAGCCGTCATAAGCAAAGGCACACGCTGCAACTGCCGTAAAGAGTGCAACTCCATAACCGCTCTCGGGAACGATGTGAGCAGTAGCGAAGTTTTCAACTGTAAGACCGTTTGAAATGCCGGCAATAAGACCAAAAACTGCAACCAAAAGCAAGGGTATGAGCTTTATGATGGTTGTAGAAACCTGAAATTTACCTGAAATAACAGGAGAGAGTGTGTTTAGAGCATAAAATACTATCATATAAACAAATGCGATAACCATAACTTCAGGGCCTGCTATGTCCATACCAAACAAAACACCTGTGTAACGGGCTGAAACCCATGATAAAACCGATGTTAAGCTGGGGTAGTAAATAAACGCCATAAACCAACCCATAAAGTAAGCGTATTTGCCGCCTACGGCAGTTTCTGCGTAGTCAACAATGCCGTTTACCTTAACATAACGTGTGGCCATAACAGAAAAAGTGTAAGCACACACCAAAACGATAAGACCGCCTACAATCCAGGCTAAGATACCAAGCGGAAGATTGCCGCTTGTAACACTTAGAACTTTTTCGGCTTTAAAAAACACACCGCTTCCGATAACGATACCGACTACCATTGCGATAGCTGTCAAAAGACCGTATTTTTGTTTTAATTCCTGCATAATTAACCTCATTTCCAAAAGAATTTTATAAAGATTTTATAAGGATATTATACACTAACAAAAAATAAAAGTCTATATTTTTTACAAGTTTTTTATAAAAACTGCTTTTTTTCGACCGGTTATGTCCTGTTTTTTGCATTTTTTTCAATTCTTTATGTTAAATTGTCGAAGTCTTGTAATTGAATTGTAACATTAAACACTATATAATGTGTATTGTCGAAGAAAAATACACAAAATATATTAAGGAGAAGAAAATGAGCATTAGAAAATTAGTCAGAAAAGTGGTAGTAAATACCGAAGAAGAAAAAAAGCGTGCGTTTATTTTGGAATACTATACGCTTGAAAAGGAAATTTATGTTGAAGGCGAGTCGAACAACACATACGGAATTGAAGTTTTAAAGCGTGAGACGACGGATTTGGGTACTTTGCGGATTGAGTATAGAAAGGTTTTTGATATTTTCTGTACAGAAGAAGAGGCAAGGATTGCTGCAAACATTTTAGCAGATAACACAGTAACTCCTGTGTCGGTGCGGGATGTAGTTGAGCAGTTTATCGGAACTGATGAAATAGAGTACGAAGAATACGAAGTGATGGCTGTATAACAGGCTTTTAAAAACAGCACAGACTGCAAATAAAAAAGTCAGGAAACAAAGTTTCCTGACTTTTTTATGCTAAAATCTCTTTTGCCAAAGCTTTGATTTCTGAGATGTTTTCTTCACTCACGGCTGATTTTATATGAACGCCTGCATCTGTAAATATTATATTTTTTGATTTTTCAAACATTGCTTTAATCGTCTTTTCAGCCACAGGTGCCCACGAGCCGTTTTCTATTATACCAATTGTTCTGTTTTGGTAGTTTCTTTCGGTTAAGTGGTCTATAAATTCTTTCATAAACGGAAAAATTCCTGCGTTATACGTAGTCGTTGCCAAGATTATTTTGCCGTAGCGGAACGCATCCTCAACGGCTTCAGCCGAATCATCCCGAGCAAGGTCTGTAACCATAACCTTAGGACAGCCTAAAAGCTTTAATTCTTCACATAAAAGCTCTACAGCGTGCCTTGTGTTGCCGTAGACTGATGTATAAAATATTGCGACTCCTTCTGTTTCAACTCCGTATGAGCTCCATATATTATAAAGATTTAAATAATGCTCTAAATTCTCATCCAGAACAGGGCCGTGAAGTGGGCAAATGCACGAAATTTTAAGACCGCCTATTTTTTTAAATAACGCCTGCACCTGAAGTCCATATTTTCCAACTATTCCAAAATAGTATCGACGTGCTTCACAATCCCATTCCTCGTCTGCGTCGGTTACGCCGAATTTGCCGAAAGCGTCAGCCGAAAACAAGGTTTTTGTATTACTTTCGTAGCTCATAATGACTTCAGGCCAATGAACCATAGGTGCTGTAACGAACGAAAGCTCGCACTCGCCCAAAGAGAGCTTATCGCCGTCTGTAACGACAATTTGATTTTCCTTATAATCTGTGCCGAAAAACTGTTTCATCATCAAAAAAGCCTTAGCACTCGATACGATTTTTGCATCAGGATATTCGTTCATAAAGGTGTCAATATTTGCAGAGTGGTCGGGTTCCATGTGGTGAACGATTAAATAGTCGGGCTTTTTATCTCCTAAAACATTTTTGATATTTAAAAGCCATTCTGTGCCGAAATTTTTATCCACTGTGTCCAAAACGGCAATTTTTTCATCTGTGATTATATATGAATTGTAAGCCATTCCGTTTTCGACCGTAAACTGACCTTCAAATATTTTAATGTCACGGTCGTTTACACCGATGTAGTACAAATTTTCTGTTATTTTCATTATCTCATCTCCATAGGTTATATTAACATATTAAGTATATCACAAAAAAATATTTTTTCAATATGATAAGTCTTGTTTTTTGCTGTAAAAAAGTGTATAATATAATAAAAGTCTGTGAAGGGAGAAAAATTATGAAAATAACTCTAAACCCTGACAAAGAAATAGTAAAAACAATAAAAGAAGGATTAAAGCGTACAGGCGGATACTGCCCTTGCGTAATTGAGCGAACTGATGATACAAAGTGTATGTGCAAGCAGTTTAGGCAGCAGATAAAAGACCCTGACTTTGAAGGCTTTTGCCATTGTATGCTCTATTATAAATCAAAAGAAAAGGAGATATAATAATGGAATTAAAAATAACAAAAGAAAATTTTGAAGAAGTTGTATTAAAGTCAGAAAAACCCGTTTTAATCGATTTTTGGGCTGAGTGGTGCGGTCCGTGCAGAATGTTATCTCCCGTAATCAAGGAAATTGCCGAAGAATACGCCGATAGCTATGCAGTAGGCAAGGTAAACGTTGACGAAGAAGGGGAATTAGCCGTTAAATTTAATGTTATGAGCATTCCTATGCTTGCTGTTATAAAAGGCGGAGAAGTGGTAAAAACTTCAGTTGGTTATATGCCGAAGGAAGAAGTTTTAGAGCTTTTAAAATGAGATAGAAGTCTTAAAAAAGCAAAGAAAATTCTTTGCTTTTTTTCTTTGCAAAAAATGTCTTTTCTACTTGATTTTTAATATATTTTATGGTAATATGTTCTTTGGTTTATTGATTAGTTATCAATAAAAACGGATATAAGAAAGAAGGATTTTAAGTTGGAAAAAAATGTAAAAAAAGGTGGCTGGCGCACCAATAAGTGGATAAGAGCGGCTATTCCTGCTCTTTTATTGCATTGCAGTATCGGTACAGTTTACTGCTGGTCAATTTTCAGTCAGGAAATTGCTGACTACATAGGTTTTTCAAAGGGTGCAACAGAATGGGCATTCAGTTTTGCTATTTTCTTCTTGGGAATGTCAGCAGCATTTTTAGGTAATGTTGTAGAAAAAGATATTCACAAGTCATCATTAATCGCTACAATTTGTTTTGCGGGCGGTATGGCAGGTACAGGATTTTTTATCTGGTACGGCGGAACAAATCCCGGTAATATCTTGGCACTTTTAGGTATATACCTTTGCTACGGCTTTATTATGGGCGTAGGTTTAGGTACGGGTTATCTTTCACCTGTTAAGACACTTATGCTCTGGTTCGCCGACAGAAAAGGTCTTGCTACAGGTCTTGCGGTTGCAGGCTTTGGTGCTGCAAAAGCTATCGCAAGCCCGATTATGACAGCTATGCTTGACGGACTTGGTAAAAACGGCATCTGGATGATGTTCTTGATTTTGGCGGCTGTTTACTTTGTAATGATGTTCGTAGGTCACTTATTATTAAAGAAACCTGATAACTGGCACGAACCTCAGGGCGATGAAAAAGCTCCTAAGATTTTAGATGTATTAAAGACAAAAAAGGCTACAAACTACATCGGTATATGGTTAATGTTTTACATAAATATCACCTGCGGTTTAGCTTTAATCTCTCAGGAAAAAATGATTTTTAAATGCTTAGGTTTAGCCGGTAGTGTAGGTATTTTGTCAACTCTTTCAGCGGTGTTTAACGCAGGCGGCAGACTTGGTTTTTCTGCTTGGGCTGACAAACTAAAAGACAGAAATACAATTTATAAGCTTATATTTATTATTTCAATTGCCTTAACAGGCTTAGTAATTCTAACCGGCGGTATAGCAAACGGTGAAGGAAATATTGGATTAATTGCTATCGTTATCGCTCTTATTATGATGGTAAATGCGGGCTACGGCGGCGGTTTTTCAAACGTTCCCACATTGCTTTCTGACCACTACGGTATGAGTAATATCAGTGCAATTCACGGTATTACATTATCAGCGTGGGCGTTTGCAGGTCTTACAGGTAACCAGATGGCTTCGTGGATTGTATCAAACTTCGGTACGCCTGACGCTGCTTACAACCCCGTTGGCTATCAGACAGTGCTATATGTAACACTTGCACTTTATGTTGTTGCATTATTACTTAGCATTTTCTTTGTACAAAAGACCAAAAAAGAGGCATAATACTAAAAAAACAGGTGTTTTGTTATGGAAATAAAGGGCATAAATGTTGAAAAAGATATTGGGATACATTTAGAAAATAAAGAAGTAAGCAGAAAATTCTTTCTGTTTATCTTTATAGCTTATACATTAGTATGTATGACCAAAAACTGCTACAACGGTGCAATGGCAAGTATTGTATCAGAAGGCGTTCTTACTAAATCACAGACGGGTTTAATTACAGCAGCATTTTACCTTGTGTATGCTCCTATGCAGGTTGCAGGAGGCATAGTTGCTGATAAATTCAGCCCCCAGAGAATGATAAAAATAGGTCTAATCGGAGCGGCACTTGCAAATATCGTAATAAGTATAAATCAAAATTACTACGTGATGCTCGCAGCTTGGACATTTAACGGATTTATTCAGTTCGGGATATGGCCTTCTGTGTTTAAAATAGTATCATCACAGCTCGTAAGAAGTGACAGGACACAGATGGTTTTCTATCTTTCGTTTTGTTCTACGGGCGGTCTTGTTCTGGCGTATCTTTTGGCAGCAGTGCTTCCGAGTTGGGAATATAACTTTGTAGTTTCTGCAATAGTTTTACTTTTATTGGCTGTAATTTTACATATATCTAACAAGAAAATAAACCCTTATATGAAATGGGACAAAAAAGAAGAACTCCAAGAGAAGAAGGAAGAAGCTTTAGTTAAGCATCCGTCAACGATGAATATTTTTGTTAAGAGCGGGTTTTTCTTCGTATGTCTTTCTGTATTGTTGTCAATAACCGTGAGTCAAAGCAAGTCAACTCTTTCGTCGGTAATGTTTGTTGAAAACTATCAAAATGTTTCGCCGTCATTGGGGAATATTCTCACGATTGTCTTTGTGCTTTCGGGAATGATTGGAACGGTAATTGCAAGAAAGGTTTGCAACAATGTTAAAAACGAGTTGTTTGCAATAGTCATAACATACCTTATTCAGATTCCGCTGTTGGTAATATGTGTATTTATCGGAAAAATTCCTGTATTTGCTATGGTGATAATTTTAGCTGTTATTGCAGCATTAGAGTCAATTGCAGGACTTTTTAGAAGTTATTACAACGTGTACTTCGTAAAATACGGAAAAAGCGGCACAGCTGCAGGTATACTTAATGCTTCAATGTCGGTAAGCTATATGTTAGCAGCTTATGCAATGCCAAGGACTGTTGAAATATTCGGTTGGGGAACGTACTTAAAGTTGTTACCTGTCTTGATAGGAATTTCAGCATTGTCGATTTTGGTGGTATGTAAGACATTTAAAAGATTTAAAAATGGACAACTATAAAAAACGTGTAAAAAAGTGGAGCTGTAGCAAAATGATTTTGCTACAGCTCCGTTTTTTATGTTTAGATTTAATTATACATTCCGGGTTTTAAATCTTTGGGCAATCCGCAAACATAACCTGTTCCGATTTTTTGTTTGTGCTCTTCTTGTGCTTTTTTAATAAGCTCGGGATTTTCAAAAAGACGGATAATTGTTCCTGCTACACATTTTCCTGCATAAAGCATAGCCTTTTTAGCATAAGAGCCTTTACCCTGCGATTCAGACAGCCAGCTGTGTCCGGGGGTGCCGATAACCCAGGTTGCAATGTGCATTTGTACTGTAGGACAGTTCCAGCTTACATCAGCTGTATCTGTTGAGCCACCGTGAGCCACAGGCGGAGCAGGGTCTAAAACTTCTGTTGCAAACGGAGATTTTTGTTTTTCTTCTTCTGTCAGCTTCATATTTTTTTGAAGTTCTTTGCCGTACGCTATTTCTTCTTCTGTTGCAACGGGTACAGGAATGTCGTGCATTGCCTCGTTTGCTGCAGCCTGTAATGTAGGTATTGTTATAAGATTTGAATATGCTGAAACGACCTTTGATGTAACTGTTGTATCTGTCATAAGTGCCGCACCTTGTGCGATTCTGTCAATTCTTTCTTGTAATTCTCTAACAGATGGAGCGTCTACCGCACGAATCATATATCTTACTACAGCGTGAGATTGAACCATATTGGGTGCTTTTCCGCCGGCGTCTAAAATGGCATAATGAACTCTGCTTGTTAAATCCATATGTTCACGCAAAAAGTTTGCACCTATATTCATAAGCTCTACAGCATCTAAGGCACTTCTTCCTTTTTCAGGAGCACCGCCGGCGTGTGCCGCTATTCCTTCGAAAGAATAATCAACCATTACATTTGCTAAAGCCGGTCTTGTTCTTACCATATACATTTTTTCAGGATGCCAGCTGACGATTGATTCTACTTCATTAAAAACGCCGTCGCGAGCCATATATACTTTGCCTGCACCGCCTTCTTCAGCGGGACAGCCAAACAGGGTGATTTTACCTTTTCCTGTTTTTTCTATATAGTCTTTGACAGCAAATGCTGCAGCAATTGAGCCGCCTGCAAACAGGTGATGTCCGCAAGAGTGGTTTTTGTCTTTGCCTGGAATTGATTTTTTCTCTGTACTACCTGATTCCTGACTCATACCGAAAAGTCCGTCGTATTCTGCCAAAATTCCAAGACTTGGTGAACCTTCGCCAAAGGTTGCCTTAAAGGCTGTAGGAATTCCCGCTACGTTATATGTAATATTAAAACCGTTTTCTTCCAATTTTTTAGTAATCAGCTTAACAGCCTCGTATTCTTCAAACGACGTTTCGGGATTATCCCACAACGCATCAGTGAGTTCTTCGATTTCTTCTTTTTTGCTGTCAATGACAGATAAATGTTCTTCGTACAACATAACAAAACCTCCATAATAATCGATAGTGATATATTATCACATTTTCTTAGTCAATGCAACAAAAAAACACCCCGAAGGGTGTTTTAGATTACTTTTTGTAATATTTTGCAACGATTTTTTTCATTTCGTCCATTTTTTGTTCCATATCCCAAACAAGCTTAAACTGTGTACGTGCTCTGTCTAGGTTATGGTTCGGTCTATGAATTCTGAAGTAGTTATCTCCGTCTAAATAGTCTGTTAAAAATCTTACGCCGCATTCCAATGTCATAAGCTTTGCAGACATAGGTAAAAGTTCAGCTTCTTTTTCTGTGATGCTTTCGCCTAATTCTTCTAAGTAACCTTTTGTATATTCTTCAAATAAAGCCAAATCCATATTTACCTTATCTAAATCAAGCTCGTCTTCTGCTGCTGTGCTTGCACCGAATCTGATAGAGTCACCGAAGTCATAAAGCATAGAGCCGGGCATAACTGTATCTAAGTCGATTACGCATACGCCTTCTTTTGTAGCGTCGTCAATCATAACGTTGTTTAACTTTGTGTCGTTATGTGTAACACGAAGCGGGATTTCTTTATTAGAAAGAGCGTCAACAATAACGCCAGCATCTTTTTCTCTTAATAGGGCAAATTCAACTTCGTCTTTAACTGTCTTTAAGCGGTCAACCTTGTCAGCGTCAATTGCTTCTTTAAAAATCCTGTATCTGTCAACTGTGTTATGGAAGTTGGGGATTGTTTCAAATAACTCACTTGCCGGAAAGTTCTGCAGAGTTTTCTGGAACTGTCCAAAAGCTCTTGCTGCCTGATAAAAAATCGCACCGTTTTCAATAATCTGATAACAGGTAGCGTTGTCGATAAACACATATACACGGAAAAGACGGCCATCTGCATCAACATAGTAGTCCTTATCGTCTGTTGTTTTAACAAGCGTCAAGGTTTCACGAAGTATATCTCCGCCTTTTTTTGTGATTTCTTTTTGCATATAGGCAGTAACTTTTGCAATGTTTGCTATAACTTCTTCGGGCTTTTTAAATACTGTATTGTTTACTCTTTGTAATATGTACTTTGTTTCAGTTGTAACCACTAAATATGTGTCGTTAATGTGTCCTTCGCCGTAGGGCTCAACAGATAATACGTCACCGTCAATTTTAAAGTTTTTACATAATGCTTTGTAATCGTTCATAAAAATATCTCCGTTCATCATTTTTTTGTACCTTCCGTGATTTTAAATATATCATATAATCTTTTGTATTTATTTAGCATATAGTTCAAAAAATTTGCATTTTAGTACAAATATAAAAATAAAAATCCGTTGCTTTATACTTTGCAACGGACTTTTATTTATTTGTTTTTAATAAGAGCAACTTCTAAACGCTTAAAATTACAGCGTGAGATTGAAGTTTTCAGGGGGAAGATGCTCGTTATTACTATCTTTTTCAGGCATATCAACAGTTGACGAGGTGTCGGCATATACGAAAAAGTCACATTTATCGCCGTTCTGCTGATTTATATGCGGGCATATTTTTGTGTACCCGTCACGTTCGTAGTATTCTTTGCCTGTTTTGCATTTTAAGCAAAGCCGCTTTTTAATGAGCAGTTTCTTTATATCTTTTTCAATTTGGTCGTCAATTTGTTCATCAAAATGACTCGCAATCGCAAGAGCACAATACATTGCACACGTAATAAATATAAATACAAGTAGTGCTAAGATTATAAATAGTGTTTTTGTCATTTATTCACTCCTTGATGTATGTCTTAAATAGCAACTTAAACACATTTTTTAAATGACGTAATTTATTTACAGTCTTCCCATTTGTATTCAAAGTCTGCATCATTTAGCCAATAGTTGTGGGTGATGGTGGCTTCTAAAACTGCTACATAATACCACTTGTTTTCATAAAGGTCGTTATACGGGTTAAACTTGAGTGATTTTACATAGCTTTCAAGCGGTTTTCTGCCGAGCAGCTTATTTATAACCGTCATAACTTCAGCACGTGTGATGTTATTTTCGGGTTTAAACGTGCTGTCTTCATATCCTTCTACAAGACCGCTGCTTGAAAGAGCTGAAATCTCGTCATAAGCCCAATGAGTATCATCTAAATCTGTAAAAGGATTTTTTTCAACTACCTTTTTAAGATTTGTAAATCTGAATATAAGTGCTGCAAATTCAGCACGGCTTAAACTTTTAGCGGGTTTAAACTCCCCGTCAGGATAACCTAAAACTACGCCTTTATCTGCCATATATTCTATGTCGTGTGCAGACCAGCGACCTGAGTTTACATCAGTAAAAGCATCGCCTGTTGCTATAAAAGGCTTTTCGTACTCGTGGCTTGTGATACGATATAAAATAGCGGTGATTTCTTCACGCGAAATATCGCCTTCGGGCTTTACGCTGCCGTCGGGATAGCCGTTGATATAGCCTATGTGTGTCGGGTGTTCGTTGCCGAAAATATCCTTTGTATATTTTCTTGTTTTGTCAATGGTTACACTTCCGCTGCCACCGCCGCCGACAGTCACAGTTGTCGTTGTCGGAACGGGATATTTATATTCGCCGATTTTTGCATAAATCCCATCAGGGCAGTTTTTGTAATTGTCTTGGTTACAAGCCACACAACCTGATTCGCCACAAGCGCTAAAGTACACCGCTTTAACGGTTGTTGTCTGTGTAAGTTTTTCTTCGGCTCCGAGATTTACACCGGTAAAGCTCTTTCTGCTGCTGCCTTCTAATGTGGGGTCGCTGTTGTCTGTTGTATAATATACAATAATTGTCGGGTCGTTTAAATACGAATTTACAATATGATAGACGGTATTTTTTGTGTATTCTGTCTGTTCGGGCAAATCGGTTACAGGAACATCCAAATGCACAAAATCGATAGCGTGCGTGATTTGTGTATTGTTTTTATCGCCGTTTATCCAAGCTGTAACAGTCATATAATCAATACGCTCCGTGGGTACAAATGCTGCCTTTTCATCATACAAAATAGTATCAGATTTATATGTTCCGCCGCCTGCGTCGTCAGTCAATGTATATGCGTACTCATAATAAACATCACTTTCGGGAATAAACTGAATACCGCTTGCATAAATCCCTTTGCCGAGCTCGTGAGCACTTATGCGGCTTTTGCTGAAGGGATATTTTATTGTTATTGCGCTGAGTGAACTTTCGCCAACAACAACATAACTGCGCGAAACCGTATCGCTGACTCTGCCCGTCTGTCTGTTATATGTATATGCAATTACTGTCATTGTTTTGTCAATAAGATAATCTATAGTGTTATTACCTCTTACATCAGACCAGCCATCATCAGTTGCCAACTTGTAATAGACGTTGTAATTACCTATGTTTTCAACAGCGATATCATTGGATTGAGTGATATATGATTTTTCTTCGGCAGTTTTTAAATAAATACCGGAAGCAGGAGTGATGTTCGGTACCGGCGGGTTGAAAGTGTAAATATAACCGACGCTTGGGCTCTCGTTCCCGCTTTCATCTACTGTTTTGGCGTAAATTATTTTATCCTTTGTTTCGAATTCGGGCGGATTTTCAGGGTCATATTCTGTCCAGGAAGCATCGCCGTCGTATTTCCACATAATTTTTATGTCGCTTCTGTCTTCGTAAACAGAGAAAAGCTTAACAGAAAAATTTGTTTTACTCTCTATGTATGTACCGCTTTTTTTATCTGCAAAAGGAGCAGTAAGGGGAGTATCGACGTCACCAATTATGTAAGCGTAAGCGTTTGTTTCACTCGATTGGTCATCAAGGATGCTCTTGATTTCAAGGATTACATTTCCTGAAAAATTCTCGCTTTTTTGTGTTGTGTGCAAAATCTCGCTCTTATCAGCGGTTTTGTAGGCGTTACCTGTTTTTGTGTCTATGAAAAATCTAATATGTCCGTCACTGTTTGTTTCATCAACGCAAAATTTTACTGTTTCATAGCCTTGTGTATCGTTTCCGATTTTGTACTCAACGAAGCATCTTTCGCTTTCTGCTGTTTTTTCTGCTGTTACTGCATCAACGGGTATTAAAGGCAATTCCTTAACCACCGCAGAATCAGGAGCAGTAGGGGATTCGGGCGTTATTGTATAATCAAATACGGAGACGTCGCTTTTTCTGATATTGCCGTTTACAATCTGTATGCTAACTGCCTTAATCATCGTGTTGTTGGTTACTGTGATTTTTGTGCCGTTTTCATATTTTATGGCACCGCCTTCCGTTGTAAGGTCGGGTGCATCAAAGGGTGTGTTTTTGTCGCCTATCGTATAGTAAATCTCTACGCCGTTTGGTGGTGTTAGAAACTCGGTAGTAAATTCATCACTTCCTGTTTCTTTGGTATAGTAGCCTGACGGGAGTGTTGCCTGTGGCTTTGCAGGTTTATCATAAACAACGTTGTAGGTGTGTTCTACAACTTCTGACATATATTCGCCGTCTTTTACAACAACGGCTTTGATTTTTGTGTATCCCGTAATCGGAAGATTTAAAACGTCATTGTCAGGAGCCTTTAAACTGCCGTTCGGCTCCGTGCCGTCTAAAGAGTACCAAAGCTCAAAGCGGTCTTTGTTTTCGTTTGTGCTCTCGGGACTAAACACCGTTACAACGTCAGCTGATGTAAAATCACAACTCTCGGGTGAAAATACGGGAGCAAGGGGCTTTATGATATATACAAACTTATCGCCTAAGTCTTCGTCTGTATTTTCAGGACTTTTGATTCTCGCGTTAAATTCTATATGCTTATCAATGGTTGTCGTATCGCCGACTATTGTTCCGTCGTAGTCCTGCCACGTTCTTCCGCCGTCAAAAGAAACTTCTATACCTTGCCCCGGCTCGTCAGGATACAAAATTACTTCAACGCTGCCTGTGTAGACACCTGACGGATAAACAGCTGAAACACCGCTTTTGTTTTTATTGCTGAAAATATACCAAAATGATGTAACATCACTCCATTTGCCGTCGTAAAGGCTCACTGCCTTGATAACTGTATCTTCATCAAGATACAAAGGTTCGGTGTATTCAAATCTTGGTTCTTTTCGTGGGTCGTCTCCGTTTGTTGTGTAGTAAATTTTTGCACCTTGAGTAGCACACTCAAGCTTTATCGGCTGTTCTACATCAAGTCCTGAAGTAGGAGCAGCGGTAACATTAGCAGGCTTTATACCTAAATGATAAACTGAAACTTCGCTTATGCCCCATTTGTTACTTGTTACGAGCCTTGCTGTTCTTGTTTTGTCTATGATGCTTCCCAATTGTTGAGATGCGGCATTTACAATAACCCACTGAGTTTCGGGATTGCCGTCCGGGGAATTACTCACATAAATGCTGTTTTCCAAAGCGATATAATCAGGTGATAAATCTTCTTTGAATGTATAATAAATGCTGTTACCTGCACTTATTCCTTGAGAAAAGTCCTTGTTGTCTGCTGTATATACATAGTATCCCGTGCCGATGCCTTGCCACGTTTCGCTGTATATGTTTGGTATTTCTTTTTCTTCGCTGTTAAAAAGATACGGTGCACGGGGTAAAAATTCGTATGTATATGTCGCAAGGTCGCTCCATTTTCCATCTTGCGGTCTGTAGGTTCTTGCTTTTAATTCTGTGTTCGTTTTAAAACTTAATATGTCACTTTTTGAAACGTCAACGTTTTGTGTGTATTTATAAACGCCTTCTTTTTCCGTGTTTCTCGGGTCTTCGCCGTTAGTGGAGTAGTAAATTTCGCAAGTGTCATTGTTTGTATGATAAAGCTGTACATCGACAGTATCATTATATGTTCCGCCGGGTTTTGTTGCAATCGGCCTTGTCGGTCTGCCTGCCTCTTCGATAGTCAGGTAAAAAACTCCGTCGTTTTTGACGCTTGCATCAAAGTTTAACTTTTCGTCGTCTACGTTCTTTGCATAAAGCTCCAAATCATCAGCGGTACCCATATTATACTCAATTCTGACACTTGTATTTCCTGTCTGTATCGGTGTCAGCGATAATTTACATAAATTATACCACAAATCGGGATTTACCTTGTTCGGGAAAAAACCGTTACCCATTAAAAATATGGTTGCAGCAGCATAGCCTTCGCGGTCAGTATCGATGCATTTATAGCTTGGCTTGTGTGTCATATAACCGGGATTTAGAGCAGGGTCTGTCTTTATTTCTTCGCCGTCAACAATTTCAAAGCCGTTTTTATTGTTCGGCTCTTTAAAGTCAAGCGGATTTTCGCTGTCAGCAAATTTAAAATATTTCGTATCAAAATATATTTTTACGGTATAACCCTGCATATCGTATTGAGGCTCGGAGTGACGGGCAAGTTCGACAGCCTTTGCAACTTCGGTTTCGATATAGTTTAATTTTTGTTCTTCGGTGGTAAAGTTAGGGTTATTTTCTGCTTCGGCTGTTGCTTTTTCATACGCCGTTTTTTGAGCGGCTTCAACATCGGGGTGGTCCAAAGTCAGATAGTCGCCCTTATTCGGGTCATCAACGGCAAGATAGATATTCGTATTTTCCCCCATATATACCGTGTTACGAATTTCGCTTGTATTTAAAGTCGGTGTTTCATCAAAAGCGTGGAGATAAACCTGTCGTTTTCCTTTTTCTGCATCGTCATAGTTTTTTGCAAAAGCAATGTCTTGCGAAAACATCGAAACAATCGTAAGAAAACATAGAGTAAGTGCCAGTATTCGAGTTTTTTTCATAGTTTGTTTTTCTCCTTTGCATTATCAAGTTGTGGAAATAATTTCCCCTTTCAAACGGCACAAGAGTCCCTTGTGCCGTTTGAAAGAGGGAAGACGAAGGGGGAATAACCCCCTTTTTTTAGCCGTCTTCACCGCCGAAATTATAATTAGTTACCCATTGTGTGGAGTACATACTGTACGTCACGGATATCAATGTTGCCGTCACGGTTTAAGTCATACTTTAAGTATTTTGCATTGTTTTCAATGTCGTACATACCGTAGTATGATGTAACGGCAGCTAAATCGTACTTGTCAACAATGTAGTCCATTACAATGTCACCAACTACAAAGTTGTGAGCTACAGGTGTTTTACCTGTTTCGATAGGTAATTTGTATGCATCTTTCTTAACGTCATTCCAGAAGTTAAGAACTAAAGGAGTGCTGCCTTCTTCTAAAGTTGTTTCGTAAACATACTTTCTGAAGCCGGGAGCTTCTAATGTAACAGTAATTCTGCTGATTCTAACATCTTCGAATGTAGCGATGCCATCAGAGATATCGTCTGTACCTACAATTTCACCGAAACCGTCTTTTAATGTTACTGTGATTTCATTATTATCCCAAGCAGCTACCAAGTCGTGGTTGTATGTTACCTTAACTACAACATCTCTTGTAATATCTTCAACAGAACCGTTTTCGATATCAGCATCAGCAATATCTAATGTTCCGTCGTTTGAATAGTAGTATCTGCCAAGGTTTGTATTCTGCCAGGTTGTGTCAACTTCACCATTTGCGATAGAGAAGTTGATTGTACCCTGACCGATAAACTTAACCTGACCGATTGTAATTGATTTTGTAACTTCGCCGCTTGAGAGTCTTTCGCCGTTTGCAGGAATGCTGATGATGTACTGGTTTTCTTTGCCTTCTTCAGCTGCTTTTTGTGCAGTAGTTTTGCCTTCAATACCTGAAACCGCATACTGCATTGTGCTTCCGCCAACAGTAGTGCTTGTGTTGCTAAATGTAAATTCAGCAGATACAAATTCGTGGATTTTTCGACCGTCAGCAGATACTAAAACGATGTCATATACTCCTGCTGTGTCTGTCTCTGCAAACTCTACCTTAATCGCACTTGCAGCCTTAGGAGCAATGATGTAGGGGTATTCATAGCCTTCGTCGTCACCGAGTTTTACTACTTCAGAGTCTTCTACAACATAAGCTGTCACATCCTGGTCAAATAAACCACCGTTAACAACTAATGTTGCTGTATCGGCTTTAGATAATGTATGAACCTTACCGCCTGAGAATTTACCATTGTTGATTGTAACTACAGAACCTGTCTTTGCAGAAACTGCAGCACCTGAGTCAGATGCTGTACCTGCAGGACCTACAAATACACCGCCGTTGATTGTAACTTCAGCATTTTCTGCAGCAACAACATTCTGTGTCATTCCTGCTGTTGTGATTAATGTGTAGTTACCGCTGTTGATTGTAACTTTACCGCCGTCAACATTAACAACGCCGCGAGCTGATTTGATGTTTAAGTTTGTAAGAGTGATGTCACCGATTGATTCGATAGCATTTTGTTCTGTGTCTGTGTTTACTATGTTACCGTTCTTAACTTCGATAACCTTGTTAGCGTCTTCAATGTGAATATAGCCGTTTAATGTGTTACCGTTAAGGTCGATAACGATTGCATCATTTAATGCTAAAGCTGCTACTGCAGGATCAGGAGCTTCGATAACAACTTTTTCATTGAAATTACCTTCAACAACGATTACGTCGCCGGGGTTAGCAGCTAAAACTGCAGCTTTAATTGATGTGTAAATTTCATCACCGATAACAGCAGCAACTGTAGCGATTTCGCCGTCTACAATTACTGTAGCCTGCTTGCTTGAAGAGAAGAGAACATCTACAATTTCTTTGCCACCTTCAACTGTGCAATTGTTGAACGTAGACTTTGTACCTGCATAACCTGTGAAAATGTGTCTTGATACATCAAAATCACAATCGTTATAAAGTACTTCTGAGTATGTGTTTGCCCATCCGCCTGTGATGTCTGTATCAGAAACTGTTATTACTTTGTCAGTATCTCCTGAAAGAGCTAAGTGACCGTTTAATGTACAGTCTTTAATGATAAGCTCTGAATTATTTAAGCTGTCAAAGTGTACAGCCCATTTTGTTCTTGGGTCACCTGTTGTGAAGGTACATCCATCTAAAACAATCTTGCTGTCTTTCTCTGCGTAACACCAACGAAGTGTGCTTCCGTCTGTTGTAAAGTTGCAATCTTTGATGGTACCTGAAGAGTAATCGAACAAGTGAGAACCATCGCCTTCATATTCAAAATCAATACCTTCTACGTAGAAGTTTGAAGCACCTTTTGTAAATTTGGGGTAAGATGTAAACTTAACTTCACCGCTTGCTTTAACTGTTACGTTTGCTTTGTTGATTTTTAGAACATCAGAATATGTTCCTTCATAAATTGTCATTTCAGAATCAGCTTTGATAGCAGCAATAGCATCAGCCATTGAATAGTAATCTGTGCCATCTACTACCGCAACAAGTTCTGCGCTCTCAACTGTTTCGTCGATTGTTTTTAATGTAGCAACGGCAGCATCGCCTAATTTGTTGCTTCCAATTTCAACATTTGAATAGTCGGGTTCGCCGCCCTCAGTAAGTAACCAGGTTGTAAGCTCAACTGTTTCAATTACGTTGTTTTTGATTTCAACGTCTAAGCCTGAATCAATACCCAATGAGCTTTCGCCGAAGTTGTTGCCTGAAATAACAGCATCACCTAAAACGTTAACACCTTCACCTGAGCCTGTGATTGTGTTACCTTCAAATGTGTTGTTTTCGCTTCTGATGATTACAGCGTTTTCGTCAAATGTGCTGTCTTTGATTGTCAAAGTAGCTGTTTTTGCCTGACCTTCTGTTTCGATAGCCCAACCTTCTATGTTTTCAAAATTACAATCATTTATTGTAACTTCGCCGTCACCAACGATTGAAAGAGCGAACGTGCCGCCTTTGATTGTTACATTATTTAATTCACCGCTGTCTAATGTGATAAATCTCGGCATTTCTTTTTCAGTTGTGCCGGGAAGAACTACTGTCAAATCATTAACAGTGATGTTTGAAGCTTTTGACAATAAAGCACCATCATTTGATGTTGTATCAACAGAATCTGTCTTGATTGTGTGACCGTTACCGTTGATTGTGATGTTTTCCTTATTGCTGATTCTTTTCCACGCTGTGTCTTTTGATGTGCCTGGATATCTTGTGGGATTGTAGTATACGCTGCCTAAGATATCAACTGTTGAACCTTCAGGAGCTGCAGCAATTGCTTCATAAACTGATGAGTAATATGTTTCTTCGCCATTTGCATCAGTTACATAAGCACCTGTTACATATTCGCCGTCAACTGTAACTGCAGCTTCGTCACCGTCTTTCTGGTTAACTAAAGCACTGCCTGAAAGTGTTTCGCTGCCGTAGCCTGCACCTTCGAGCTTGCAGTCTGCAATGTCAACTTCGATATCTTTTCCGAAGATTGTTGTGCCGATTTCGATTGCAGCCTTATCAGACATTGCTGCACTTGAAATAAATCTACAGCCATCAACTGAAACGCTGTCAACTTCAGCACCTTCGTTGTAGATTAAAATTGCTTTGCCGTCGTTTTTAAAGGTACAGCCGTCGAAAGCTGTCTTTTTACTTCCGTATGTCCATACATTGTAGGTATCGCCTGAAACATCGAAAGTACATCCTGTAAAGGTGTTTGAATCACCGTATAAGAATACAGTTCCGTTGATTGTACAATCGCTGTAAACCATATCGCCGCAAGTTGTAAGACCGTGATAAGGCCATCCGTTTGCAGCCCAGTTAAATGTGATGCCTTCGAATGTGATGTTTGCACCGTTAAGGTTGTACTGGGCACTACCCATTTCGAATACAACATCAGCATCTTCTGCTGCTTTTAATGTAAGTGTCTTGCCAGCTAGGGCGCTTGACCAGCCGTATGTGCCGGATTCAAGTGTAATGACACCGTCTACCGCTTTTGACACATCGATTGTATCGGCTGCAAAAGCAACTGTGCTCATTGTTCCTAATACCATACATACACAAAGTATTAAGGACAATACTTTTTTCAATCTCATTGAAAAATTCCTTCTTTCTTTATAAATTTTTGCAAAATTCCCGTTTTGCTTCGGACAGAGAATTTTTGATATTATTCTGTCGTTCTCTGCAACCGCAGAATAATATGTGACGGGTTTTCACCTCCTGTTTCTTTTAAAAAGCAGTTATTGTAAATAAAGTGAGGGACGGGGCGGTGCTTTCATACAAGTAACTGCTAAAGCTGTGAGCTAGGAGATGTTTGCCCGCCGCCCCGATATAATAAACAATCAACAAACGTTGATTATTTACCAAAAGCAAGTTTTCCCCTTTCAAACGGCACAAGAGTCCCTTGTGCCGTTTGAAAGAGGGAAGACGAAGGGGGAATAACCCCCTTTTTTTAGCCGTCTTCACCGCCGAAATTATAATTAGTTACCCATTGTGTGGAGTACATACTGTACGTCACGGATATCAATGTTGCCGTCACGGTTTAAGTCATACTTTAAGTATTTTGCATTGTTTTCAATGTCGTACATACCGTAGTATGATGTAACGGCAGCTAAATCGTACTTGTCAACAATGTAGTCCATTACAATGTCACCAACTACAAAGTTGTGAGCTACAGGTGTTTTACCTGTTTCGATAGGTAATTTGTATGCATCTTTCTTAACGTCATTCCAGAAGTTAAGAACTAAAGGAGTGCTGCCTTCTTCTAAAGTTGTTTCGTAAACATACTTTCTGAAGCCGGGAGCTTCTAATGTAACAGTAATTCTGCTGATTCTAACATCTTCGAATGTAGCGATGCCATCAGAGATATCGTCTGTACCTACAATTTCACCGAAACCGTCTTTTAATGTTACTGTGATTTCATTATTATCCCAAGCAGCTACCAAGTCGTGGTTGTATGTTACCTTAACTACAACATCTCTTGTAATATCTTCAACAGAACCGTTTTCGATATCAGCATCAGCAATATCTAATGTTCCGTCGTTTGAATAGTAGTATCTGCCAAGGTTTGTATTCTGCCAGGTTGTGTCAACTTCACCATTTGCGATAGAGAAGTTGATTGTACCCTGACCGATAAACTTAACCTGACCGATTGTAATTGATTTTGTAACTTCGCCGCTTGAGAGTCTTTCGCCGTTTGCAGGAATGCTGATGATGTACTGGTTTTCTTTGCCTTCTTCAGCTGCTTTTTGTGCAGTAGTTTTGCCTTCAATACCTGAAACCGCATACTGCATTGTGCTTCCGCCAACAGTAGTGCTTGTGTTGCTAAATGTAAATTCAGCAGATACAAATTCGTGGATTTTTCGACCGTCAGCAGATACTAAAACGATGTCATATACTCCTGCTGTGTCTGTCTCTGCAAACTCTACCTTAATCGCACTTGCAGCCTTAGGAGCAATGATGTAGGGGTATTCATAGCCTTCGTCGTCACCGAGTTTTACTACTTCAGAGTCTTCTGATACATAGGCTGAAGCATCAGTTTTGAACTTGCCGTTTGTGATTACAGTTGACGCAACGGCATTTCCGTCGGCGTCGTTTGTATATACATATACAGCTTCGCTAAATTCACCATTTGTGATAGAAGCATCAAAGGGAACATCACTGCTGCCTGCATTTGCATTATAGATATATACATATCCGTCGAATGTACCACCTGCAATGTTAATATCTGTAGCTTTATGACCTGTTGCGGATGAATAGTAAGTGTAGTACGCATACTGTCCATCTAATGTACCGCCGTTGATATTTACTGTTGCAAGGTTTTCTGCATTGGTATAGCCGTGTGTCTGAACAGCTGCATAACCACCGATGATTGTACCGCTGTTGATTGTTAATACATTTTCGTATGTTGTAGAGAATGGAACCTGACGAACAGCTGTTCTTTCTGATGTAATTGTACCGCCGTTAATTGTAATACTTGTATCGCTGGTATACCAGGCAGTATCAATAGCATAGCTTGCACCGCCATTGGTTGTGTTTTCAATTGTACCGCTTTCTACAGTAAGGTTTCCTGTGTTTACGATAGTGCTTGTTGTATATCCGAAGCTGGCAGATGGCGTGGTAGAATTGAATGTAATCTTGCCTGTTTCGTCTTCTGAAGAGTCTGTAATTGTAAGATTACCATTGTTCTTAATAGCAGAAGCTGCAGCACTTGATGAATCTTCCATAGAAATTGTGTGACCGTTAAGGTCTAAAATTATATCTTTTTCTGCGGCTACAACGATAGATGCATCAATCTCGATATCTTTTGTAAGCTTTACCATATAGCCTTCTTGAGCATCAGCTATAGCTTCTTCTAATGTTTCGTAGCTGTCAACTAAAACATAGGTTATTGCTCTTGCAGTAGTTTCGGGCACCCAAAGCTCTGCAACTGATCTTGCTTTTTTTGCTTGGTCGTCTACTGTAATTTCGCTTGCCATTTGCGCATATTCGCCGCCGAATGCTTCAAGTGTCTTGACATCTGTACTATATAGACCTTTACCGTCACGAACACCAAACAATGTGTTGAAAGCGAATATTGTATTGTGAGTTTCATCGTCTGCGTGGTTGCATGCGTCTAAATCGATACCACCATATCCAAGACCTGCCTCAACTCTGCGGTACTTGTATTCGCCGGGACCATTATAACTGCCTGCACCATAGTCTGCATCTTCACAATAGTGGTAGTTAGCCCATTCGCCGATTGTTACTTTTACATTTTCTACAGTTACACGTGCGGGTAATGCATAAGTTGTATCACCAATTTTGTCGGCATCTCGTACATCGGCAATCAGCATACCTACCGTTCTGTAGTTGCCCCACTGATAGTTAGAAGTAATGTCGTTATAAACATCAAGCTCACAAGCAACGTTTGAATTTTTGATTACAACGTTGTTACCTGTGTTCATAGCACCTATGATACCACCAACACGAGTGTCGTAAGAACCCCACCAAGAACCGATTGTTACAGTGCTTTCGATGTTGATTCTGTCAAAAGTCGTTGTTGTATCATTGTTTGAACACCAAGCAACAATACCAGCGGTATTGTGGTTGTAGTTAACAACAGTGGTGTTTCTTAAAGTAATGTTCTCAAAATTAGAAGCACCTGCATAAGATGCGATAGCACCTGCATAACCTGAGCCATCATTTTCAACACGAGCGCCGTCAAGTGTCAAATTTTTAACTGTTCCTTCGTATACGGCACCAAACAGAGCCAAATGCTTTGAGTTGCAATCTTGATAAAGATTGAAAATGGTGTTGTTGTTTCCGTCGAAAACACCGCTGAAATCAGCATTTGATGCATCGCCGATAGGTTCAAAGCTAACTCTGTTACCATTGTCATCTGTAAGATACAAGTCAATGCTGGATGCGAGTTTTACAGTCTTTCCCGCAAAAGTGTTTCCACCATCAACAAGCTGTGCCAAGCCTGCTAAAGCTTCAGCACTATTGAGTGTAAACTCTGTGTCTGTGTCATTGTACCAGCTTGTGTCTGCTGTGCCGTCCCAAGTATCGGCAGCTTGTGCACTCGCATCAGCAAACGCAATTGTGCTCATTGTTCCTAATAGCATCGCTACGCAAAGTATTAAGGACAATACTTTTTTCAATTTCATTTCTTAATTCCTTCTTTCCTAAGAGTATTTTATAATCAATCAGCAATGCTGAATAATTATTTAAAAAATCTTCCGATTAGCGGAATAAAACGCAGATACAATCTTTTTAATTCCTTTTTATAGTGGTGATATTCTTCACCGCCGTACCTTGAACGCCTTAATTCCATTTTTAAATATTTTCTTTCTTCTATAAATGGTAAAATCACAGAATAATAAAGTCCTATGCTTATAAAAAGCAAAGCTGTAACTATAAGCACACACAGAAGAAAGCCAAAGTCTTCTCCGATAATTAGGGTATTTGCCATTTTAGTCTATAAGTGCCTCCAACCTTGCACACATTACAGCGACTTCTGCACGTGTTGCGTTACCTTTCGGGTTTACATATCCATCAGAACCTTGTATAATTTTAGCCTTTACCATAGATGCCATAGCTGTTTTTGCGTATTCTGAGATGCTGTCTTTGTCAGCGAAAACATCTAAAGCTGTTAAATCATCAGTTTCGGTAATATAGCCCTTAGTCAAAAATGCACGATATGCCAAAGTTATTAAATCCTGTCTTGTGATAGAGGCCTCAGGCATAAAGTCTTGTCCGCTGCCTTGCGCGATGCCACTGGCCTTTGCACTGCCGATTGCGTTGT
>CAZCOF010000009.1:0-25950 GCA_964500095.1 uncultured Oscillospiraceae bacterium
TCTGTCACGAAATAGCGAAAAAAGACATTTCATTCGAAGAATTAGGTATTAAAGGAAACAGCATTGAAGTTGTTGAAAAAAGTGATAATGTTTCATATTTAAAAGATACCGACTCAGTGAACGTAAATATGCCGAGCGGTACCTACGGCTACCTTGTTTTAAAATCAGAAAACAATGCGTATGTAAATATTGGTAATACATCAGAATGTGAAAGCACAACAGCAACAACAGAATCAAACGGCGATTTTGTATTTAATACAGGTTCATCTGCAACTTATGACATCGGAACATCTATTCCAAGCGGAACTTATGTAGTAAAAGCAAACGCTTTAGCAGATTCAAACTACACATTCTCAGCAACAGACGGAAACACTACATCTAGTGACACAAAATCAGGTAACAACACACTCATTTTAGGTAACTTTACATTCACAAACGGAGAAGAGAACAGTATAACCATTTCTTGTACAGAAGGTAGCAACGTAACACTTGATGAAATAATTTTAGAAAAGATTTCAGATATAGAAATATCACGAAGCGGAAAAACAGAATTCAGTATGTATAATGATGCTTCAGTTGCAAAGAGCAGCTTTAAAGAAGGCTCTGCCGATACAGTAGCACAGGCTTATGAGAATAGTCTTGACTACAACAAATCAGGCAGCGGCTACGGTGTGTTTGATGCATCGGGACACTATGCTACATACTTTGTAAACGTTGCCGAAAGCGGTCTTTATGACTTATCATTAATCACAGGCAGAACGGATGCTGAATATATCATTTCAGTTGATGATACCAAATATATCGGCTCATCAGATAACTCTGCTAAAGCATCGTTAGGAACAGATGACAAAAACCTTGAAGCATACTCTGATTTTGTTTGCGGTATGTACCTTGCAGAAGGTGAGCACAAAATAAAAGTAGAGTTAAAATCGGGTTCAGCGTACCTTTATGCGGGAATAATAGAGCGGGTTTCGGATGCAATTTCTCTGGATACAGAAAATGAAAATCTCATATCTGCAGTGGGCAAGTACAATAGTGCTGTATATAACGACACTTTGGAAGTTTACCCAGATAGTGGTTATGCGACATTCAGAAACGGACATAAGTTCTACTATTTAGTGGATTTAGCAGAGAATAAAGACTTTAACTTATACGCTGTAACGGGCGGAGCAGTGGGTTCTGCTACCGTAAAAGACATCACAAACGATACAGTCTTATACAACGGAACGTTCGGCAGCGCTACATCAGGTGAATCTGCCAAAACAAAGGCAGGACTTGTTGAGCTTAAAAAAGGAAAGACGCTTTTAGAAATCACATCAACAGGCGAAGCTTCTGACTTCTACGGATTTGTTTTAGAACCAGTAAACTACAAAAAAGTCAATTCTGATAAAGCGACCGAGTTCAGCTTCTATAAAGATGCAATATCCGGTGAGAAGAGTTTTGCATACGGTTCTAACACAACAGCAGCACAAGCCTTTGAAGATGGACTCGAAATGGATAAAACAGGTAGCGGATATGGTGTGTTTAATGCAGCGGGACACTATGCTTCATATAAGTTTGATGTAGAAGAAGCAGGTTTTTATGATATCACTGCTGCAACAGGCAGATCAAACATAACATTTAATATCACAATAGACGATAAAACCTACACGGGTACAGCAAGCAACTCAGCCAAACCATCATTAGGTGCTTCAAGTCAGCATTATGAAGTATACAAAGCATCTTTGCGAACAGTTTATCTTGAAAAGGGTACACATAAGATAACCTTTGAAAGATCATCAGGTACTGCTTATCTTTATGCGTGGTTTATGGAGAAAGATGTAAGAAAAGTAGATACAGAAGAAACATTGATTTTTGCAGTCACTAATAACTGCGATGCCACAAATAACGGAGTCTACGAAGTTTACCCTAACGGTTCTTCGTCTGTAACCGGAGATTTTGCCGACTACAAGGACAAAGGCTGGGTAACGTTTAGAAAAGGTCACAAATTCCGTTATGAGATAGAAACAAAGCGTGCAGGAAATTACGAGCTTTTGCCAATACTTGGCGGTGCAAGTGCATCAACTGCAAAAATTACAAACTATGCAACGGGTGAAACTATTTACAACGGTGCATTTGGTGCGGCAACAAGCGGATATTACAATGCTTTAAAGAACAATCGCGGAACAGTATACTTAGATGAGGGTATAACTGCGATTGAAATTGAATCAACGGGAAATACGCAGTATTTTTACGGATTTACCCTAAAATGTGTATCTCCTGAAGTTACAATGACAAATGCAAGCGGTGAAACAATAACAGAAGTTACAAGCGGTACTATGAACTTCAGCGTAAACTTAGGAAATATTCCGTATGATGATGTTTACATCGCAATATATGAAAGCTCAGTAAACAAAAACAAGCTCTATAAATTAGCAAAAGCAACAGTTTCAGACGGCGTGGCAACTGGCGCAATTACAGATATTGAAGTGAAAGCTGGATATACCTACTACGCAAAAGTATTCTCTTGGGACGATGAAAGACTTTTGGGATATTCGTATAGTACGCAAGAGTAAGCTTTGTTAAAATAAATATTTTAAAATACTTGAATATTTTAGTTTGATATGTTACACTAATTAGTAAGATAAAAATTACCTTTTAAGGAGTTGTAACTATGTCAGAAATAACAAAGGTTTTAGCGTTTGACTTTGGTGCGTCAAGCGGCAGAGCTATGCTTTTCACATTTGATGGTGAGAAGTTAGAAATCGAAGAAATGCACAGATTTTCAAATGACCCTGTAATGATTGGCAAAAGCTTTCATTGGGACGTTTTAAGATTGTTCTTTGAAATAAAGCAAGGAATTAATAAAACAATTTTAGCAGGTCACAAAGACATCAAGGCGATCGGCGTTGACACTTGGGGTGTTGACTTTGGTCTTTTTGACAAAAACGGCAAAATGCTCGGAAACCCTTATCACTACCGCGACACAAGAACGGACGGTATGATAGAATATGCAGATGAAGTAATAGGCAAAAAGTACATCTTTGACAAAACAGGTATTCAGTTTAACTTCTTTAATACCTTGTTCCAGTTTATGGCAATGGTAAAAGAAAACGACCCACTGCTTTCTGTTGCTGATAAGATGCTTTTTGTTCCTGATATTTTTAACTACCTTCTAACAGGTGTTATGAAAAACGAATATTCAATTGCATCAACATCTCAGCTTTTAGACGTACATTCTAAAACTTGGGACAAGGAGCTTATGAAAAAAGCAGGTATAAATCCTGATTTATTTGGCGAAATCATTATGCCCGGCGAAGTTGTAGGTATGTTATCCGACGATATCTGCGAAGAACTGGGTTGTCCTAAAATTCCTGTTATTGCAGTTGGCTCGCACGATACAGCTTCAGCTGTAGCGAGTGTTCCCGTAACAGAAGATTATAAATATGCTTATATTTCAACAGGTACTTGGGCTTTGATGGGTTCAGAACTTGATGAGCCTTATGTATCTGACCGGACATTTGAATATAACTTTACAAATGAAGGCGGCGTATGCGGAAAAATCCGTTTCTTAAAGAACATTATGGGTCTTTGGATTATTCAGGAAAGCAGACGTCAGTGGGCAAGAGAAGGTAAAAACTTCTCATTTGACGATTTGGAAAAGGCAGCGTGGGAAGCTGAACCCTTCAAGTGCTTTATCGACCCTGACTATATGGATTTTGCAACACCCGGTAATATGCCGAAGAAAATTCGTGATTTTTGCGAGCGTACAGGACAGTACGTGCCAAAGAACGAAGGCGAAATAATAAGATGTGCAGCACAGAGCTTGGCACTTAAATTCCGTATGGTTACAGAAGCTATGGAAGATGTAATAGGCAAGCCCCTGCAGGCTGTTCATATGGTTGGCGGCGGTATTAAAGATACGATGGTTTGCCGTTTTACAGCGTCTGCTACGGGTAAAAAAGTTTTAGCAGGTCCCGTTGAAGCGACAAGCACAGGTAACGCTGCTGTTCAGCTTATGGCATTAGGTAAGGTTAAGAATTTAACAGAAGCAAGACAGATTGTTAAAAATTCTTTCCCGATTAAAACTTACGAGCCTGAAGATGCAGATGGCTGGAACAAAGCATACGAAGAGTTTAAAAAGTACGCAAAAATGTAATTTTAGAATTTTAACAATACGGTCTGTATAAACTAATACAGACTGTATTGTTTTGTTTAAAAGGGAGATGTCCTTTGATGAAAGTGCAAAAATTTAAAGAATATATAAACGGAAAAAAAGTATCTGTTATCGGTATCGGTATCAGTAACAGACCGTTAATTAAATATTTGGTTTCGCTGGGTGCCGTTGTTACAGCACACGACAAAAAGACAGAAGAAACACTTGGTGATATAGCGAAGGAACTTGAAAATATAGGTGTTAAGCTTTCTTTGGGTGAAAGCTATATAGATGATTTGTCAGCTGATATTATATTTAAAACACCGGGTATGAGATATGATAATCCCAAACTTTTAGCGGCACGTAAAAAAGGCAGTATAATTACTTCCGAAATGGAAGTTTTCTTTGAGATTTGCCCTGCAACAATTATAGCAATAACAGGAAGCGACGGAAAAACAACAACGACAACGCTAATCCATACGATGCTCTCTGAAGCTGGATTTAAGGCACATCTTGGCGGTAACATCGGAACGCCTCTAATGACAAAGGCAGAAGAAATGAAAGCTACAGACTACGCTGTTTTGGAGCTTTCAAGCTTTCAGCTTCATACTATGAAAAAAAGTCCGCATATAGCGGTAATTACAAATATAACACCGAATCATTTAGATTGGCATAAAGATTATGCTGAATACATCGATGCGAAAAAAAATATCGCACGCAATTTATCCGAAAATGATATTTTAGTAACTAATAAAGGCAATGAAGAAACAAGAAAAATCGGTGAATCTGTTAATTGTGAGTGCCGTTTCTTCTCGTCGAAGGAAGATGCAACGGTATCTTTAAAAGATGGTGTAATTTATTATAAGAATGAGCTGGTTTTAAAAACAGATGATATAAAAATTCCGGGACATCACAACGTAGAAAACTATATGGCTGCAATTGCTGCGGTATACGATATTGTAGGAAAAGATGTTGTACAAAAAGTTGCACATGAGTTCGGCGGAGTTCCACACAGAATAGAATTGGTAAGGACTTTAGACGGAGTAAGATATTATAACAGCTCAATTGACTCGTCACCAAACCGCACAATAAATACGTTAAACGTGTTTTCTGAGCCTGTTGTTTTGATTGCAGGCGGTAAGGATAAAGGTATTCCTTATGATGAAATAGGCGAGCCGATTGCACAACACGTAAAGACTTTAATACTAATTGGTGCGACAGCAAAAGCAATTGACGAAGCTGTAAAAAAGGCAAAAAATAAAATCCCGACATTTTTTGCAAATACTTATGAAGAAGCGGTGAGTCTGGCGAAAAAGAGTGCATCTTCAGGTGACGTTGTGCTTTTATCACCTGCCAGCACAAGCTTTGATATGTTTAATAATTTTGAAGAAAGAGGAAACCTTTTTAAAGAATTGGTACAAAAGCTATGATAAAAGAACTGATTAAGTTATCAAATTCAGGCGGTATTTCAGGCTTTGAATACACTATAGCGCCTGAAATTGAAAAGCTTTTAAAAAAATATTGCGATGATGTAAAAAAAGATGTTTCAGGTAACGTAGTAGGATATATCTACTCAGAAAACAAGGATGCTCCGACTGTTATGATAGAAGCACACACCGATGGCATCGGTCTTATGGTAAAGGATATTGACGAGCGTGGCTATATCACATTTACGACTATCGGCGGAGTAGACCCGAGAATTTTGCCGTCGGCAGAGGTGATTGTTTGCGGAAAAGAAAATCTCTACGGAGTAATTTGTTCGAAATCACCGCATCTTTTGCCGCCTGATGAGAAAAATCAGGGGGCGAAAATCGAAAATATGGCAGTAGATGTTGGTATGCCGTATGATAAAGTAAAAAAAATCGTCACAGTTGGCGATATGATTTATTTTAAAACTGAAGCCGTAAAGCTTTTGGGCAAAAAGCTTTCAGGAAAATATTTAGACGACAGAGCAGGTGTAATTTCACTTTTGATGTGCTTAGAGCGATTAAAGGACAAAAAATTACCCTTTAATTTGGCCGTTCTTTGCTCAACACAGGAAGAAGTAGGACTTCGTGGCGCACTCGCTGGAACATACAATGTAGACCCGATTTGCGCTATAGTTGTTGACGTTTGTCATGGCACTACACCTGATAGCGGAAGTGCTCAAACGTTTAAACTCGGCTCAGGAACAGTTATAACCTGCGGACCTAATATCGACAGAAGATTGTTTGATATAGCTAAAAAGACAGCTCAGGATAACAAGATAAAATATAGTGTTGAAGCCGAAGGCGGACACACAGGAACTGATGCGTGGGTAGTGCAGACAACACGGTTGGGAGTTGCAACACTCCTGCTTTCAATTCCGCTTCGTTATATGCACACAACTGTGGAAACGCTATCAATGAAAGATGTAGAAGCGACCGCTAAATTAATTGCAGCTACACTTTTAAATATTGACACGGAGGAGTTTTCGCTATGTACCTTAAAGAATTAACCGAGCTTCGCGGTGTTCCCGGAGATGAAACGCAAGTCCGTGACTTTATATTTGATAAAATCAAGGATAAGTGCGACGAAATTTACCGCGATAATATAGGAAATTTAATTGCAATTAAAAGATGCAAAAAAGAAAATGCAAAAAAAGTAATGGTCTGTGCCCACATGGACGAAGTGGCATTAATAGTTACAAAAATAACCGACGAAGGCTTTTTAAAATTTGACACGTTAGGTAGCATCGACACATCAGTTATGGTGTCAAAAAAAGTCTTGGTGGGGAAAGAAGCGTTATGCGGTGTGATTGGTGCAAAAGCAATCCACTTGCAAAAAAAGCAGGAACGCTCAAAAGGAATCGAGATTGAAGAATTATATATAGACATCGGAGCTAAAGATAAAAAAGACGCTCAAAAATACGTGTCCTTAGGCGACTTTGCGACATTTGACAGCGAATATGTTGAATTCGGCGGTAGTTTTATAAAGGCTAAAGCATTAGACGACAGAGTCGGCTGTGATGTAATGATTGATTTAGCGGACAACCATTATGATTTTGATTTATATTTGGTTTTTACAGCACAGGAAGAAACGGGGCTTCGCGGTGCGACAATTGCAGTAAACCGCATAAATCCCGATTTTGCTCTTGTGTTAGAAACTACCGCTTGTGCTGACACCTTCGGCTCGGAAGAAAAGGATTATTCGACCACTTCAGGCGGTGGTGTTGCTTTGAGCTTTGCTGATATGAGAACGTATTACAGCAAAGAAATACTAAAAGACATTTCCAATGTTGCAAAAAAGTACAATATCCCCTATCAGTACAAAAGAACAATTTCAGGCGGAAATGATGCAGGGATAATCCATTTATCCTGCGGTGGGATAAAAACAATCGTAATGTCAGTTCCGACAAAATACATTCATTCTCCGTCATCGGTAATAAATGTGAATGACTATACGGCGATGAAGGACTTAGCTTTAAAATATTTGCAGGAGGGCAAGCTTTGATGGAATTACTAAAAAAATTAACACAGATAAATTCTCCTTCGGGCAACGAAGAAACCATATCAAAATTTATAGAAAACGAAATAAAAGATTATGTTGACGAAGTTTATCGTGACAATTTAGGAAATCTAATAGCTCACAAAAAAGGTAAAGGCTCACGAGTAATGTTTGATGCACACACCGACGAAATCGGCGTAATTGCACTTTTTATAGAAGATAACGGCTATGTAAGATTTTCAAATTTAGGCGGGGTATCGGCATATAACGCACTCTACCAGAGAGTAAGATTTTTAAACGGTATAGAAGGCGTGGTTGCACCAGATTGTTCACGTGATGATATTATGAAAAATTTAAAGATATCCGACCTTTACATTGACATTGGTGCAAAAGATAGAGAAGATGCAGAACAAAAAATCTCGATAGGTGACGTAGGTGCATTTGTTGGCGAATTTTCGGATTTAGGAGATAAAGTTGTTTCTAAGGCGTTAGACGACAGAGTAGGTTGCTATTGCTTAATTCGTACGATTAAAGAAATAAAATCACAAAAGAATGATTTATATTTTGTTTTTGCAGTGTCAGAAGAACTTGGACTTCGCGGTGCGAAGGCAGCTGCACACAGTATTAATCCTGATTATGCGGTGGCTTTAGATGTAACGTCTACAGGTGATACATTGGGAAAACGCAAAATGGCTGTAAAAGCAGGCGGCGGAGCGGCAATTAAGATAAAGGATAACTCAATTCTTTGTCATCCGTATATTAAGTCGTTGATGGTAGATGTTTGTAAAAATAACAATATTCCGTACCAGATGGAGGTCTTAGAATTCGGCGGAACGGATGCGGGTGCAATTCACCTGTCTTGCGGCGGTGTTGCAACAGGTGCGATTTCAATACCTACAAGATATGTCCATTCACCTGCTGAAATGATAGATAAAAACGATATTGAAGCAGCAGTTATGCTTTGTAAAAAGTTAATTGAACAAGGGTTTTAAAAAAGTGCTGTGGCTTAAGCCACAGCACTTTTTAAAATTTAATGTATTGTTCATATTTTTTCAAACAATTATAAAGTAAAATTCCCAAAACTCCGCAGGAAATTATCTCGCCGATTCCCACAGTAACTACAAAATACCATAACCCTTCGGGTAAGCCGTAGGAAAACTTCAAAACGAACGGAATAATGATGGTGTTTGAAAGTATCGGCGGTATAACTGCTAAATACTTATTCTTTCGTAAAAGATAAGTAAACACAGCACCGATTAATGTTGCCAAACTTCCAAAAACAATGTCCCAGAAAACGCACCCGCACAACAGATTAGAAATCAGACAGCCGATGAAAAGTCCCGGAATTGCTGCAGGCGTAAACATCGGCAAAATACATAAGCTTTCAGAAATTCTTATCTGTACAGCACCTGACGCAAGCCCCAAAGCGTTTGAAAACAGCGTCAGGACAACATAAATTGCAGCAATCACAGCCGCAGTTGTTAAAAACTTAACTTTTTTCATATTAAATTCTCCTTTAGTTTTGTTTTAAGTGAGGAAGGTCTCGAACTCACTGATTTTTAATATAGCACTTTTTTTTTAATAAGTCAACAATTTGTAAACAAGTTTACAAGTCACTTGACATACAAGTCTTGTAATTATATAATTTTTGTGACGAGGTGAGATTATGGCAGAAAAAGTTACAAAACCTGAAAAATTTACTAAAGAGTGGTATGGTTACATTTGGGATTATTATAAGGCTCACATACTGATAGGTATCGGTGCTGTTATATTTATCACGGTTTTAGCAGTCAATATGCTGACGAGCATAAAGTTTGACACTAATATAAACTTTGTTGCAAAAACTTCATTATCAGCAGAAAAATCAGAACAGTTAGCAAACGAGTGTTCTTTAAACAGTGATGATTTAAATGAAAACGGCAGAGTTGACATCGCTATAAATCAACTTAATTTCACCGAAGAAAATATGCAAAATTCAGAAATGCATCAGGCTTTATTAAATAAGCTGATGGTACTTTTAAATTCTGCCGATGAGCTGTTATTCATCGTCGATGAACAGATGCTGCCGCAGGTGGCGGGCACTCAATATTCTCAGGACATTTTTTATAAGGTGACAGAATGGAACAGCGAACAGCTGGCTTTAGATAACGAATACGCAATGCCGCTTTCTAACAGTACGGTATTAAAAGAGCTGGGAATAGATGGTACTGATTTATACGTTTTAGTTGCAAAAACAGACCACGAAAGCGGTTTTAAACCCGAAGAAGAAAACGCAATTAAAATTGCCGAATTTTTATTAAAATAATTTTTAAAAACTCTTGACAAACACCAAAAAACGTGGTATTATATCTAAGTCAGCTCGAGTGGCGGAACTGGCAGACGCCCGGGACTTAAAATCCCGTGGGAAGTGATTCCCGTACCGGTTCGATTCCGGTTTCGAGCACCAGAAAAAAGCGTACTGAATTTTTCAGTGCGCTTTTTTCGTCGATATAAATCTCTTCGAGATTTTCGATATGTCATAAATGACTCGATATGTGCTGTCGCACTCGATATGTCGTTAACGCGACGAGATTTATATCATATCGAGTTTGAACGAAGTGAAAACATATCGATTTTACGGAGTAAAAATATCGAGCAATCAAAGATTGCATATCGATTAAATTTATATTTAATTATGCTTAATCTTATCCCAGATTTCATCCATTTCAGAAAGTGACATTTCTTCTAGATTTTTGCCCACTTTTATCACTTCGTTTTCTAATCTTTCAAAGCGGTCTATAAATTTATCTGTTGCTTTTTTTAGAGCTTCTTCTGAGTTGATTTTTAAAAATCTTGATATATTTACACAAGAAAACAGCAAATCTCCGAATTCTTCTTCAATGTCTTCTTGTGTTTTAGCATTCTTTAGTTCATCTATCTCTTCTTTTAATTTGTCGTAAGCACCATCAATGCTGTCCCAATCAAAACCGACTTTTGCGGCTTTTTTCTGCACCTTTTCAGCCCGTATCAACTGGGGAAGATAACTGCATACGTCACGCATAATTTCAGTTTGTGTCATTAAGCCTTTTTCAGCCTTTTTGTTCCTTTCCCATATATCTAAGGCATTATCAGACGATGTTGACTTATCCGAACCAAAAATATGAGTATGTCGGGTGATTAGCTTGTTACATACGTTATATAAAACGTTGTCAATTGAAAAAGTCCCGTTTTCTGCTCCTATCTGGGAATGAAAAACAACCTGCAGCAATACGTCACCCAGCTCATCTGCAAAGGAGTTTAATCCCTTTTTGTCCAAAGATTCCATAGCTTCACAAGCTTCTTCCAGTAGTGCATATTTTATAGATTGGTGGTCTTGTGCTCTGTCCCAGTCACAGCCGTTATCTGAGCGTAAAACTCTCATTATTTCCAATAAATCATCAAATGTGTATTTTTTATCATTTGTGCTCATAATATCACCTTACTTTAAAAGCTTGATTTTTTTCATAAGTTTGCAAATTTTTGTGCCCTTAGGAAGCATTTTTATATCGTCTTCAAAAAATCCTGAAACTACACCCATTGTTATAACATAAGCAATTACGCCAACAAGAATTGAAACACCTAAAGCAATAATAGTTTTAAGTCTTACGGCGCTTAAAACAGGAGTAACAGGTGCAGTATCGGTTAAAAAGTTTATATTTAAAGAAATCTGCGGACAACCCAAAACTAAAGCCGCTAAATTATATACAGAAAATACTACAACACCCATAACAACAGCTGAAATCAGGGGTTTTATAATAAAGTCTTTAATGTTAAACTCGGGCTTTATCACACGCATTACAGCACTGATATTGAGTGTTGCAATGATGAAGTAACACAAAAATGTGCTGATTGGAGCACCGCCTATGTTGAGTGCGGGAACAGCGATTAAAAAGTAGTTTGAAACCGCCTTGACAACACCGCCTATTAACATGTGGATAACGGGTATAAACACCTTGCCCGATGCCTGCAGGATTGATGTTGTAACTGAAACGATACAAACAAAAATTATTGAAAGTGATAAAAGTGCCAATGAATTTTCAGCACGTGCGTTATTGTAAAGACATATTAAAATAGGTGATGACAGTACGCTTAAACCAATGGCACAGGGTAGTGCAAACATCGTTGTAATTCTTATTGATGACTCTGTTAAAAGCTTAGCTTGTGCTCTGTCTTTAATTGCTAAAGCTGCCGAAATTGCCGGAACTATGCTCATAGATATAGAAGTCACTATAGACGGCGGCAGATTAAATAAAGACATCGCATAGCCTGAGTATGAGCCGTACATAACGTCAGCAGCACGTGATGTGATATTTTCGCCAATAATTACATCTGTAGCCGAAACGCCAAAAAACTCAGTCAGGGTTTTAAACATAGCTTCATCAACCGTGATTGAAGAAAGTCTTAAATTTATCATAAATGTGTCAATAACATTAGTCAAAGACATAACAGCAGCACCTATTGTAATCGGTACGGCAATAAGTAACAGACGGGCAATGATTGTAGACATTTTGCGACTTTTAGTTGCGTTAGTTAAAGGATTTGAGTTTCTGTTTTTATAATAAAAATATACTAAAAACAATAACGCCAAAAGTCCGCCTATAGTAACACCTGAGATTGCACCTGCTGCTGCAACTTCTGATGAAACAGACATCAAAAGATAAGCACCCAAAAGACCGATTACGAGCTTTGAAACAGCCTCAATTACTTCTGAATACGCAGTAGGTATCATATTGGAGTGTCCCTGAAAATACCCCCTGAAAGCCGAAAGTATGGCGATAAACAAAAGTGCAGGGGATATTGTCACAATACTAAGATACGAACCGGGCGAGCCCGAGCACAAAAATCTTGCACCGAAAAATAAAACAGCAGTACCTAAAGCACCGATTATTGTAAGTAAAACAGTCGCAGAGTAGAGAATTTTTTTAGATTCTGCATAATTTTTCTTAGCAAGGCTTTCCGAAACCATTTTAGAAACGGCAACGGGAAGTCCCGCTGTTGCCATTACAAAAATAGCAGCGTATAAGTTATAGGCACGGCTGAAGTATGCCATACCTGTTTCGTGCAAAATGTTTGCAAGCGGTATTTTAAAACACGCACCGATAATCTTAACAACGAGATGCGCAATGACTAAAACCGCAGCACCTTCCATAAAAGATTGTTTTTTTATAGCTTTCAAATAGGCTCTTCCTTTCATATAACGTTAAAACATTTTATTTTAGGTTTGTCTTAATTATACTATTTTCCCAAACAGAAACGGGAAAAAATTTTGTCAACTATTTCATCGGATACTGTTTTTCCCGTAATTTCGCCCAAATGCACAGCGCAATCTGTCAAATCTATGGAAACAATATCATAAGGCACAAGGTTTCTTAAAGCCGAAATGGCAGAATTTATAGAGTTTAAAGCCTGAGTTAACGCCTCTTTATGTCTTAGATTTGTAATGGCGTTATTGTCGCCTGCTGTGATTTTTCCCAGATTAAACATAGCCTCTATTGCCGATGTTAAATCATCAAGGCCATCCCCTGTTTTAGCCGATAGCTTAACAGTATCAAAGCCTGAAAATACATCGGTATCAAAAGTGCATGCGATGTCTGATTTGTTTAATATAATGATGACGTTCTTGTCCTTTAAGGAGTTAAAAATATCTCTATCTTCATCGCTTATTCCTGAAACAGGATCCAATACAAACAAAACAAGCTCGGCATTTTTAATACATTCTTTAGATTTATCTATCCCCAAAGATTCGATTGTATCTTCGGTGTCTCTTATGCCTGCTGTGTCAAACACGTTTAAAACTATGTTTCCGATTGTAATTCGTTCTTCTATAACATCTCTTGTAGTGCCTGCGATGTCAGTTACAATCGCACGCGAATCACGTGCCAATAAATTTAAAATCGAAGATTTTCCGACGTTCGGCTTTCCGCATATTACGGTATTTATTCCGTCACGGATAAGCTTTCCGCGATGAGAGGTATCTAAAAGCTCTGAAATTTTAACCTTAACAGACTCTAAATCAGCCATAAGACTATCTTTTTCCACGTCGTCGATATCTTCTTCGGGGTAGTCGATAGTCACATTGATTTGTGATAAAATCTCAAGCACCTTATTACGCAAATCATTTATATCGGAAGATAGTGAACCGCCCAATTGATTTGCAGCAACGGATAATGCCAATGACGACGGAGAGTTGATAATATCTATAACTGCCTCTGCCTGTGATAAATCAATTCTGCCGTTTAAAAAGGCTCTTTTTGTAAATTCACCGGGAGATGCAAGCGTTGCCCCTGCGTTAATTACTGAAAGCAACACTTTCTGCGTAACAACAAGACCGCCGTGACAGTTAATTTCAACTGTATCTTCGCGTGTAAAGGTATTTGGTGCACGCATCACTGACACTAAAACTTCGTCAACTATTTCGTTATCGGAAACTATATTTCCGTAGTGAATAGTGTGAGATTTGGCATCAAGCAGACTTTTTTTACTTTTTGCTTTAAAAATCTTGTCACATATTAAAATGCTTTCATTACCGCTTATGCGGATAACGGAAATTCCGCCTGCACCGTGCGGAGTTGCAATAGCGGCAATTGTACTGTTTTTCATTATGTAACCTCCAAAATCAAATGCCGAATTTCAAATAATCATCGAGTATATCGGTTAAAGCTTTTAAAAAAGCACGTGTTTTTTCAAATTTTAGTAAAAGTTTTATGACACTTTTTGTTTTTTTAACAAAAACTTCGTCAAGCTCGTTAATGCCAGAAAGCGAAAGCAAAGGACAAACCGATTTTGCTCTTGGGTCAAAAATAAGCTCAAAATCATTGCCCTTTATGTAAGGAATAACAGGAAAAATCCTGCAGGAAAGCGGGCGTTCGCTTCTTTTACAATTTCCTTTGCAAATTAAAATTTTAGCACAATTCTTTCCATAGAAAAATTCTGAATCTATTATCTTAAAGTCAGGTTTATTTATAAAAAGCTTTTCTTCTCCGGGAAAAAGATACATTCCTGTTTCGTCGTTGTCATCACTTTCACAGCACGCACCGCCGCATAATTTTCCGCAGTCAACGCATAGCGGGGTAGTGTCAGAGTAAAAGTCGTATATACTTTTGTAAAGTTTTGATATATGCATAGACGTACCTCCGGCTGCATTTTAGCCGTTGTTTTTTATATAATTTATAATATCTAAAGGTTTATGTGCTAAAAAATCGGGGGTTTCGGCAAGCAACATATCTTCAGGCTGATAACCCCAAGTTACGGCGATTGTTTTCATACCGGCATTTTTTCCTGTTTGAATGTCGTAGATTGAGTCGCCTATAAATAAAATTTCATCAGGGCTTGTATTACACTCTTTTGCAATTTTTAACGCCGCTTGCGGGGCGGGTTTTCGGGGTACTTCGGGCAGCTCGCCGTTTGCACATTTGAATTTAAAATCGGAAAAATAATGCATCACCAGTTCCTTTACAAATTCATCACGCTTGTTGGATAAAATATTTATAGTGATGTTTTCGTCTTCTAAAAACTTTAAAAGCTCAAATATCCCATCAAACAGAACTGTCTTTACCATACTGTTTTCTTGGTAGTGTTTAGCAAGCATTGGAACAAATTTATCCAAAAACTCATCGTTTTTATTTTCTTCTGTCACAGAACGTTCAGCGTATTTTTTAAGCCCGTTTCCGATTGATTTTATGTGATGGGGCAGCTCGTGAGTCGGCATACCAAACTGCTTTAATGTGTAATTCATAGAATCTGCCAAATCGGCTATTGAGTCAAGCAGTGTTCCGTCTAAATCAAAAATTACAGCCTTACAAAAGGTACTCATCTTCGACATTAACCTCCTCGTCGTAATCATCCAAATCAGGATATTCATCGTCATTAAAGATAGCTTCCGTTTTGTTTTTTGGAGTAACTAAGCTTACGATGTATTTGTCCATCACGTGCCAGATGTAGTAATTTGCAGTGTAGGATGTAAATCCCGATAAGAAAAATGCCAAAAGTATGAAGTAAAAAATACCTGGAAGATACCACACAAAAGACATTATGTAAAAAAGTCCGAAATCAATGCCGAATAAAACAATAAATATTATAATATTTTGCGGTAATTTAAGTATTGTAAATGTCCACGCATTTTTAAGCACTACTTTAAGACTCATTTTAAATGTTACCATAATGGGGTATACATAAAACATCATTATGATAAAAATAGCAAAGACCAAAGCAGCTAAAGTGTATAAAATACCAAGTGGCAGCCCGTTTGTAATAAAGAAGGAGTTATAAAAAACAAAAGCCTGAATAAGCAAATATGCCAAAATGACAGATGCCGCACTGACAATCAACCCTTGTTTGAAATTTTTCTTTGAATGTTCAAAAAAGTCAGAAATCAAAAACGTCGGCTCCTGCTTTGCATAATTCCTTATAACGTAAGTATATCCTGCCGTAAAAGGACCTATTAACATAAACGGTACAAATGGTAAAAAAGGTACAATGAAGTTTTTGCCTGTTAAAATACCGGAAATTGCCAAGACTAAATTACTTCCGTTGTTGCCCATAAAATAGACACGAAACAGCAAAAACGCTGCTAAGAAAAACAGTGAATTGGTTAAAACGTACCAAAAGTTTGCACCCATTATATGCCAGAAATGTCTTCCGTAAATTCCGAAATAGTCACGCTTTTTTGCTTCTTCTTTACTTATGCCGCGACCGGCTTTTTTAAAATTAAACATTTATTCTCCTCCGTTTGTCTTTTTTCTCATCATCGAAAACTCAGGAAGCTCGCACCCTAAATCCAGTTTAAATACCTGCAGAGGATGCGGGGCAGTATCGATTTCATCATTGTTTTCATCCCACATTTTGTCAATCGTAAAGGAAAACGGCTCGCCGTTTGGAACCATTATTTCAACTGTATCGCCGACTGATAATTTATTCTTTTGCGTGAATACACATTTGCCGTTTTCGTTTTTTTCAAAAAGTGCGGCTAAATCATAGGTTCTTACATAACCGCCGTCTTCGGTGTTTTGCGAAGTTTCGTCGGTTTTGCCAAGCCAGAAGCCCGTAGTGTAACCGCGATTGCTCACTTTTGATAGTTCATCAAGCCAGTTTTTGTTAAATTTATATCCGTCGGGATTTTTTAAATATTCATCGATTGCACGTCTGTATACACCAACTACTGTTGCTACATAAAACTCAGTTTTTACTCTGCCTTCTATTTTAAAGCTTTTAACACCCGATGTCATAAGCTCAGGGATATGCTCTATCATACACATATCTTTTGAGTTAAAAACGAATGTGCCGCGATCATTTTCATAAACAGGGAAGTACTCACCTTCGCGTTTTTCTTCCATTAACGTGTATTTCCAACGGCAGGGATGTGCACAGTCGCCTGAGTTTGACTCTCTGCCTGTCATATAACCGCTTAAAAGACATCTGCCTGAGTAGGAAATACACATAGCACCGTGAATGAAGACTTCAAGCTCAATTTCGGGGTTTGTTTTTTCCCTTATCGTTTTAACTTCATCAAGTGAAAGCTCACGAGCTAAAACAACTCGTTCAGCCCCAAGTGAGTGCCACATATCGACTGTTTTATAGTTTACATTGTTTGCCTGAGTGCTTATGTGTATCGGAATTTCGGGGGCGTACTCTTTTGCTAAAGAAAACGCACCGAGATCCGAAATTATAAAAGCATCAGGCGAAAAGTTTTTTACTTTTTTGATGTATTCTATGAAGTTATCAAGGTCTTCGTTGTGCGGTATAACATTTAAAGCAAGGTAGAATTTTTTGCCGAGTGAGTGTGTATAGCGGATTGCTTCTTCCAACTCTTCATCGGTAAAGTTTTTTGCCCTTACTCGCAGTGAAAAAGAGTCGCCGCCCGCATAAACGGCATCAGCACCATAAGCAAGTGCTACCTTTAATCTGCTTAAATTCCCCGCAGGAGCGAGTAATTCTATATTATTCATAAAAATCTCCATTAGTTTAAATATTTTAAAAGCTCGTCTGTAATAGTTATGCTGTCTAAACCGTAATGACGCGCGAGTTTTTCACAGCTGCCGTGTGTCACAACAGACGGATAGCCGATGTTTATACACTTAGAGCGGTTTTTAAGTGTTGCGATATACGAGCTGATTTTTTCACCTATACCGCCTGTAATGCTTCCGTCTTCCAATGTTACAACCAAAGAGTGGCGAAATGCCATATCGGACAGAAATTCTTTATTCAATGGATAAAGCGTTCTCAAATTTACAACAGTAGCGGTTTTGCCGACACTCAAGAGTCTTTCTGCAACAGATACGGCAGTTTCTGCCATAGTGCCTGAAGACAGGATACAAACGTCTTTTCCGCCTGAAATTATATGCGGAGCACCTACGCAAAATTCAGGAGCATTGTCGCATATAAACTGCTGCTTTCCTCTGGGGTATCGGATAGTGACAGGACCGCAATATTCTCCGCTTGAAGCAAATTTTATCATCTGTGTGAACTCTTCATAGTTTGCAGGGGCTAAAACTAACATATTAGGCATTTGTGACATAAAGCCAATATCAAAAAGTCCGTGGTGTGTTTCGCCGTCTTCGCCAACTACACCTGCTCTGTCAACCAAAAATGTCACATTTAAATTCTGAAGGCATACGTCGTGCAATATCTGGTCATAGCTTCTTTGTAAAAATGATGAGTAAATAACAACAAACGGCTTTTTGCCGCCGGCAGCAAGACCAGCTGCAAATGTAACTGCGTGTTGCTCGGCGATACCTACGTCATAAAATCTTTCGGGATATTTTTCGCAAAATTCATCAGTTCCCGTACCTGCCGCCATAGCTGCTGTAACAACTGCTATGTCTTTGTCATTTTTTGCTAATTCGCAAAGTGTATTTCCCGCAACTCTTGAATATGTAACATTGTCATTGTTTTCTATACATTTTGAAGCTTCAAATGTGCTTACCCCGTGATAAATGTCAGGGTGTTTTTCTGCAAATTCATACCCTTTGCCTTTTTTTGTTATGACGTGTAATATTACGGGACCATCATTTTTTTTTGCACGTTCAAACATCAATGACATAGCTCCTACATCGTGACCGTCGATAGGACCAAAGTAGGTAAGACCTATGTTTTCAAAAAGAGTTTGACCTGATATTAAATGTCTGATTTTATCCTTTACAGCCTTTAGGAAAAGAACAAATCTTTTGCCCGCTTTTGTCGTAGAAAATTTATTCTCAAATTTTGATTTAAAAGAGCGATATGTAGACGATGTGCGGAGCTTGTTTAAGTGATAAGAAAAGCCGCCGACGCTTTTTGATATTGACATATTATTATCGTTTAAAACTATAATGCACTTGTTTTTTAACTCAACAACATTTCCCAATGCTTCTAATGACATTCCGCCGGACAACGCACCGTCGCCGATTACTGCAACAGAGTAGTTATCAGAATTATTCAAGCTGTCAGCCTCGCTGAGACCTAAAGCAGCTGATATCGAAGTGCTTGCGTGTCCCGTGTTAAATGAGTCAAATTCGCTTTCGGAACGCTTAGGAAAGCCTGCAATTCCGCCGAATTGGCGAAGAGTAGCCATCTTATCCTTTCTGCCCGTTAATAGCTTATACACATAGCTTTGATGCCCTACATCAAATACAATTTTGTCGTTAGGTACATCAAAAACCTTTAAGAGTGCTATCGTAAGCTCTACAACACCTAAATTTGATGCTAAGTGTCCGCCTGTTTTTGAAACTGAATCAATCAAAAACTCTCTTATTTCACTTGCTAAAAGATTAATTTCATCTCTGCTTAAATTCCTAATATCTTCGACTTTTTCAATTTTATCCAAAATCTCGTACATAAAATCACTCTTTTTCTTTTTGTTTTGTAAAAATACAAGTAAACAAAATATTCGTATTTATATAATACCACAAAACAACAAAAACGTAAATAGAAAAAACGCTTTTTTTGAAAAATTTAGATTTTTTTCTTTTTAAATCCCTTAAAAATTTCATATCCGCCCATAACGAACAAAAATATGCCGAAAATCTTTCTTAAAAGTTCAGGTTTTAAGCTTAATGCGAGATATGAGCCGCCCGATGCACCAATTAGTCCCCAAAGCATTAAGGGAATTGCAATTTTTATTTCTAAATTGCCGTTTTTTTTGTGAATAAAAAGTGCAATAATTGCCGTAGGAATAAAAAAGAGCAGATTTACACCCTGTGCTATATGCTGATTTATTCCCAAAACAAAAGTTAAAGCGGGTATTAAAACAGTTCCGCCGCCTATTCCCATACCGCTTATTATCCCTGACATAAGTCCTGCAAGAATTTCCGTAATCATCAAAAAAACACCATCCTTACAGCGGCGATTATCATAAATGCTCCGAAAATTTTGTGTATAGTGTTAAAGGAAAGCTTATTTAAAAGCGTAGCACCGATAAGGCCGCCGATGACGCCGCCCGATGAAACCTTTAGTGCCAGTAAAAAATCAAGCTGCCCCGAAAAACCGTAAAACAAAAGGCTTACAAGTGTAAAAACGAATATGACTAAAATAGCGGTTGCGTGAGATTTTTTGGGGTCTAATTTTAAAAATATTTCTAAAAAAGGTACGACAATTGTGCCGCCGCCGCTGCCGAAAAGCCCGTTACAAAACCCCGAGACAACGCCGCCTATTGCACAAAGCAGATGGTGTTTGTTCTTTTTATTCATAAAAATTCCTCCTATCACTTTAATATTCTAACCTGATTTGTAAATAGTATTAAAATATACGTTGATTTTTTTAAAAAATTGATGTATTATAAAATAAGAATATATGTGTGGAGAGACGCTATGAATACAAAAGAAATGAAAAGTAAAACTTTAAAAAGAACTGTTTTTATATTGGTTACAGGTGTGCTTTTTTTTAGTCTTTTAGTTAGTGGATATTTTTTTTATAAATATTTATTCCCAACGGACAAAGAGCTTTTTTTGATTGCACATAAAAACACATTGGAATTATTAGTTAATGAACCTGAAAATTTCAAAAAAACTAAAAATATTTCATTTTTGACAGAAACTCTCAACGGAGAATTTGTTGAAGATAACGAAAAAGAAATATCGCCTTTATCTTTTGATATTGACGGTACGGAGTACCGTGGTAACAGCGAGTATAACATTTCGGTAAACTTAAACGAGAAAGATATTTTAAAATCGACAAAAGTTGAAATTGACGACACAGAGGTTTTAACAATTCCTAAACTTTCTGACAAGAATCTTGCTTCAGACTCGTATGAGGAAATTTTGTCGCTTTTGTTGGGTGATGATGTCTACAAAAATATTGATATATCAGAGCGGATTGACGAAGAACAGTTTAAAAAGTACCTTTTAAAGTATTCAAAAAAAATATATGAAAACATTCCCGAAGAGAGTTTCGTATTAACAAAAAGCGGAACAGTCAAACAAATCAAACTTAACGTAAATCTTAGTGATGCCGTACACGGTGTATTAGAGGAAATTAAAGAGGATTTGGCTTTTCGTGAATTTATGTATGAGCAAAATAAAGCACTTGCTGAAAACATAAATAAAAAATATCCGTATACAACTGAATTCATAAAGGTTGCAGACAAAGAAGAATATTTTAAAAACTTTAATCAAAGAATTGATGAATTTATAAAAAAGACTAAAAACTCAACTGTGAGAGTACAAACCTTGATTGATGATAAAAGAGTTATCTTAGAAGAAAATATGACGGTAGAAGACGAAAAGTATGAACAGCTTACACTCTACTACAGCGAAAAAGCATTCAGTACGGTATACTACGACAAGTACGATACTGTCTTTAGTCTGTATTCTAAAAAAGAGTTAAACGGCTCAAAGACAAGCGAAAAAACGCAGGTATCCTTTAATATAACGGAGAACAGAGAACAGGGCATCAATCCACAGAAAATGTTTAGAATGATAGTAGAATCAACTACAGATACTGACGGATTAAAAGAAATTGTTTTGCCTGATAAGTATTTCAATATTAAAGATATGTCAGCGGAAGAGAAAAACGAGATAAGAAGGACTGCAAAGGAAAGATTAAATAGTATAATTTCAGAAGTTATGTCGGAGTTTATAAAATAAATCAGAGGAAGAAAATGAGCGAAAAGATAATTATTAAAGGTGCAAAAGAGCATAATTTAAAAAACGTAAATTTAGAAATACCACGAGACAAATTTGTGGTATTTACGGGGATTTCAGGCTCAGGAAAGTCATCTTTGGCATTTGATACGCTTTACGCTGAGGGTCAAAGAAGGTATGTTGAGTCTTTGTCTTCTTATGCACGAATGTTTTTAGGGCAGATGGAAAAGCCTGATGTTGAATACATTGAAGGCTTATCTCCTGCAATCAGCATAGACCAGAAAACCACAGCCAAAAACCCGCGCTCTACCGTAGGTACTGTTACGGAAATTTATGACTATTTAAGACTTTTATACGCAAGAATCGGTATTCCGCATTGCCCTAAATGCGGAAAAGAAATAAAACGACAGACAATAGACCAGATTGTAGATAAAATAATGGAGCTTCCCGAAAAGACAAAATTTCAGGTTTTAGCCCCAATAATAAGGCGAAAAAAGGGCGAGCACGCAAAAATTTTTGAAAGTGCAAAAAAGAATGGCTATGCACGTGTTAGAGTAGACGGATATATCTACGATTTATCAGAAGAAATAAAGCTTGAAAAAAATATAAAGCACAACATAGAAATAATAATAGACAGACTCGTGATAAAAGACGGAATCGAAAAGCGTTTAACAGACTCCGTTGAAACGGCATCGACCTTAGCAGACGGCATTGTAATTATAGATGTAATAGATGGCGAAGAAATGACATTTTCGCAAAATTACGCCTGCGACGACTGCGGCATAAGTATGGAAGAACTATCTCCGAGAATGTTTTCATTTAACAATCCTTTGGGTGCGTGTCCTACCTGTTTAGGTATCGGCAGTATGATGAAGATTGCACCTGAGCTGTTGTTAAAGCCCGAGCTTACGTTTAAAGAAGGCGGAATACACGCAAGCGGGTGGCACTCAAAGCCCGGCAATGTTGAGAGTATGGCTCGTATGTATTATACTGCACTTGGCAAAAAATACGGCTTTACGGAAGATACAAAAATTAAGGATTTGACACCTGAAGCAAAGGACGCACTGCTTTACGGAACAAAAGGCGAAAGATTAGAGCTTTTCTTAAACCGCTCTTACGGCTCGTCGCACTATTTTGCTGCTTTTGAAGGAATTGTGCCGAATTTGGAACGTAGATATTTAGAAACAAACTCTGAGCTTATGAAGCAGGAAATAGAAAAGCTTATGAGATTTAAACTATGTCCTGATTGTAATGGCAAAAGACTAAGACCTGATGTTTTAGCTGTAACTGTCGGCGGTAAAAATATAGATGAAGTAACAAATATGTCCATTAATAAGGCAAGAGATTTCTTCAAAAATTTAGAGCTTAATGATAAAGAGAAACAAATCGCAACACAGGTTTTAAAAGAAATCAACGAGCGTTTGGGCTTTTTGTGTAACGTGGGATTGGAATATTTAACACTAGCACGTTCTGCGGCAACTCTATCAGGCGGCGAAGCACAAAGAATACGTTTAGCAACTCAAATCGGCTCAGGTTTGATGGGAGTTTTGTATATTTTAGATGAGCCATCAATAGGCCTTCATCAGCGCGATAATCAAAAGCTTTTAGCGGCACTGAGAAGACTTTGCGATTTAGGAAATACCTTAATAGTCGTAGAACACGACGAAGACACAATGTATGAAGCAGACCATATTGTAGACGTGGGTCCCGGTGCGGGTGTGCACGGCGGAGAAATTGTTGCAAGCGGTACAATTGATGATATTAAAAAGTGTAAAAAATCCGTTACAGGTCAGTATTTAAGCGGTAAAAAGAAAATATTAACACCAAATGAGCGAAGAAGCGGAAACGGAAAAGCCATAGAATTTTTAGGGTGTTCTGAAAACAACTTAAAAAACATTGACGTATCGATTCCTTTAGGTACATTTACTGCAGTTACAGGTGTTTCAGGCTCGGGAAAATCATCGTTGGTAAACGAAATAATCAATAAGTACCTTTCGCGCGAATTAAACCACGCTCACACTGTTGAAGGAAAATTTCGTGAAGCTAAAGGTATAAAAAACCTTGATAAAATAATAGATATAGACCAGTCACCAATTGGAAGAACGCCGCGTTCAAATCCTGCAACATATACGGGGGTTTTTAGTGATATAAGAGAGCTTTTTGCATCAACCAATGAGGCCAAAATGAGAGGTTATAATGCAGGTCGATTTAGTTTTAATGTTAAAGGCGGAAGGTGTGAAGCCTGCTCGGGTGACGGAATTTTAAAGATAGAAATGCACTTTTTACCCGATGTTTTTGTTCCTTGCGATGTATGTAAAGGCAAAAGATATAACAGAGAAACCTTAGAAGTGAAATATAAGGGTAAAAACATCTACGAAGTGCTTGATATGACGGTGGAAGAAGCGATTGACTTTTTTGAAAACCACCAAAAAATAAAACGTAAATTAGAAACGTTAAAAGATGTAGGATTGTCATATATAAAGCTCGGTCAACCGTCAACACAGCTGTCAGGCGGTGAAGCTCAACGTGTAAAGCTTGCAACGGAGCTTTCAAAACGCAGTACAGGTAAAACCCTTTACATCTTAGATGAGCCGACAACAGGTCTTCACATAGCTGATGTTCATAAGCTTTTAGAAGTTTTGGATAAGCTTGTAGAAGGGGGAAATACAGTTTTGGTTATTGAGCATAACTTGGATATAATAAAGACTGCCGATTACATTATAGATTTAGGTCCTGAAGGCGGTGACAAGGGCGGCACAGTAGTTGCAACGGGTACGCCTGAAGAAGTTATGAAATGCAGTAAATCATACACGGGACAATTTTTAAAAATTCATTTAGACAAAGAAAATTAAGACATAGAAGTGGTGTTGTTATGAAGAAAAAAGTTACTTGTATAGTAGCGGCCGGCGGTTCAGGAACAAGAATGGGAGTAAGCACAAATAAGCTTTTTTTAAAAATAAACGATGTTCCTGTGATTGTGCATACGCTTGCGGCTTTAAATGATTGTGATGCAATTGACGAAATAATAATTTCAGCAAAAGAAGATGAAATATTTCATATTTCTGAATTGGTTTCGATATTTTCAATATCTAAAGTGAAAACTATCGTAAAAGGCGGAAAGACAAGGGGAGAATCTGTCCTATCGGCAGCACGCGAAGTTTCTGCTGATGCTGATTTTGTTATGATTCACGACGGAGCAAGACCCTTGGTTTCGGACGAAGTACTCATAACAACCGTAAATTCCGCTGAACAGTACGGTGCTGCAGCTTGTGGGGTAAAGCCGAAATGTACCTTAAAATCCGTAGATAGCGGATTTATAAAAGGCACAATAGACCGCGAAAAAACTGTCGAAATACAGACACCGCAGGTTTTTAAAAAAGAGTTGTTTGATAAGATGTATTCGCACGATTTAGAAACGATAAGCAAAGCCACGGATGATTGCATCCTGGCAGAGCTTTCGGGAGCTGAAATTTTTGTAACAGAAGGCTCTTATGAAAATATAAAAATAACGACACCAAAAGACTTAGAAATTGCAGAAATGCTTTTGGATAAGGAGTAGAGTATGGATATAAGAATAGGACACGGCTTCGACGTTCACGCGTTTTCTGAGAGTAGAAAGCTCATCTTGTGCGGAGTAGAAATAGACTACGAAAAAGGCTTGCTCGGTCACTCAGACGCCGACGTTGCCACACACGCAGTTATGGATGCCATTTTGGGTGCTGCGGCAAAAGGGGATATAGGAAAGCATTTTCCCGACAGCGATGAAAAATATCGCGGTGCTGACAGCTTAAAGCTTTTGGAGTATGTTGTTAAGCTGATAAGAGATGACGGCTACAGCGTTTCAAATATTGATGTGACAATCATAGCACAAGCACCAAAACTTGCACCACATATTGAGCAGATGATAAAAAACTTGTCGCAAACAATGAAATTGGATATATCCCGAATAAACGTAAAAGCCACAACCACAGAAAAACTTGGTTTCACGGGCAGAAAAGAGGGAATAGCGGCAGAAGCTGTATGTATCATAACGAAATAAAAAACGAACGGGTTACCGTTCGTTTTTTATTATATCCTTCACTATTTCACTTGCAATTAACAAACCCGCTGTAGCGGGTACAAAGGCATTGCTTCCGACAATTCGTTTTTTTGATTCTTTATCCTCGATGATTTCTTCAGGAACTACGGGAATTTCCTTTGAATAGACAACCTTAAGCTTTTTGACCTTGCGTTTTTTTAATTCGTTTCGCATAACCTTAGCCAACGGACAAACGGATG
>CAZCOF010000010.1:0-25447 GCA_964500095.1 uncultured Oscillospiraceae bacterium
TTTTATTTGTCACCCATCAATTGTATCACAACATTTTTGAAATTTTGCGTGTTATTTATGGTAGCTTTCGTTTGAATTTATCTTAAATGCACGATAAATCTGCTCAAGCAAAACTACACGCATCAACTGGTGCGGAAACGTCATTTTCGAAAAAGAAAGACGAAGAACGCTCATTTTCTTTATTTCTTCTGAAAGTCCCAGACTTCCGCCGATTATAAATGTAAATGTATTAGCACCGCCTACACACTCGTCGGAAAAAAACTTAGCAAATTCTTCGCTTGTTTTTTGCTCTCCTTCGATGCAAAGCGTTATTAAAACGTCTGTGTTTTTAATTGCGGCGTTGATTTTTTCGCCTTCTTTTTTTAGGATGCTTTCTGTTTCAGCTAAAGACGGATTCTGACTCATTGGCTCATCTGCCACTTCGGTTATTGTGAGCTTACAAAAGCGTGAGAGTCTTTTTTTATATTCATCAATTGCGTCTTTTAGATACTTTTCTTTGATTTTACCGACTGAAATAATGTTTATGTTCATATTTTTTCCTCAATCCAAAGCTTGGGTATAACGTTTAGAGTCACATCTGCTCCGACGTTATATCCGTTTTGTGTTAAAATTTTATGTACGGTAGAGTATGCAATCTCGGGTACGTTGTTCTTTTCCGACAGGTGCCCCAACCAGAATGATTTTGTGCCAAGTTTTGCAAGTGTCGTGCATAAATTTGCACAAAGCACATTTGACAAATGCCCCTTATCGCTTAAAATTCTTCGTTTTAGGGGATACGGATAGGGACCTGACATTAACATATCAACATCGTGATTGGCTTCTACTATTACACTTTCGCAGTCTGTTAAGTTTTTGATGATTTCATCGGATACGAAGCCTGAGTCAGTTGCAATGCCGAATTTTGACTCTGCATCACAAACGGTAAAGCTCACAGCACCCGAAATATCGTGTGGAATCAAAAAAGCGTGCACCACCATATCACCGACAATTATATCATCGCCCGCTGTGATGATGTTTGCTGATTTTCTGCTGATGTTTGCAAGGTATCTGCCTGATAAAGAAAAGGTTTCTTTCGTTGCAAAAATGGGCAGATTGTACTTTTTTGACAAAGTGCCGGCAGCCGATATGTGGTCAGAATGTGCGTGTGTTATAAATACTCCCGACAGCTCATTTGGTGCGATACCTAAGCGAGTAAGGCATTTTTCTATATAACGAATGGGTGCACCGCAATCTATTAAAATATGCGTAGTATCATCGGTAATAAAAGTTGCATTTCCCGATGAACTACTCAAAAGCGACTGAAATTTTATCATATTTTCCTCCGAAAGATCGTCTTCTACAATTGTACCACTAAAGAAAAAAATATTCAATATTTGTAACGTAAGTGTAATAGTTTTAGACCAAAAATCGCTTGACTTTTTTTGCGATTTCCGTTACAATATAAGCAAGGGATATTATGTTTGCAAGTGCTTTTATGCTTTGCAGGAGGTTATAGAATGAATTATAATATAGGGGACAAAATTGTATACCCCGTGCACGGTGCAGGCGTCATTGAATCGATTGAAGACCGTGAAATCATGGGAGAGAAGAAAGAATACTATATTATGAGAATGCCTATAGGTGACATGCAGGTAATGATACCCGTAGCAAACGCTAAAGAAATCGGCATAAGAGATGTCATTGACAAAGAAGAAGCCGATAAGGTTATTAAAAGTTTCAAGGAGTGCTCAACAGAGATGGACTCTAACTGGAACAAGCGTAGCCGTGAAAACACAGCAAAAATCAAAAGCGGCAATATCTATGAGGTTGCAAAAGTTGTAAAAAGCCTTATGTTTCGAGACAAAACACGTGGGCTTTCTACAGGTGAGCGCAAAATGTTAAACAGCGCAAAGCAAATTATGGTATCAGAAATTGTTATGGCAAAGGCTGTAAAGCAGAGTGAAATTGAAAATATCATAAACGAAATCGTAAATGCAGAGCTTGCATAGAAAAAAGGGGTGTCTGTATGGCCAACAGATTGAGTGTTAAATTAGATGGGCAGGAATACACAATCGTATCCGAAGAAAGCCGCGAATATATGCTTGAGATTTCTGATGAAGTGAATAGAAGGCTTTCCGACATTAAAATCCAGAACAACAAGTTAAGCACATCTATGGCGGCGTTGTTAGTTGCACTGAATTTGGCAGACGACCTTAAAAAGATGCAAAAAGGAACTAAAGACCTTTTAGCTGAAAACGAAGACTTGAAAAAACGGCTCGATGCTGCAAAGCAGTACGTAAAAAGCCACGCTGCTGCTACGCCGGTTGCAAATTCAGGTGTAAACAAGATACAGGATAACAATTATAAAAAATAATATTAAAATTTACTTAAAGCATCTGAAATATGCGTCCCTTATAATCTTTTGAGCATATTTCAGGTGCGTTTTAATTTATAAACAACAAGGGGATAGTTATGAAGACTTTAATTAAAAATGCAAATGTTGTTTTGTTAAATGAAGTAAAAAAGTGCAATGTGGTTTTAGAAAATGAAAGAATAGTAAAAATCACAAATACAGAGCCAACAGAAAACTTTTATGAAATACTGGATTTAGATGGGAAATTTTTATGTCCCGGATTTGTAGATGTTCACAATCACGGCGGTGCGGGGTATGAGTTTATTGATGCAACTCGCGATGCATACTTAGGAGCACTACGTGCACATTTTAAGGGCGGCACAACGACGATTGTTCCGACGTTCAGCAGCTATCCGCTTGAAAAAATCCTATCGGCTATCGCAGTATTTAATGAGTTAAAAGAAAAAGAGAGCGAGATAGAAGGTATTCCCCATCTTGGCGGAATTCATATGGAAGGACCTAACTTTGCACAGTCTCAGGCAGGTGCGCAAGACCCCGACGTAATTCATCCGCCGAAAAAAGAAGAGTATGAGACAATTTTAAACGCCACGCCACATATTAAGCGTTGGTCGGTTGCACCTGAGTTATGCGGAGCATTGGAGTTTGGCAAATTCCTAAAAGAACGCGGAATAAACGCAAGCATAGGTCATAGCGATGCCACAACGGAAAAAACCTTAGAAGCTGTAAAGTGGGGTTATGATACGGTAACGCATCTTTACTCAGGATGTTCGTTAGTGCACAGAAACGGTGCGTTTCGTGAAGGCGGAGTGGTAGAAGGGGCTTATCTTTGCGATGATTTAATGGTTGAAATAATAGCAGACGGAGCACATCTTCCAAAGGAATTGCTTTCGTTAATCTATAAAGTAAAGGGTTCTGACAAAATCGCGATGGTAACAGACTGTATTCGCTGCGGCGGGGAAGATTACCCTGACGGAACAGTTTTAGAATATGACAAAGAACGGGGCATAGACGTGACAATTGAGCGTGGGGTAGCACTTATGCCCGGCGGAAAATCCTTTGCAGGAAGTCTTGCAACGACGGCACATCTTGTTCGAGTTATGGTAAATTTAGTCGGTTTGCCTTTATATGAGGTATGTAAAATGATGTCACTAAACCCTGCAAAAACGATAAAAATGGAAAATGAAATTGGCAGTATTGAAATCGGCAAGCGTGCCGACTTCACGGTTTTGGATAAAAATTTAGAAGTTTTTATGGTGATAAAAGACGGAAAAACAGGTTATAAAAGATAAATTGCGAAAGGAAAGCTTATATGAATTTGGTTTTTATTACGGCTATGGGTGTAGGCGGAGCTACACTGGTTGGCGCTATAGTGGGCTTTTTGTTTAGGAATATTTCTCATAAATTCAGCGACATTGTGCTTTCGTTTGCAGCAGGTATTATGCTCGCTGCAGCAGTGCTGGGTTTAATCGTTCCGTCGATAGACTATGGCGGAAAATTCGGCATAATAACTACTGTTATCGGAATTTTTGCGGGTGCTTTGTGCCTGAATGTGATAGACAAATTAGTTCCGCATCTTCATAAAATTGCAGGGGTAGACATAGAAAAGCATAATGACAACAAAAATTTAAACAGCATACTTTTGTTTGTAATGGCAATAGCTATACACAATCTTCCCGAGGGAATAGCAGCAGGTGTCGGCTTTGGCTCGGGAAATACATCGGAAGCACTTTTAATAGCAGGTGGTATAGCACTGCAAAACATTCCTGAAGGTATGGTTATAATTGCCCCGATGCTGTCGGTAGGAGTAAAACCGCTAAAGACATTTTTAATAGCGGCGGCAACAGGATTAGTTGAAGTCGCAGGAACACTTTTAGGATTTTTCGCTGTTAGTGTGTCACAAGCCTTACTTCCGTTTGCACTAGCATTTGCAGGCGGTACGATGCTTTATGTAATAAGTGATGAAATGATACCCGAAACGCACGCACACGGCTCTGAGCGTGGGGCTACGTATGCCCTTTTAATCGGTTTTTGCGTGATGCTTATATCAGACGTGCTTTTAGGATGATTTTATACTATAAAGGGAAAAAGCTATGAAGAAAAAAATACTATTTGTAATGCCGCACTTAAAGCCGTGCGGAGTTACAACTGCATTTTTAAACTTAATAAATGAGATAAAAGATGACAAGAGTTTAGAACTTGACCTTTTCGTTTTTGATACCGACGATGTTGACATTTTGCCGAAAGAAATTAATGTTTTGCCGGTAGGAAAGCTCACAAGGCTCTTGGCAGTAGACCAAAAAACGGCAGACAAAGCAAGCACGCTTTTAGGACTTGTAAGATTGATTTTTTCAGGTATTGCGAAGTTTTTTGCCAATCATTATGCGTACAGCTTGGCATTTTTGTTTGAAAAACCGATTGGCGAGTACGATGTTGCAATTTCTTTTTCTCAGTCGGGAAAACCGCACGAGCTGTGCGGCGGAATGAACGAGTTTGTCTTAACTAAGGTTGAAGCCGAAAAAAAGGTGACGGTTCTCCATTGCGACTATGCAAAAAGCGGACTTGATACTCTTTATAACTGCGATTTATATCAGCTTTTTGATACAGTGGCTTCCCCGTCAGAAGGCGTTATAAAATCACTCTTGTCACGTGTTCCCGAGTGCAGCAAAAACGCAGTACTTCTTCATAATTGTCATAATTTTTCCGATATGGAAAGACTTTCTAAAATTGATACGCAAGAGTACGACAGAAGCGTTTTAAATATTTTAACAGTCGACACAATACGTGAAGAAAAAGGACATTTTCGTGTACTTGATGCACTCGTTAAGCTAAAAGAAGACGGGCTTAAATTTTGCTGGCACATTGTAGGCGACGGCAAGGATATGCAAAGGTTGAAAGAAAAAGTGAGCAAATACAACTTGTCCCGAAATGTTATTTTTTACGGCGAGCAGGAAAATCCGTATAAATTTTATGTAAATGCAGACGTTATGCTGGTGCCGTCATATTATGAGGGAGCATCAGCTGCTTTTGCCAGATGCGAGTACTTCAACATCCCTGTAGTTGCGACAAGAACAACCTCGACGGACGAGCTTGTTATGGAAAAAAACTTAGGACTTGTTTGCGAAAATTCTGAAAAAGGAATATACAGTGCGTTTGAATATATAGCAAAAAATCCCCACATAATAAGGGAAATAAAAAGATTTAACCGCGAAGTGCCGAATAATAATCTGGCACTTAGTGAATTTTATGAATTATTACAGCAATAAGGAGAAAACAAAATGAGCGGATGTACACACGATTGTTCAAGCTGCAGTCAAAGCTGCGAATCAAGAAAAGAAAGCTTTAAAGAGCCTATGAATTCTCATTCAGATATTAAAAAGGTAATAGGTATCGTGAGCGGTAAAGGTGGCGTAGGTAAGTCATCGGTTACATCACAGTTGGCAGTCCTGATGAGAAGAAAAGGTTTTGACACTGCGATTTTAGATGCTGACATTACAGGTCCGTCAATCCCAAGAGCGTTTGGTATTTCAGACAAAGCATACGGAACAGAAGACGGTCTTTTGCCTGTTATGACAAAAACAGGTATAAAGCTTATGTCGATAAATCTGCTTTTAGAAAACGACACAGACCCCGTTGTATGGCGCGGCCCGGTGATTGGCGGAACAGTAAAGCAGTTCTGGACAGATGTTTTGTGGGGCGAAGTTGACTTTATGTTTGTTGATATGCCTCCCGGAACGGGAGATGTTCCTTTAACTGTATTTCAGTCGCTTCCCGTTGACGGAATAATTGTTGTTACATCACCGCAGGAATTGGTTTCAATGATAGTGGAAAAAGCAGTTAAAATGGCAGAGCTTATGGATGTTCCCGTACTCGGAATAGTTGAGAATATGTCATACTTTAAGTGCCCTGATTGCGGCAAGGAGCATACAATTTTTGGCGAAAGTAATATAGAAGAAATAGCGTCAGCTCACAATATAAAAACAATAGCAAAACTGCCGATAAATCCTGAAGTTGCGGCCTCGTGTGATAAGGGTATAGTTGAACAGTTAAAAGCTATAGAGTTAGAAGATATGGCAAAAAAACTTGAAAGTTTAATTAAATAACGAATTTCGGCTCATAATAATAAAAAATGAGCCGTCCAAAAAGACTTCCTTTTTGCTCGGCAAAAGGGGAGTCTTTTTATGTACGCCGTTTTGGCATTTTTGCCTATTTTAATAAGTGTGATTTTGATGACAGTTTTTGGGAAACCTGCAAAAACAGTTTTGCCAATTGCGTTTTTATTGTCGGTATTACTTGCACTTTTTGTATGGAAAATGAACATTGTTTCGGTTTTGGCAGCTACGATTTTTGGAATTTTAAGCTCGGTTGAGGTGTTAATCGTAATTTTTGGTGCAATTTTAATTATGAACACTCAAAAGCACTCGGGTGGTATGGAATCTATCAATCGTGGCTTTACAAAGGTGAGTCCAGATGCCAGAATTCAGGCGATAATAATAAGCTTTATGTTTGGCTCGTTTATAGAAGGTGCGGCGGGTTTTGGAACACCGGCGGCTCTTTGTGCTCCGCTTTTGGTGAGTTTAGGTTTTCCGCCTATGGCGGCAGTTGTGGTGTCTTTGATTTGTGACTCATCTGCGGTATCGTTTGGTGCTGTGGGAACACCTGTTGCAGTAGCGATTTCTCAGGTGGCTGACAAAACTTCAGCTGAATTTGCAGGAAGGGTTAGCACGAGTGTAGCTGTTCCGCACGGAATAATGGCGGTTTTTGTGCCTTTTTTGGCAATTTTAGTTATGACAAAGGTTTTCGGCAAGGAAAAATCTGCACGCCCTGCAATAGCAGTTTTGCCGTTTGCGATTGTTTCAGGTCTTTCTTTTGCTGTTCCTTATATTTTGATTTCGGCGGTTTTCGGTTATGAATTTCCGTCGTTGTTATCAGGTTTAATAGGACTTATAATCACAGTATTTTTGGCAAAAAAGAAAATTTTAGTTCCTAAAACGGTTTTTAGCTTTTCAGATAATGTAAAACCGCACAAGAAAAGCGAAAAAACAATGAACCTTTTTTTAGCGTGGCTTCCCTATATTTTAATAGCAGTAATTTTAGTCATAACACGTCTGCCCGCACTTGGAATTAAAGACATAATAAACACAAATGCCGACGGAATATTTTTAATCAAAATACCAAATATTTTAGGTGTTGAAAAAATAGATTTTTCGCTAAAATGGTTAAACGTTCCCGGTGTTTTGCCATTTGTCCCCGTTGCGGTTTTAACGCACTTTCTGCACAAAATGCCAAAGGAAAAGATAAAACTTGCCTGGCGTGAAACTTTTTCACAAATCGGCGGTGCGGCAATAGCTATTGTAGCGGGAATTTGCCTGGTTCAGATTATGAAATTTTCCGATATAAATTCATCAGGACTTCCTAATATGATGGTCATTATGGCGGATACTGTTGCAAAAGCAGGGAAAACGCTATTTGTAGCTATTTCACCCATTATAGGTATACTCGGTTCTTTTATATCTGGGTCTAATGCGGTGTCAAATCTTTTATTTACAAATCTGCAGTTTGAAACGGCACAAAGCTTAGGTTTATCACAGGTGTTAATAGTCGCAAGCCAGATTGTGGGCGGTGCAATAGGCAACATAATCTGTATAAACAATATCGTAGCTGCCTGTGCAACTGTCGGAATAACAGGTAAAGAGGGCCGAATTATAAGAATAAATATTTTCCCGACGCTTGTATATACTGCGGTGGTTATAGTATTTTTTGCAATTTTGATTTTGTGATGTGCAAAGATAAAACAAAAAGCTATTCGTATACGAATAGCTTTTTGCTTTATTATTCTTCTGTTTCTTCAGTAGTTTCATCAAGTGCTGTTTCATCAGGCGAGATGGTTTCGGTATCTTCATCCTCTTCTTCGTCTGTTTTAGCAAGCGACACAACAGATACGCCGTCAGCCAATCTCATTAGGCGAACGCCTTTCGTGAGTCTTCCTATTCTGCTGATTTCGGCAGTCTTCATTCTGATGATTACACCTTCTGATGTAATAAGCATTACATCGTCTGCTTCTGTAACTACGCAGACGCCTGTAACCTTGCCTGTTACCTCGGAAATTCTGTAGTTTGTAACACCCTTACCGCCGCGAGTCTGTGTTTTATATTCTTCAAGCGACGTCTTTTTGCCGTAGCCGTTTTCTGTAACAACCAACAAATCATCACCTTCCGATGCTACGCTCATACCAACAACATAATCGCCGTCAGACAGTTTAATGCCGCGTACACCGTGTGAAACTCTGCCCATAGGACGAACATCGGTTTCTTCGAATTTGATACACATACCGTCGTGTGTAGAAAGTGCAATTAAGTCATTGCCGTCTGTTAAGCGAACGTTTATGAGTTCATCGTCTTCGTCTAATACGATAGCCGCCAAACCGCCTTTTCTTGCCGTGTTATAAAGCATTAGGTTAGTCTTTTTAACTACGCCCTTCTTTGTAGCGAAGATTAAGTTCTTGCCTTCTTCAAATTCGCGAAGTGTGATTGTGGCAGAAATTTTTTCTCCTGCATCAAGCTGCAAAAGGTTTACGATTGCAGTACCCTTAGCCTGTCTTCCTGCCTCTGGGATTTCGTAAGCTTTTAAGCGATACATTTTACCTTTAGATGAGAAGAAAAGAATATGGTCGTGTGTGCTTGTTGTAAATATTTTTTCAACAAAATCTTCTTCTCTTGTTGTAATACCTGTAATACCTCTGCCGCCGCGTCGCTGGGATTTGTAGGTGCTTACCGGTAAGCGCTTGACGTAGCCGCGATTTGTAAGTGTAATTACAACATCTTCTTCTTCGATTAAGTCTTCTATATCGATTTCATCAGCATTTGCTGTGATTTCTGACAATCTTTCGTCGCCAAACTTGTCACGGATTGCAGTGAGTTCCTCTTTAATAAGATTCATCAAGGCTGTGCGGTCGGATAAAAGGTGATTAAACTCAGCGATGCTTGTCTTTAACTCATCGTACTCTGCTTCTATCTTTTCGCCGTTTAACTTCTGGAGCTGTGCAAGACGCATATCAAGTACACTTTGTGCCTGAATTTCGGATAAGTTAAAGCGTTCCATTAATCGTTCTTTAGCATCATCATAAGAATTTCTGATAACGTCTATGATTTCGTCTAAGTTAGCTAAAGCAATTCGCAGGCCCTCTAAGATGTGCATTCTTGCTTCTGCTTTTTCTAAATCAAACCTAATTCTTCTTGTAACGATTTCTTCCTGGAAAGAAATGAAGTTTTCTAAAATTTCTTTTAGTCCCATTGTCTTGGGCTTGCCGTCTTTAATAGCCAGCATATTGATAGAGAAGCTGTCTTGTAATCTTGAGTATTTATAAAGCTTATTTAAAACAACCTGAGGGTTAGCATCTCGCTTTAGCGAAATTTCAACTCTTATACCTACACGGTCGGATGAGTGGTCGGCAATGTCGGATAAGCCTTCGACTCTTTTTGTCTTAACTAAGTCTGCAATGCTTTCAACAAGTGCTTTTTTATTAACCTGATAGGGTAGTTCTGTAATGATGATAGACGATGTTCCATCTTTGTGTTCTTCAATCTCTGTTTTTGCGCGTATTAAGATTTTACCCTTGCCGGTGGTGTATGCACTTCTGATGCCTGATAGTCCCATAATTGTTGCTTTTGTGGGAAAGTCAGGACCCTTGATGTGTTCCATAAGCTCTTCAACTGTGATTTCGGGGTTATCAATCTGTGCCATAACGCCGTTTAGAACTTCTGTTAAGTTGTGCGGCGGAATGTTTGTTGCCATACCTACGGCGATACCTGATGAACCGTTAATCAAAAGAGTAGGAATTCTTGTGGGTAAAACAGTGGGTTCACGTCTTTTTTCGTCAAAGTTGGGGACAAAGTCAACTGTGTCCTTTTCTATATTTTCTAACATAAGGTTAGAAATTTTACTCATTCTTGCTTCTGTATAACGGTAAGCAGCCGGGGGGTCGCCGTCAACGGAACCGAAGTTACCGTGACCGTCAATGAGCATATATCTCATAGAAAAGTCCTGAGCAAGTCTTACCATAGCGTCGTATACAGATGCATCACCATGAGGATGGTATCTACCGATAACATTACCTACGGTGGTAGCTGATTTAAAGAAAGGTTTGTCAGCTGTTAGGTGCTCTTCGTGCATTGAGTATAAAATTCTTCTGTGTACGGGCTTTAAACCGTCGCGTACATCAGGCAGAGCACGGGCAACGATAACGCTCATTGCGTAGTCGATGAATGCCTCTCTCATTCTTTTGTCTATATCAACATTGACTATAGTCTGGGTGTCAAAATATTCTTCAAAATGCGAATCTTCGTATTTTTTGTTTTTAGCCATTTTTATTGCCTCCGTTATACATCAAGGTTTGTAACGTATTGAGCATTTTCTTCGATGAATATTCTTCTGGGTTCAACATCGTCGCCCATTAAAATTCTGAAGGTTTCATCAGCCTTGATTGCGTCGTCTAATGTAATCTTTAGAAGTATTCTGTTTTTGGGGTCCATAGTTGTTTCCCACAGTTCTTCGGGGTTCATTTCACCAAGACCTTTATAGCGGCTGATGTCAACTTTTGCGTTAACATCACCGTCTTTTAACTCTTCGCTGATGCGGTCGCGTTCTTCGTCGCTGAATGCAACCTGAGTCTTTTTGCCGCGTGTCAGCTTGTAAAGGGGAGGCTTTGCCAAATATACGTGTCCTGCTTCAATCAAAGGTGTCATAAATCTAAAGAAAAATGTTAATAACAGCGTCTGGATATGTGCACCGTCGACGTCGGCATCGGCCATAATTATTACTTTGTTGTATCTTAATTTTTCAAGATTGAATTCTGTTGCAATACCTGTTCCTAAGGCTTGAATAACAGGAGTTAATTTGTCGTTTCCGTAAACCTTGTCGGCACGCACCTTTTCTACGTTTAGCATCTTACCCCAAAGCGGCAGGATTGCCTGATATTTGCTGTCGCGACCGCTTTTGGCTGAACCGCCCGCAGAATCACCTTCGACGATGTATATTTCAGTCATTGTTGCGTCTTTTGAGATACAGTCGGTGAGTTTGCCGGGTAGGGATGAGCCGCCAAGCGGTGTTTTTCTTTCGGCTTCTCTTGCTTTTCTTGCTGCTTCTCTTGCACGGGATGCTGTTAAGGCTTTTTCAATAATGGTTTTTGCAACCGTTGGATTTTCTTCTAAGAAGTCAGCAAGCTTTTCACCTAAAGCTGAAGCTGTAATGCCTTGCACTTCGCTGTTGCCGAGTTTTGTTTTGGTCTGACCTTCAAACTGAGCTTCTAAGACCTTAACGGAAATAACTGCAGCTAAACCTTCTCTTGTGTCTGAGCCTTCTAACTTTTTGTCGTTGTCTTTTATGATATTATGCTTTTTAGCATAGTCGTTTAAGATACGTGTCAGTGCTGTTTTAAATCCTGATTCGTGCGTACCGCCTTCGGTTGTTGAAATGTTGTTTGCAAAGCTTACCAGCATTTCGTTGTATGCGTCGGTATACTGCATAGCAACTTCTAAGATAACGTCGTTTTGCTCTGCTTCAAAGTAGATAACTTCTTCGTGCAAGGGATTTTTGCCCTTATTTAAAAATGTTACGTATTCTTTGATGCCACCGTCGTATTTCATATCGGCAGTTTTTCCGTCTTCACGCTTGTCAGTTAAAACAATACGTAAGCCTTTGTTTAAGAATGCCTGCTCACGCAAACGCTTTAGCAATATGTCAAAATCGTATATTAAAGTTTCAAAAATTTCACCATCAGGTTTAAATGTAACCTTTGTGCCTGTTTTGTCGGTGTCGCCGATAACCTTTAGTGAACCGCAGGAATTGCCGCGTTCGTATCTTTGAAAATGAACGTGCTCGCCGTCTGAAACTTCAACCTCTAAATATTCTGACAGAGCATTAACAACGGAAGCACCAACACCGTGCAAACCGCCCGATACTTTATATCCGCCGCCGCCGAACTTACCGCCGGCGTGAAGCACGGTAAAGACAACTTCAACTGCAGGAAGACCTGTCTGCGGCTGAATACTTACCGGAATACCACGACCGTCGTCTATTACGGTGATGGAATTGTCTTCGTTGATGTCAACGTAAATGTTTTTACAGTAGCCTGCCAATGCTTCGTCGATAGAGTTGTCAACGATTTCATAAACCAAGTGGTGCAGACCACGTTCTGAGGTAGAACCTATGTACATACCCGGTCTTTTCCTAACGGCTTCAAGACCTTCCAAGACTTGAATCTGGGAGCCGTCGTAGTTGGTATCTACTTTAATGTCCATACTTATAGCCTCCTAAAAAATAAAACGTATAATAAGTGTAAATGATTTTTAAAATAATCGCAAAAAATACACTACAATAATTATAGCACAAAAATGAGCAAAATGCAACTTTTTATTAAAAAAAGATTTAAAGATATTTTTTGGGGCAAATTTGCCTATTGTTACAAAAATATTACTGATTTGCAATAAAAAAAGACCTTTTGAAAATTTCAAAAAGTCTTTTCCTATATTTATGCGTTCGGGTTTTGCGATTCTTCCAAAAGGGCAGTCTGGTATTTTTCCAAGATAAGATGCTCTAAATTTGAACGCATTGCAGAATTTATCGGATGAGTGATGTCTTTGTACTCACCTTCGGGTGTTTTACGGCTGGGCATTGCCACAAAAAGCTTATCAGCACCTTCGATGATTTTAATGTCGTGTACTGCCAATGCGTTATCAAAGGTTACCGATACGATTGCTTTCATTTTTGAATCTTGATTGATTTTTCTTATTCTGATATCTGTGATATCCATAAATGCTCTCCTTTTTGATGTGGTTTATGCTTATTTTTGCGTAAAACAAGAAAAATTATACATTAAATTCAAAAAATGCTTTTATTTTAATAATAAGTAGTGTATAATAAATATTGGCAACAACATCTTTAATTTGGGAAGGTTTTTGCAAATGAATGATTTTGATTTAAAGAAAATAGATAAAGAAAAAAGCGTGTTTTTCATCGGTATCGGCGGCATCAGTATGAGTGCTTTGGCTCATATATTAAAAAACGACGGATATAAGGTATCGGGTTCTGATTTTAAAGAAAGCGACACGGTATCAGAGCTTATCCTGTCGGGAATTCCTGTTACGGTAGGGCACAAGGCCGAAAATGTAGATGGTGCGGGGCTTGTGGTGTATACTGCTGCCATAAAGCCTGACAACCCTGAGCTTATGCACGCGCGTGAGCTTAATATCCCTGCCATAGAGCGGGCGGTATTGCTGGGTGCAATGATGAAAAATTACAAATATCCCGTCGCGGTATCGGGCACTCACGGCAAAACCACAGCAACATCTATGCTGTCGCACGTTCTTTGTGAAAGTGAAAAAGACCCTACTATTTTGGTCGGCGGAGTGTTGCCCTTAATCGGCGGCAATATGCGTGATGGCGGAAAAGAGTATTTTGTAACTGAAGCTTGTGAGTATTGCGGAAGCTTTTTGAAATTTTTTCCGTTATACAGCATAATTTTAAATATCGAAGAAGACCACTTAGATTTCTTTAAAGGCATAGACGATATTATAGATTGCTTTACCGAATTTGTGCAAAAAACGCCGAAAAACGGAGCAGTTATAGCGAATTTTGACGATGAAAATGTCATAAAAGCAGTAGATAATGCACCGTGTAAGGTAGTATCGTATTCTTTGAATAACGAGAATTGTGATTACTCGGCAGATAATTTAAAATTCGATGAAAACGGATTTTCTGAATTTGACGTTTTGTATCGCGGCAGGTTTTACATTTCGGTGAAGCTTTCAGTACCGGGAACACACAACGTTTCAAATTCACTGGCGGTTATAGCGGCAGCTGACCTTTTGGGAGTAGAGAAAGAAGGAATTAAAAAAGGTCTTTTGTCATATAAGGGTACAAACAGACGCTTTGAATATAAAGGCGAGTTAAACGGTGCCAAAATCTATGATGATTACGCTCATCACCCCACAGAAATCAAGGCGACGCTATCAGCTGCTAAGGCTACGGGAGCGAAACGTATAAGATGCGTTTTTCAGCCGCATACGTACACACGTTCTTATGCTTTAAAGAACGAATTTGCACAAGCCTTTTTTAACTGTGACGATTTGATTGTTACGGATATTTATGCAGCACGTGAGCCTGATACGGGGCTGATTCATTCAAAGGATTTGGTTGATGCCATAAACAAAACAAGTAAAAATGCAAAATATATAAAAGATTTTTGCGATATAGAAGAATACTTCAGACAAACGGCACAAAATGATGACATAATATTTACTATGGGTGCCGGTGACGTATACAAAATAGGAGAAAAATTGATTAAATAAACGGAGGTTAAAGGATGAAATACTCTGAGCAGTTTGCAAAAAAGAAGGATTTAATTCAAAAAAAGAAAGTAAGTGTAGGTTTTGACGGGTTTGTTGATTACTTAATCCGCCCTGTTAAAACAAGAAAAGATGAAAAAACCTGTGAATATTTTCCCACAATTGACCAGTTTGGTGAAAAGATTACATCACTTGCCGGCAGAAGCGGAAATATCGAGCTAATTATGGAGCGTACTGACTTCGGCGGCTGCGGACCGCATTATGCTAATGGTTTAGCAAATATGGGAGTTGGCTGTACTTGTGTAGGTGCTATGGGTTATCCTGTAAAAAATCCTGTGTTTGACCTGAATACGAATTGTAAAACAATAAGCATAAGTGAGCCGGGTTATTCTTATTTATTTGAGTTTGGCGACGGCAAGGTAATAATGAGCGATATTGAAAAAATCAGTCAGCTAAGATGGAGCGATTTGATAGAACGTATAAGCATCGATGAATTGGTGGAAATCTTTGATGATGCAGACATTATAACGCTCGTTAACTGGAGTTATCTGGTACATTTTCACGAAATTTACGAAAAGTTTTTAGAAATCGTTATGCCGCGTCTTAAAAAACGTGACAGAAAAATATACATAGACATAGCAGACTGTGCTAAGCGCCAGCCCGAAGAAATTAAAGCAGGTCTTAAGATGTTTGGAAGATACTCGGAGTTCGCACCGACATATTTAGGACTTAACAAGAGCGAAGCAATGGTTATGCACTCAATTTTGTGTGATGGCGAATACAGCGGCTCGCTTCCTACAGCCCGTGCAATTAAAGAGTTTTCGGGAATTAACACAGTAGTTATTCACCCCGTTGACAGCTCGGCTGCAGTCTATGACGGCGGCGAGATTGAAGTTGTGGGTATTTTATGTGAAAAGCCCAAAAAGACAACAGGCGGCGGCGATAACTTCAACAGCGGCTTTTGTGCAGGACTTTTGGGAGATTTAGACATTAAGAGTTGTTTAATAAGTGGTATGACAACATCATATTTGTACGTTAAAAATGGACATTGTAACAGCTTTGATGACATTGCCGAAGCTATGAAAATGTACGACGAAGAGTAGTAACAAGAATTTGTGTAAAAAAGGGGATTAAGCACAAAATGAACATTTTTGACGAGTTGAAATTTTACAAAGTATTGTCTGATAGAATGCCGACCAAAAAAGACGTTGTATCAGAAATTATCAATCTGCAGGCGATACTGAGTCTGCCTAAGGGAACAGAACATTTTATAAGCGATATTCACGGTGAATATGAGCATTTTATACACATAATAAGAACGGCATCAGGAGTTATCAAGGCAAAAGTGTGCGATATATATGGAGAAAAGCTATCACACGACGAGCAAACGCATCTTGCAAATTTAATATACTATCCTGAAAAAACCTTAAAGATTTCATCAAAGGAAAAGGACTGGTACAAGGAAAATCTTTTGCGGTTAATTGAAGTCTGTAAGGTTGTCTGCGGAAAGTATACACGTTCAAAGGTGAGAAAGGCTCTTCCTGAAAAATATGCTTACATAATTGATGAACTCCTAAATTGTGAAGCAAAAAACATCAACAAAGAAAGCTATTATAACGAGATTGTCGAAAGTATAATCTCGTTAGATTGTGCAGATGATTTCATTATAGAAATTGCAGCGGTTATAAGAAATCTTTCCATTGACCACCTGCACATTGTTGGCGATGTTTTTGACAGAGGCGCACGACCTGATGTGGTTATGGATGCACTTATCAAAAACCGCTCGTGCGACATACAGTGGGGAAACCACGATGTCGTATGGATGGGTGCTATGATGGGACAGTGTGCGTGTATTGCCATCGCTGTAGCAAACAGCTTAAAGTACAAAAATACGCTTTTCTTAGAAGAAGGCTACGGTGTGAGCTTGCGAAAATTAGAAAGCTTTGCTGTAGCTAATTACAGCGGAGAAGACGACATCGAAAAAATGTATAAGGCGATTTCTGTCATACGCTTTAAGTTAGAAGACGAAGTTATGCGTAACAATCCTGAATTTTTGATGACGCCGGATACGAAGCTTGACAAAATAAATTTTGATGATTTAACGTGGTGTGGCTACAGCTTAAAGTCAGATGAATTTCCGACTGTAAATCCGGCTTGTCCGAGTGAGCTCACCGAAGAAGAGAGTGAAGTAATTAAAAGCTTAAAGCACAGCTTTTTAAACAGCGAGAAGATGCAGAGACACTTGAAGTTTTTATTCTCAAACGGCAGCATTTATCTTCGCTATAATGGAAATTTACTGTATCACGGTTGTGTTCCGCTTGATGATGACGGAAGCTTTAGAAAAGTGTGCGTCGGCGGTACTCAGATGTATGGAAAAATTTATTTAGATTACTGCGAGAAAAGACTCAGGGATGCCTACAGAAAAAAAGAACAAAAAGACCTTGATTTTGCATATTTTCTGTGGTGTTCTCCCGATTCGCCGCTTTTTGGAAAAAGTAAAATGGCGACGTTTGAGAGAATGTTTGTAGCCGACGAAAGTATGCACATAGAAGAAAAACAACCGTATTTTAAACTGCAGGACAACGAAGAAATATGTAATAAAATTTTAGAAGAATTTGGTCTTGATGCAGCTGTCGGTCATATTATAAACGGTCATATCCCCGTTAAATTCACAAGGGGAGAAAACCCCGTAAAGGCAAACGGAAAGCTTTTACTGATTGACGGCGGAATGTCAAAAACATATAGAAACGAAACAGGAATAGCGGGATATACGCTCACATTTAACTCGTATGGACTGACGCTTACATCACATTCTCCTTTTGAGAGCGTTGACTCGATTATATTAAACAACTGCGAGATGATGTCGCAAAAGCATATTATTGAAAAAACGCAAAGAAGAATGTTGGTTAAAGACACCGATATTGGTAAAAAGCTGCTGTCGGATATTGAAGATTTAAAAAATCTTATGTTTTTGTATAATGCAGGTGTAATATCGGAAAAGAATAATTAAAAAAGCTGTGGCGTAAGCCATAGCTTTTTTAATTCATATACTTTTTAATTTCTTTTTTTAATTTTTCTATAATTCTTTTTTCGAGTCTTGAAATATACGACTGAGAAATCCCGAGCATATCAGCAACTTCTTTTTGTGTTTTTTCGTCTTTTCCGCAAAGACCGAAGCGAAGATTTAAAATTTCCTGTTCACGTTCCGAGAGCTTTTTTACAGATGTCAACAAAAGTTCCTTATCAACGGCATCTTCAATATTTTTATATATTTCATCGGCATCGGTTCCTAAGATATCCGACAAAAGCAGTTCGTTTCCGTCCCAGTCGGTGTTAAGCGGTTCGTTTAGTGAAATTTCGGTTTTTTGGTTGTGTATTTTACGCAAAAACATCAAAATTTCATTTTCTATGCACCTTGAAGCGTATGTAGCGAGCTTTATGTTTTTGTCTGTATTAAATGTGTTTATTGCCTTGATTAATCCTATTGAACCTATGGAAACCAAGTCCTCTAAGCCAATACCTGTATTTTCAAACTTGCGTGATACATAGACAACTAAACGAAGGTTGTGCTCTATTAAAGTTTTTTTAGCAATTTCGCGGTTAGAAGTTGATAAAAGCGACAGATAATATGCCTCGTTTTCTGAGTCTAAAGGCGGGGGCAGGGCTTCGCCTGTTCCTATAAAGTAACACTCATTGCACCAGTAAAAGCTTAATTTATAAATAAAAAATCGTAGTTTAAAGTAGATTTGATTTACAAAAGAAAACATTTTTATATCCTTTCTTCAAGATTCAATTTTAACTGAGTTTGGCAAAATAATACGGTATGTGCCTTCTTTATCTAACGGAGTTTGGGTAATTGCCACCAATACCGGTTCTGAAAAAGTCACCTCTTTTGACAAAACACTATCAGGACAAAAGGCGTACATACCGATTTCCCCGCCTACACCACGACATCCGATGTATACAAAATCTTTCGGGTTTTTTACTATTGCTTCAGTAATGGCATCTTCGTCAAAAAGCGGTGATACTGACTGCCATTCAGCAATAATTACACTTTTTTGGCTGATGGGGTCGCACATAAAATTTCCGCTGTCAAAAAGGGCATCGTCGCTTATTGTACGTCCGTTTCGTTCTATGGTGACGTTATAGATAAACGAAGACTTGATTTTTTGTTTTTTTATATAACCTGTCGCTGTATGGATGATTGCGACTGAAGATACAAAAATAAAAAGCAAAGCGTATGCATCAACATCGGCATAAAAAATCCCGTTATTTACAGCCATTTGCGACGCTTTGCCCGAAAAAACCGCAGCAAAACCGATGCCTGATGCAGATATTGTCACCAAATAAAATATAGCGGCATCTTTAATAAGTACAATTGCTTTTTTTGTGCCAAAAGCTATAAAAACCATCAAAAACGCAACTGATGCACTTAAAAAAAGTGAAACAAACGTATTCATAGGTACAAAAAACACAGTTGCAGCAAAAAGAGCACCTATAAATGCCGCTATACACATTTTAAATAAGGCGGGTGACTTCTTTGCAAAAAAGGATGTGGCAGACAAAAGAATGTAGTCAATTATAAAATTTATTATAAATAATACGTCCACGTAAATTTTAACCTCCATACGACCGCTCCTTTAGTTATCAGTTCGAATCTCCGATGGTCAAGATTTAAACTTATTATACTATGATGTGTCGGGATTAAAATGTCACATCGTGGTGTCGAATGGAAAAAACTTTGCGACAAAAGGTTTATTAATAATAGATATTTCGTCTTGAAAAATGACAGATTTTGTTGTATAATAAATATGTATAGCTCAATTTAAACAAAACAGATTGCGAGGAAAAATTATGATACAGACAAATTGTTCAAAATGCGGTGCCGATTTAATTATGCACGAAGGCTACGGCGTGTGCTCAAAATGCGGCGAGATTGTTGGATTTGATATTGAAGAAGAGCCGGAAGAAATTGTGGAAGAAGTTATGCAGCCGGAAACTGCAACAGAAGAAATCAAAGAGTCTTCAGCAGATGAAGAAGTAAATGAAGTCGTGATTGAAAAAGCGTCAGCAGAAGAAGAGTCTGAAAATGTGTCGGCAGAATATGAAGAAGCTTTTGATGAAGTTTCTAATGATGCGATTGCTGACGAAGATGCAGTATGTGAAGAAAAAGAAGAAATCGAAGAAGCCACAGAAGAAATTATAGAAAATATCATACCCGAAGAAAGCGAAAAACCTAAAAAGAAAAAAGCTCCCGTTGTTATATTAGTGGTAATTATACTGTGTATTTTGGCAGTTTTGGGCGGATACTTTATTTCTAAGGCTAATCAAAATACAAAAGATGCCGACGCCGAAAATGTACTTCCTGAAGAAGATATAATAGAAGAAACGGGAGTGCCAACGGCGATAAACGAAGAACCCGAAGCCGAAGCAGAACAACCTGCGGATGTGCCGGAAATAAGCGAGGAACCTGCAGCAGAACCTGAAAAAACACCTGCTCCCGCAAAATCTGAAACACCCAAAAAAGAAACAGTAAAAAAGGAAGATGCTGTGATTTCCGAGACACCTTCAATTTCGTACCGCATAAGAAAATCAGCAGATGATTCCACGACACAGATTGGTGCGTTTTCTGATTTAGAACGAGCAAAGACATTTGCTGCAGCGCACGCCGCTGACGGCTACAAAGTGTACGATATGTACGGAAATTTGATTTTTGAGCCGTAATTTTTTAGGACTTGCAAGAAGATGTAAATCTTTACATATAATCTACAAACGACTTATCAGAGGTAGATTGTATGTTTGCCACACTATTATTTGCTCTTACTTATTTTTTACAGTACGGACTTTTCTTAGTTTCGTATGTTTCAGGACAAAATAACTTTAAAAAACCGCTCACAGCATCAGAAGAAAAGCACTATTTGGAATTAGCGTCAAAAGGTAATAAAGAAGCAAAAGATATTTTAATCGAAAGAAACCTAAGATTGGTTGCACATATTGCAAAAAAGTACAACAAGGTCGCGGGTGCTGACGATGACGATATAATATCAATCGGCACAATAGGATTAATCAAGGCAATATCGACGTTTGATTATAAAAAACAGGCAAGGCTTTCAACGTATGCCGCTCGCTGTATTGAAAACGAAATCTTAATGTCGGTGCGTGGAACAAAGAAGCTAAAGCAGGAGGTTTCCCTAAACGAATGTTTAGGTCACGACAGCGACGGAAACGAAGTTACGTTTATGGACATTTTGCCGGCAGATGATGAAGATGTTGCAGACCGCGTCAGTACAGATACGGATATAGGAAAGCTCGCAGAATATATAAAAAAGTGCCTGACTCCCAGAGAGCAGGAAATTATAATAAAGCGATACGGACTTGGTAAACGCACGTACACCCAGCAGGAGATTGCACGCCAAATGAAGATTTCCCGCTCTTACGTATCAAGAATAGAAAAAAAGGCATTAGATGCCCTAAATCAATGCTATAAAGAGAATAAATAAAAAGACTGTGGCAATATGCCACAGTCTTTTTTAGTGAATCACGAGTGTACTCATTATATAGTTTATATCTGCTGACACGTTTTTAGGAACGCTGCCATAACTTGTGTAAGTCATTGTGTATACCACACCGTTTTTTATACCCATATAGACTAAAACGTCTGAGATGTTGTCGGGTGAGTTTTCTGAATAATTCGGAGCAGTATAGTGGATTTTTATGAATTCTTCTTCCGCTATATGTGATATTTCTGTAGACACAAGCGTGCCCGATAATGCCTTAACCATACTTTCTGCTACGTCTTGTGCGTATTCGTCTGTCATCGGGTATTCAGGACCTGTGTAGATGTCTGCACGCACGCTCAAAAGTGCAAAATGAGTATCAGATGCCGAAACAATTTCAAAATCCGTTCCGTCGTTTGCGTCAATCCGCATATCTAATTCTTCGAAATAAGAAATAGAAAAACCCGATTTTACATTTCGTTCTCCTGATAATATTTTAGATGAGTTGTGCGTTTTCATTTCCTTTGTACGCAAAAGGTAATCTTGTGTAAATATTTTTACGGTGTCGTTATGTGCATCCCACAAAACTTCTGCATCAAATGCTTCTGTGGCTGCACGTGCAGGCACCATTGTACGTCCGTCAATGATTTTTGGCGGTACGTCGATGGTCTTTGTTTCTCCGTCGATTGTCATATTTAAACTGTCGATAGTCATAACGATGGTCGTATCGTTAAGTGTTGATGTCACTGTTCTGTCGGCTTCGTTCCATAAAACAGTCGCACCCATTGCCTCTAAGATTGCTCTTACGGGAACTAAAACTCTTCCGTCTACGTTTGTTGGCGGTGTGTCAAATTCCAGTTTGTTTGCGTCAAGCTCTACCGATATATTTTGTGCAGAAACGTTTACGCACGCAAACAACATAAGCAAGCAAAGTGCAAAGCTTAATATTTTTTTCATACTGAAACTTTTCTCCTTTTTTTATTTTTAAAATCGAAATCAAGCTGACTTACGGCAAATTATACCATTATATGGCGGTTTTGTCAAGTTTTGGGGGAATTGCTGCCTTGACAAACAAGGATAAATGTGTCAAAATAGAGTGCGAGGTGAAAGAAGTGACAGGTACAATAGTTAATGTAATAGCGGTTATTTTAGGTAGTTCGATAGGTCTAATTTTAAAAAAAGGCATACCGCAAAGGTTTTCTGATTCTATTATGAAGGCTGTGGCGTTGTGCGTTATATACATAGGAATTGACGGATGTCTGCAGGGACAAAATACGTTGATAACAATAATTTCTATGGTTTTGGGTGTTTTGATAGGTGAGCTTTTAAGATTGGACGACGGAATAAACAGTCTTGGTAAAAAGTTAGAAGACAAGGTTTCAAAAAACAGAAACTCAGACGGCAATATCGCAAGGGGCTTTGTTACGGCAAGCCTTCTGTTCTGCGTAGGTGCTATGACGATTGTCGGCTCGTTAGAAAGCGGTATTTCGGGAAACCACGAGATACTTTTTTCAAAGTCGTTGCTTGACTTTATAAGCTCTATAATTTTTAGTGCATCGCTTGGAATAGGCGTTATGTTTTCTGCTGTTTTTGTGCTTTTGTATCAAGGGGCAATTACACTTTTGGCACAGGTTATAGGGCCTTATTTAGGTGATGTTGTGATTGCTGAAATGACGTGTGTAGGCTCACTTTTAATTATAGCTTTAGGGCTTAATATGTTAGGTCTTACAAAGCTTAAGGTTATGAACTACATACCTGCGGTATTTTTACCTATATTGTTGTGCTTGTTTATGTAATATATGTAAATAAAAAGCGAAGAACTTTGATGCGACCCCCAAAAGTCAGACCAAAAATCTAACGATTGGGAGGTCGGTTTTTTATGGCAAAATATAGTTATGAATTCAAGAAAAAGTAGTACAAGAATATTTGTATGGTGGCGGTGGATATAAGTATCTCGCAAAAAAAATAGCGTAGCAGTCATCGAAACTGCTACGCTAAAAAGTCTAACTTTTTGAGGTCGCATCAAAGCGGGAACTTTTTTAAATTTGCTTAATTGTAAAACGAGATACAAGGTTTATCGTATCCTGCCTCAACATAATTTTGTCAATTCTTATCAATTGGCAAATCAATACCAGGATCAGTGTCTACAACAGGTGTTTCTCTGCCGGTTACACTATAAAATTCGCATAGAGGTGTGCAATCATCAAAATTATTCCATATCATGATTTTGTCTCCGGCAAAAAGATCCATTCCGGAAGGAACAGATACAGAAATCGTATTTTCTCCTTCCGTTTTTTCAGTTGTTAAAGTAACATATTCAGCACTGATAAATGTTGGATCATCCCAAGCGGCATAATCTGCAAATATAACAACTATCTTTTCTCCTGCTTTGGGGAATGTGAAGTCTACCTTTAATGTATTGTACTTTATAATCTCCGGCTTTACAATATCCCATTGAGCATATATAGTTGCTCCGCCTATAAATACTGTTGAAGCGGTGACCTCATTTCCGCCTGTAGGTGCATCATACCAACCCTTAAACCAATATCCCTCTGTTAATGTATCTGTCGGTGTAGGTGTCGGAAGTGCTTCACTCAATGTACCGTCTGCAGCTACTGTTATTGTTTCCACATCACAAGTTCCCTTTACAGGATTCAAAACAACATAGAATACTTCTGTTTCAAGCTCAAATACTGCTGCTACCGTTACTGCTCTTTCGGGCATAACAAACTTGTTGTTTGTAACTGCAACAGGATTTCCTTGTTCGTCTGTAACAGTAATTGACATCAGCTTATATCCGTCTGATGGTGTTGCTGTAAGTGTTATTTCTTCTCCATAACGAGCACTTGTAACATCAGCTGTAACTGTGCCATTTTCACTGTTTTCAACAGTTATATTGCAAAGCGGTGTTTGTTTTATGATATATTTTTTTTCGTATTCAAACTCCGTCGCCACTTTATCGTCGTTATAGAACGCATATCCGGTTGGCAGAACAACATTATCGCTGATTGTTGCAGAACCATTCCAATTAGGGTAGTATACAGTAATGTCGGAAGGGTTTGGACATTCGGATAAATTCACTTTTCCACCCCAATATCCAACGGTCGCAGTTCCGCTGCTAACCAAAGTTCCGCCTTTTAAATTTAATTTTCCGATATTATCAGAACTATTCTTCACATAAAAAATATATTTAGCTGCTGAATAGAATGTGCCCCCGTAAACAGTACATTCACCACCATTAACATAAATGTTTTGTATATTATTAATTTGTCCGTTGTAGCCCTTCTGTGAATCGTTTAAATTTGATTCAAATGTTCCTCCATTTACTGTTGCAGTAGAGTTAAATATATAAACAGTATTGTCTGCAGTATAATTGCCTTTTTGAATAACAATCTCCGCTCCATTGGCTGCATACAGACCGTAACCTACACTCGACGTATCATCAGTTTGAACAATTCCTCCGATATTTTCCGCACTGTCTGTAAAAATTACCTTTGTTCCGCTGTTATTAATCTGAATTACCTTAATTGTCCCCGAACCTTTTACGTATTTGCCATTGAAGTCTATGGTGAAGTCACCGGAGTTTATTACGTAGCCAGAAGTAACATTTATATCGTTCTGTAATTTAATATACTTTACCGTACTGTTTTCTGCACTTGCCGCTGTTATTGCGTCTGCAAGTGTTCCGCTTCCTAAATTCAAATCCGTTTCACTTATACCCCATATTGCTTCAACTGTTGTAGCTGTTTCTTCCGCACTTACGGTCAATGTAAAGCTTAACAATAAGCCAACTGCCATTACCAATGTCAATAATACGCTTGAAATTCTTTTTGTTTTCATAAAATCGCCTCTTTCAAATTATATTTATATTTTTGTTTTCTAAATTCTGTTAAGAGCTTTTTATGTTGTATGTAAGTACAACATAAAGGGGTACCCCTTTGAGAAAATTTATTGTCATTCGTTTTGTTCTTCAGTGCTGTTGAGCTTTGCAACAAACTTTTCAAACATTTCCTGTCCGAGCTTTACATAATCGAGCTTTAATATCTTTTCGATTGTTTGTTTTCGTTCCTGCTCTGAAATATTATATAGAAGCATCATACTGTCAAGAGTTAGTGCAATCTTTTTTTCAAGTGTAAAGTATCTGTCGCAGGGAGCATAGAAAACGGCAAGCTCAATACCGCTTGCAATATGCTCTTTTTCCGCAAAATCGCTTTCTTTCCAATCGGGAAGTCTTTCTGAAAACAGATTATAATGCT
>CAZCOF010000011.1:0-25386 GCA_964500095.1 uncultured Oscillospiraceae bacterium
GAATAGTTACATTAAGGCTCAATGAATACAAAAAAATGCTTAAACAATTAGCAGATATATTAGTTGAAGAATACCGTCTTAACAAGGAATATGATGATTTTATAGACCTTTTAAGATATTTTATAAGCGTTCAAAGTTCACGTGCTGTGTTGGTTTACGTTGTTGTAAATGATGAAGATATGTATACCGTTTTAGACGAAAAAAAGCACGATATAACAGGTAAAGTAATATCGGATTTAGTTCCGCAGAATGAAATAAAATATGTGACGTATGATGATTTGTTAATCAGTATGCTGATCAGCATAGCACCGAAAAAAATAGTGATAAGCAACAAAGAAAAAATTAAAAATATGCATCTGTTTGAAACAGTTGAAAAGGTTTTTGAAAAAGTAGAGTATAGATAAAACAGCCGTTGTGGTATATCTACAACGGCTGTTTTATTACTATGGGCGATTTTTTAAAATCTAAGCCCTGCTCATTATTTGTAATTACGGAATAAATATCTGTCGATAAAATATCTTTTTTCAGCATATCTTCAAAATCCGGATTGTCAGGCTTTGCATCGGCTACCTTTGTAATAATCGGTATGGAAGAAGCTTTCTTCGTTGCAGATAAAAGCTCCCGACCTTTTTTGTTAAAAGCCAAAACACGGGCATACTGCGGTTCAGTTTTTGTGTGTTCGTCGTGTATTTCAAGCAGAGAATTCACTATTATACGGTCAATTCTGGTACGTGTATAGCGTTTTGACTTTACAGTGTCGGCTAACTCATCACAGGTGCGAGATACCTGTAAAGCTTTTTTAATTCTATACTCAAGTCCCTCGTTTACATCGCAAATACGGTGTAAAGTTTCAGGACTTTCTTTCGCGAAATGGTAGAGAACTAAGCTGTCAAAGGCTTTTGAGTCATACGTTTTTCGAATTTTTGTAGGAATTAGCGAAGAAACGTCTTCGTCATTAGCAATTTTTTTGCGTATCTCGGAGGCTGAAGCAAAATCTGAGTTTCGTTTTATTGTTTTGGGTTCAATTTTGCTGTTTATGTTTTTTAATGCGTTTATATATTCTATTGCTAAGATGTTATTAGGTGAGCCTACCAAAGTTTCATCAATAGCAGGGAAGTGCTCACAAAAAACTTCGGCACGTGCCTGAGGATAATTTAAACCTGATTTGATTTTTTCTGATAAAAGAGCGTTAAAATCATCGGAATTTACTATTTCGGCACACTCTTTTAGTAACTCTACATCTCCACATTCGCTCCCGAAGGATAAATAATCTACCACGCCTAATTTATCTAAAAGTTTTACAGCACCACGTGCAAACCTTTGTGCGGATTGGCAGGAGTAGACAACGGGAAGCTCTAATACTAAATCAGCACCGTTTAATACTGCGTCTTCTGCCCTTGTCCACTTATCATATATGGCGGGTGCACCACGCTGCACAAAGCTTCCGCTCATCAAACAGATGACTCTGTCAACACATAATTCTTCTTTGTGCTTTTGTAACTGATATTTATGCCCGTTGTGAAAGGGGTTATATTCACATATAACAGCCATTGTTTTCATACTTGTAACTCCTTATACAAAGTGGCTGTAGTAAAATGCGCATACCACACTCAGTTTGTCCAATCTGCACTATTTTCCGTCCAGCCTAAAAGAGCTGTAGCCAAATGAACACATTTTGCTACAGCTCCGTTATTTTGTTTTTTTTAAATCAAAATTATTTAACCATATTTGCAACTTCTTCAGCAAAGTTGTCTTCTTTCTTTTCGATACCTTCGCCTTTTTCGAATCTAACGAATTTGGTAATTTTGATCTCTGTGCCCAATTCACCGGCAACCTTCTTTGCGTAACCTGCAACCGTTAATTCGTCATCCTTAATGAATGCCTGATCAACTAAGCAGATTTCCTTAAAGTACTTATTGATACGACCTGCAACCATCTTTTCAGCGATGTTAGCGGGCTTGCCTTCGTTCATAGCCTGAGCCATTAAGATTTCTGTTTCTTTGGCTACAACGTCAGCAGGAACGCTGTCACGGTCTAAGAATGCTGCGTTAAATGCTGCGATCTGCATAGCAACGTCACGAGCGAATTCTTTGAATTCAGGAGCTTCTGCCTTAGTGCTATCCGCTACGTCAAAAGCTACCATAACGCCGATTTTACCGCCTGCGTGGATGTATGTTTCAACTATGCCTTCATAGCGTGCAAATCTTCTGATTGACATATTTTCGCCGATTGTAGCAATTTTGTTAATTAAAGCATCTTTAACTGTACCTTCGCCTGCGATGAAGTTTTCTTCTAAAAGTGCGTCAACGTCAGATGGGTTGTTTGTGTTAATTTGTTTAGCAACGTCTGCAACGAACTGTAAAAATTCATCGTTTTTAGCAACGAAGTCAGTTTCTGAGTTTACTTCTAATACAACACCTACGTTGTTTTCAACGTTAGCATAAACGATACCGTCAGCAGCGACTCTGCCTGATTTTTTCTCGGCAGTAGCCAAGCCTTTTTCTCTCAAAAATTCTATAGCCTTTTCCTGATCACCATCGGTTGCAGATAATGCCTTTTTGCAGTCCATCATACCGCAGCCTGTGATTTCTCTTAAAGTCTTAACATCAGCAGCTGTAAAAGCCATTTTAGTTTTCCTCCAATCAATTATTCGCTGATTTCTTCAGCTTCGTCTTCTTCTGCAACAACAGGTAAAGCGTCAACGCCCTGTCTGCCTTCGATAATAGCGTTAGCAATTGTAGAAGCGATTAATTTTACGGCACGAATAGCGTCATCATTGCCGGGGATTACATAATCAACATCTTCAGGATCACAGTTTGTATCTACGATAGCAACAACGGGGATACCGAGCTTTTTAGCTTCTTCAATAGCGATTTTTTCTTTTCTGGGGTCAACTACGAATAAAGCACCGGGAAGGTCTTTCATATCCTTGATACCGCCTAAGTACTTTTCGAGCTTTTCTCTTTCAGCTTTTAAGTTGATAACTTCCTTTTTGGGGAGAAGGTCGAATGTACCGTCTTCTTCCATCTTTGTAAGCTGTTCTAATCTGTCGATTCTCTTTTTGATTGTTTTGAAGTTTGTCATCATACCGCCCAACCAACGAGCGTTAACCCAGTACATACCAACACGTTCAGCTTCTTCTTTGATAGAATCCTGAGCTTGCTTTTTTGTACCTACGAATAAAACTTCCTTGCCTGATTCGGCAACTTCCTTGATGAAAGCGTAAGCTTCCTCAATCTTTTTAACGGTTTTCTGCAAATCGATGATGTAGATACCGTTTCTTTCTGTGAAGATGTATTCAGCCATTTTAGGGTTCCATCTTCTTGTCTGATGTCCGAAATGGACGCCTGCTTCGAGCAGTTGTTTCATTGAAATTACTGACATTTAAGTCACCTCCGGTTTTATTTGCAATCCTCCACACAAGTCATATTCTGCGGGAACCCCAAACAGGGCACCGCCCGCAAAATCATTGCGTGTGCGTATTTTTGCCTTAAATACTATACCACAAAGTTTTATAAATTTCAAGTACTTTTTTGATTTTTTTTAACAAAACAGAAAAAAGCTGAAAAATAAGGCTTTTTCGCACGGTTTTGAGCGTAAAATTTATTGACATTTAATAACGAATGTATTATAATAAATTAGATTATTAATATAAATTAAGGAACTTTTTTTGTTATGAACGGAGTAAAGAAAACTGTAAAAACAGCAGGATTTATGGTTATAGCTACGCTTTTGGCTAAGTTTTTGGGTATGTACAGAGATGTCTTGTTTGCAGCTCTTTACGGCACCACAGACTCGGCAATAGCCTACCAGACGGCATCTCGTATACCGCTTTTGTTTTTTGATATAGCTTTGGGTAGTGCTATATCGTCATCGTTCATCCCTGTTTTTAACGAGTACCTGGGTCGCGGTGAGAAGGAAAAAGCAATCGAGTTTTCAAACAGCTTTTTAAATATAATATTTTTGATTACGTCACTAATCTGTGTAATAGGTGTAGTTTTCAGAACTTCGATAGTAAATCTTTTGGCAAATGGTTTAGCACAGGATGTAAAAATACTCTCATCCCAACTTGTTGCAATAATGTTTCCGTCGATGATTTTTACAGCCTTAGCTTATTCTTTGACGGGAGTTTTGCAATCATACGGTGAATTTAATGCACCTGCTGCCATAAGCCTTGTTTCAAACGGCATAATGGTAATTTACTTACTCTTTGCAAAGGACTCATTGGGCATACACGGAGTATCGGTTGCAATGCTCGTTGCTTGGACATTTCAGCTGATAATTTTAATTCCGTCACTGATAAAGAAAAAGTACACATACAAGCCGAAAATTAATTTTAAGAATGAAGGTTTAAAAAAGGCACTGCTTTTGGCAATTCCCATACTGATAAGTTCGTGGGTTCAGCCGATAAATACAATGGTAAATATGTTCTTGGCGTCGTTTTTAAACGGCGGACAAGCAGTTTCTGCGTTAGAATATGCCAATAAGTTATATATTATTTTTGTCGGTGTGATAACATACGCAGTTTCAAATCTTATTTTTCCATCAATTTCGCGATTAGCAGCAGAAAAGGATAAAGAACAATTTACCGATGTTTTAAAAACAGCAATAGGTAGCGTATTATTTATACTTTTACCGATTATGATAATCTTTTTACTAAAACGGGTAGAAATTGTAAGATTTGTTTATGAACGCGGTGCTTTTGGCAGCGAGCAAACTGCACTTACGTCAACCGCACTTTTGTGGTATTCGTTCGGTATGTTAGGCTATGGCTTACAGGAAATGTTAAATAAGGCGTTTTATGCTGAGCAAAACGGAAAAACTCCAATGATAGTATCTGTTGTGGGTATTTCGTTAAATATCGTGTTAAGCTTTGTTTTTGTAAGAGCCTTAGATACAGGTATAGCAGGTCTTCCTGCTGCAGCGTCGGTGGCATCGACATTTATGGCTTTGGTGCTGGCTGTAATTTTAAACAGAAGTTGTTTGGTTTTCGATAAAGACTTTATTGTTAATCTTTTAAAAATGGTACTGTCGGCTGTTGTGATGATTTTTATGGTAGGCCTATCATCAAAAATAAGCTTTGCAGATGACTTTATGGGAAGATTTTTAGCACTTTTTGTTCCGTCGGCGGTGGGATTTTTAGCATACATTTTTATGGCAGTTTTGTTAAAGTCGAACGAAACAAAAATGATTTTAGATATTTTAAGAAAAAGGAGTGACAGCGGTGAACAGTAGAGTAGTTACATTTATTGCAAAAATTCTATCTTGTCTGAATGTATTCTATCAAGAAAGCATATTCGGTAAGGCTTTTAACAAGCTTTGGGGTGCTTTGGGCAGAGCTTTTTCAGGTTCGTTTATCTATCGCTTCTTTTCGGATGAAAACGGATTGGAAAATGTCTGGGAGAACAGTATTTTCGGAAAAATTGTAAATTTACCTAAAAAGTTCGTACAATTTTTGCAAAAGAAACTCTCTCCGTTTTTAAAAAAGCAAATAAAAACGAGTGCAATATGTAATGCTTTTTCAAACTGGAATTTGGTTTCTGTAAGAATTTACGGTGTGGCAATACTTGCTTATTCTGTTGCTGTAACGTTTTTGCGTGAAAACTCAAAACTTACACTTGCTTTGTTGGTTACAGCTGAGCTTTTTGGGTTGCTTTTGATTTTAGTAAACAGAAGCATCAATCAGTTGACTTCGGGAAGTAAAATATTTAAAGCTATTGCAGAAATCTTTGTAGACTATGACGAAAACCTGATTGTTACAAGAGTTAAGATACACCATTACATAATAGCTGCTGCTATTGGATTTTTGTTGTCTTTGGTATGCGTGTTTTTTGGTGTAGAAGTCTTCGTTATCTTGGTTGGCGGGATAATTTCATTTGCGTTTTTTATGAAGTATTTAGCATTGGGAGTGTTTTTAACTGTTGCACTATCGCCTATGCTTCCGACAATGGTGCTTGTGGGATTGAGTTTTATTTGTGCGGCGGTGTTTTTAATTCACATAATCATTGATGATAAGTTCACATTTTCAAAATCGCCCTTTAATGTTGCAGTTGTATTTTTTGTAATTGCACTTATCTGGGGCGTGGTAAATTCATTTGCACCGTCATCGTCACTAAAACAGGTAATGGTTCACGCATCTTTTATACTTTTTTATTTTGTTGTTATAAATGTTATAAGAACAAAAAAACAGTGGATGTTTTTAATTAAAACATTTATCTTTTCAGCTTTTATAGTGGCACTTTACGGAGTTGTGCAGAACTTTTTCGGGGTGTCTTCTGCTGAAAGCTGGATTGATGAAGAAATGTTTGAAAGTATTCAACAAAGAGTGTATTCGTTCTTTAATAACCCTAACGTTTTGGGTGAATTTTTGGTGCTTACAATACCCGTAGCACTCGCACTTATATGGAACAAGGTAAAGGATATGCACAGAGTTTTATTTTCTTTAATACTAATCTTTATGTTGGCGTGTATGATATTCACGTGGTCAAGAGGTGCGTGGCTCGGTATGCTGATTGCTGTGGCTCTCTACTTGTTAATGAGTGATAAAAGATGGATGTTTGCAGGAATTTTATTGCTGTTTTTAGTGCCGGTTGGCTTGTATGTAACAGGTAATTCAGCTATTATTGAGCGTTTTATGAGTATAGGAAATACAGCAGACACTTCAACTGCATATAGAGTGTCAATCTGGCAGGCGTCACTCGGTATGATTAAGGATTTTTGGATAGGCGGTATTGGAATAGGTTCTGATTCTTATACGACAATTTATCCGTCGTATGCTTTGCCGGGTGCAAGATTTGCACTTCATTCGCACAATTTATACCTGCAGTTTTTAGTAGAAACAGGTCTTTTTGGCATAGTTTCATTATTCTGTGTCCTTTTCGGATTTTTAAAAACAGTATTTGCCACAAGTGTCGTAAGAAAAATAAAAGAGTCCGACATCGCAAAAATTTTAATAGCTCTGGGTACAGGCTTTGTCGGTTTTATGTTTCAGGGACTTACAGATTACGTATGGTATAACTACAAAATACTGATGATTTTCTGGATTGTTATAGCACTTGGAATATCAGGTGCAAAAATTTTAAAAGAAGATAAAGGAGGCGACTCCTTATGATAAAAGTATGTCAGGTAGTAACTGACACAAACATCGGCGGTGCAGGGCGGTACCTTTTAAATTACTTAAAATATTTTGACCGAAAAACCTACAAAGTGTCGGTAGTTGTCCCAAAAAACAGCAGGCTTTTAGAATTTATAGCAAAATATCAGGATGTGGATATTTTCGAGATGCCGTATATGGCAGATAAATCTTACGATAAACGATGCGTCAAGGCCTTAAAAAAGCTGTTTTTAGAAGAAAAATTTGACATTATTCATACTCACGCATCGCTATCTGCAAGAATAGCGGCAAGACGTGCAAAAGTGAAGACTGTAATTTCAACAAGACATTGTATAGAGCCGACCGGAAAGTCGCCGTTGTCTTCGGTAAAAAGCTTTTTGAATAACTTACTTTGTGATTACTATATTGCGGTTTCCGATGCAGTTTGTGAAAATCTTAAAGAATGCAGAATAAAGCCTTCTAAGATAAAAAAAGTCTATAACGGCGTTGAACCTGTAAAAGAACTAAAAGAAGACGAAAAGCAAAAAATAAAAGAAAAATACGGGATTAAAGGCAGCTTTGTGTTTGGAATATTTGCTCGCCTTGAAGATGTAAAGGGGCATAAATTCTTTATAGAAGCGGCAAAAGAGTACTTAAAAAAACATAGTGATACAACGTTTTTGATAGTTGGTGACGGCTCACTAAAAGAAGAATTAAAGAACTTGGCAAAAGATACACCCGAGATTATATTTACAGGCTACGTTAAAGACACAAAAGAGCTTTTAAACATAACAGATGTAAATGTAATATCTTCAAGCTCTGAGGCTATGAGCCTTGCAATATTAGAAGCGATGAGCATAGGAAAGCCGACTGTTGCAACCAACGTTGGCGGAAATCCGCAGCTTGTTCATCATAAAGAAAACGGTATTTTAATTGATTACGGCGATGCACATAAAATGTGCAAAGCATTCTTCCAAATGTTTGAAAACAAAAAAATGTATTCTGAATTTTGCGAAAACGTAAGGGGAATGTTTTATGCTGAATTTACAGCAGAAATAATGGTAAAAAATCTTCAAAAACTTTATTGGGAGGTTTCAAATGGAAAAAAGTAAAAAAAGGATTAACATAATTGATTTAATAGCTCTAATTTTATTGATTGCGGTGGTTGTATTCGGAGCTTACAAAATTACAGACATTAAAAATATAGGTGAAAGCAAAGTTAAAGCGAAGATTGTTTACACTGTTGAAGTGCAGAACAAAAATCCTGATATTATGAGATACATCAATGTTGATGATTTAGTTTTTGAAGACGAAAGCTTAAAGCGACTCGGTACTGTCCTTGACGTAACACAAAGACCTTATAAGCTTGCAACAGAAGATAAAGAAAGCAAAAAAATAATTATGCAGGAAAAGCCAAACACTGTGGCAGTCGATATAAAAATTGAAGCAGATGCCGATAAAGCAAACGGAAATCTAAGTGTAGACTCAATCAATATTCTTGTTGGAAAGACGCTTGATTTAAACGTCGGGAACAGCTTTGTAAAAGGTGTAATAATAGACGTTCGTGATATGAGCGAAGAAAAGGAGGCACAAAAATGATTATTGATAAAAAGGGAAGGCTTTTCGGAAAAATCAGCATAGTAGATATTTGTGTTATCCTTGTTATAATTGTAGGTATTTTAGGTGCTTATTTTACAGCTTCTACGCTAAAAAGCGGAAAGCTGAACGATAATTCAAAATTAGCCCTGAATTCATCATCGCCCATAACATCTGCAACAGTTACTTTTGAAGTAAAAGGTGTAAGGTCTATGACCAGAGATGCTTTGTGCGAGGGTGATGAAGTCTATGAAACAGAAGATGATAAATTTATCGGTACAATTTCTAAGGTGACATCAAAGCCTGCTGAAAGTGTATATGTTGCAAACGATGGTACATTTTATAAAGCAGTAATTCCTGAAAAGTATGATGTGCAGATTTTTGTTGATGTTTCGGGTAAAAATACCCAGACTGGTTTTCATACAGAAAGCGAACTGCAGCTTTTATACGGAAAAGAAATTGAAATTAAAACACCGTCTGTAAAGACGACACCTGAAATAGTTGGCATCGAGTTTAAATCTGCAGGAGAATAAGAATGAAAAAAAGGATTGTTATTAAAGTAGGTACATCATCATTAACCTACGATACTGGAAAAATCAATATAAGACAAATAGAACGCCTGTCACAGGTAATATCTGACCTTTGTCACAGCGGCTGCGAAGTAGCTTTAGTTACAAGCGGTGCAATCGCAGTCGGTGTAAGTAAGCTTGGTTTTAAAAAAAGACCTGAGTCTACACCTGAAAAACAGGCAGCATCTGCCGTAGGTCAAAGTGAATTGATGAGTCTTTACGGAAAGTTTTTTGCAGAGTACGGAAAAGATGTGTCACAGCTTTTGCTGACCAAGAACATATTAGATAATGAAGAACGTAAAGAAAATGTAATTAATGCTTTTAATACACTCTTTGACTGGGGTGTTGTGCCGATAATTAACGAAAACGACGTAATATCAACAGCCGAAATTAAGTTTGGCGATAACGATACATTGTCAGACGTTGTTGCAGAACTGATAAACGCAGACCTTTTGATAATTTTATCGGACATAGACGGCTTGTATGACAAAAACCCTGCAAAATGCACTGATGCAAAGTTGGTTCCTGTTGTGTATGAAATAACGGACGAAATTATGTCATCAGCAGGCGGAGTGGGAACGTCACGTGGTACAGGCGGTATGGTTACAAAGTTGATTGCGGCAAAGCACGCAATGGAAGCGGGAATAGAAATGGTAATTGCAAATGGTCGCGACCCTAAAATCATATACGATATTTTAGACGGAAAAGCCGTTTGTACAAGATTTAAACCACAAAAATAAAGAGGGATAACTAATGTACGATTTAATTTCTATAGGTAAATCGGCAAAGGCGGCAAGCTATAAGCTTATGAATATTGACAGCAATTTGAAATCAAAAGCTTTAGCTGCTATTGCAGATATACTTATTAAAAACACCGATGAAATATTAAAAGAAAATAAAAAAGATTTAGATGCTTTACTTAAAAATGAAGAAAAAGCGCACTTTTATGACCGATTAAAGCTCACAAAAGAAAGAATTGAACAGATGGCAGAGGGTGTACGACAGGTAGATAGCTTGTCAGACCCTGTAGGCGAAGTTACGGAAATGGTAAAAAGACCGAATGGCTTAATGATAGGAAAAAAACGTGTGCCGCTTGGTGTAATCGGCATAATCTACGAAGCACGCCCGAATGTTACTGTTGATGCTGCGGTGCTTTGTCTAAAGACATCTAACGCCTGCATATTGCGTGGCGGAAGTGAAGCGATTAATTCAAATAAAATTTTGGTGAAATTTATGAAATCGGCACTTTCAGGCGTCGGAGTGACTGAAGATGCGATATGCTTAGTTTCCGATACTTCTCGTGAAACAGCAGCCGAAATGATGAGATTGAATGAGTATATAGATGTTTTAATCCCAAGAGGCGGGGAAGGTCTTATTAAAACAGTTGTAAATACTGCAACAGTTCCGGTTATCGAAACGGGAACGGGAAACTGCCATATATATGTTGAAGAAAGTGCAGACATTAATATGGCGGCAAATATTATAGAAAACGCCAAAACAACGAGAGTTTCGGTTTGTAATGCTGCAGAATCCTTGCTTATAGATGAAAGCATAGCTTCTGCTGCACTACCTGTAATTTATGAAAAATTAAAGGCTCACAATGTTGAAATTTTTGGTTGCCCCAAGACCTGTGAGATTTTACCTGATGTACAGGCGGCAACGGAAGAAGATTACAAAAAAGAGTATTTAGACTATAAAATTTCAGTAAAAGTAGTAAAAGATACAGATGAAGCGATAAACCACATAAACCGCTACAGCACGAAGCATTCCGAGTCAATAATTACTTCTGATTATGAAAAATCACAAAGGTTTTTGGCACAAATTGACTCAGCGGCAGTATATGTCAATGCTTCAACCCGTTTTACCGATGGGTTTGAGTTCGGTTTTGGTGCCGAAATAGGTATAAGCACACAAAAACTACACGCAAGGGGACCTTTAGGACTTAAAGAGCTTACAACGTCAAAATATATAATTTACGGCAACGGACAAATTAGATAATCGGGTGATTAAATTGTTAAAAACAGAAAAGCTGTTTTATTCTTACGAAAATGGCATTAATAAAATCGATGCTGTTTTGGACAACTTAGATTTAAATATTAAAAAAGGTGAATTTGTAGCTGTTTTAGGTCATAATGGCTGCGGTAAATCCACACTTGCAAGGCATTTTAACGGACTTTTGCTGCCTTTGGGCGGAAATGTCTATGTAAATGGTGTCAATACTAAAGACGAAGATAAAATCTGGGAGATAAGACGCTGTGTCGGTATGGTTTTTCAAAACCCTGATAACCAGATTGTTGCAAATGTCGTAGAGGAAGATGTTGCATTTGCCCCCGAAAATCTCGGAGTGCCGTCAGAAGAAATAAGAAAACGTGTAGATGATGCACTAAAAACAGTTGATATGTACCATTACAGAAAACACGCACCGCACCTTTTATCAGGCGGACAAAAGCAGCGTGTAGCAATTGCAGGAGCTATTGCTATGGAGCCTTTATGCATTGTAATGGACGAACCTACTGCTATGCTTGACCCGATGGGCAGAAAAGAAGTAATGGAAACAATCTTAAAGCTAAAAGCACAAAAAAATATGACTGTCGTGCTTATAACTCACTATATGGACGAAGCGGCATTGGCTGACCGTGTTGTTGTTATGGACGACGGAAAAGTGGTAATTGATGATGTTCCGCGCAAGGTTTTTTCACAGGTAGAACTGTTAAAGGAGTTGGGGCTTGATGTACCTCAGGTTACAGACTTTGCATACGAGTTAAACAAGGCAGGAATAGATATTGATTATGATGTTTTAACAGTAACAGAGTGTGCTGATAGAATAATGGACTATGTTAGGAGCGTAAACGGTGGCAATTAAAATAGAAAATCTTGAATACGTATATATGCCGGGAAGCCCGTTTGAAAAAAAGGCTCTTGACGATATAAATTTAGAAATTAAAGACGGTGAGTTTGTAGGTTTAATCGGTCATACGGGTTCTGGAAAATCTACATTGGTTCAGCATTTAAACGGACTCTTAAAACCAAACTCCGGCCGTATAGAAATAAACGGACAGGATACTGCATCAAAAGGCGAAAAGCTAAAGCAACTCAGGTGCGATGTTGGTCTTGTTTTTCAATATCCCGAGCATCAGCTTTTTGAAGAAACTGTCTATAAAGACATTGCCTACGGTCCTAAAAATTTAGGACTTTCAAGCGATGAAATAGACAAAAGAGTGAAAGACGCTGCACGCTGTGTAGGGTTATCTTTTGATGTTTTAGATAAATCACCCTTTGATTTGTCAGGCGGTCAAAAAAGAAGAGTTGCAATTGCAGGTGTTATAGCAATGCAGCCAAGCGTACTGGTATTAGACGAACCCACAGCAGGCTTAGACCCTGCAGGAAGAGAAGAAATCCTGTCTCAGATAAAAGCTGTTCATTCAGAAGGCAATATGACAGTAATTTTAGTTTCTCACTCAATGGAAGATGTGGCGCGTTTAGTAGATAGACTTATAGTTATGAATGAAGGAAAAGTATTTGCAGACGGTACAGTAGACGAAGTTTTCTCTCTTGGTTCTAAACTTCGAAACATAGGACTGAATGTGCCGCAGATAAATCTTTTAATCGACGAACTTATTAAAAGGGGTCTTGAAATACCGGACAATATCTATACAGTAGATTCTGCCAAACGAGAATTACTTGAGTATTTTTCGAAGTTAAAGGGGGAAGTGAAAAATGCTTAAAGACATAACGTTGGGACAATTCTTTCCTATTGACTCATTTCTGCACAAGCTTGACCCGAGAACGAAAATACTCTTGTTCATTTTAGATATCGTGGCAATTTTCGTTGCAAAATCGGTTCTTTCTTATGCTGTTTTAATACTTTTTACATTTTTAATAATGCTTGTATCCAAAGTCCCTGTAAAAATGTATATAAAGGGCTTAAAGCCTATACTTTTTATCATCGTTTTTACAGCACTTTTAAACTTGTTTTTGACCGATGGCAGGGACTTGCCTGTTTTCGGATATTCAATCGGCATAACGGTAGAAGGTGTAATAGTAGCGGCAAAAATGGCTGTAAGATTAATCCTTTTAATCATAGGAAGCAGTGCACTTACTTATACGACATCTCCTATGGCGTTGACGGATGCAATAGAAAAACTCTTAAAACCGCTGTCAAAGATAGGTTTTCCGACGCATGAACTTGCAATGATGATGAGCATAGCTATTAAATTTGTACCGACATTAATCGAAGAAACAGATAAAATTATAAAAGCACAGCAGGCACGTGGAGCGTCGTTTGATACAGGCTCGATATTTAAAAGAGCAAAGGCTTTAATTCCGATGCTTGTACCTTTGTTTATCAGCGCATTCAGACGTGCAGACGATTTGGCCGTTGCAATGGAAAGCCGATGCTACACAGGCGGCGACGGAAGAACAAGACTTCGCGAGATTAAATTTTCCAAAACAGACATTTTTGGTTGGTTGATTGCAATAGCTTTTTTGGTATGCACACTACTTTGTGACATTCTCTTTTAATTTGGAGGAATTATGAGTCAAAATCATAAAATAACATTGATGTATAAAGGGACTTTGTTTTCGGGCTGGCAAATTCAAAAAAACGCCAAAACCATTCAAGAAGAAGTCGAAAAGGCATTTTCTGTAATTTTAAGACAGCCGATAGAGTTAGTTGGTGCAAGCCGTACAGATGCAGGCGTGCACGCCGATAATTACGTTGCCCACTCGTTTTTTGATACAGATATTGAGAATGAGCGTATTATCATAGGCGTAAATGCGATTTTACCCGATGATATTAAGGTGAAATCCATAGAAAACTGTGACGAAGCTTTTCATTCCCGCTACAGTGCAAAATCAAAGACATACATCTATAGATTTGATATATCAAAGCACGGCAATGTGTTTATGCGGCCTTACGTGTGGCGTTATAAATATCCATTAAACTATGAAGAAATGCAAAAATGCCCGCAGTATTTTTTGGGAAAACACGATTTTTCGGCATTTATGTCTAAAGGCGGTCAGGCAAAAACCTTTGAACGTACAATATATGAATGCACCCTGACCGAAGAAAACGACATAATCACTTTAAAAATACGCGGTGATGGTTTTTTATACAATATGGTACGAATCATAGCGGGAACGATGCTAAGTGTCGGAAAAGGCTTTATAAGCGCATCGAAAATTCCCGATATCATATTATCAAAAGAGCGAAAACAGGCAGGCATAACAGCACCGCCTGAGGGACTTATGCTTTATGAAATAGAATATTAAAAAGGGGCAAAAATATGCGAAACGATATTATTAAAAAAATAGTAATTGCTGTTTTAATAGTCATAGCAATACTTGTGGTGCTTTTTGCAGGCAAGGAGATTGCTATAAGATTTTTTGGTATGAAAACGCCGTCGCTTTCAAAAAGTACATCGATGAATGCAAAAAAAATAGACATATCGTTTGACAGTAAGACAAGTTTCAAGCATACAACGACTGATAAATACATATATTTCGTATCAACCGACAAAGTTTATATCACAGACGATAGCGGAAACGAAAAAGCAACACTTGCGATTTCAGTTGAAAAGCCTTGCGTGCTTTCATCGGGAGAGTATGTCGCGGTCGGTGACATCGGCAAAAATAAAATCTATATAATAAAAAATACATCTATAGTTCAAGAAATCGAAACCAAAAAGCAGATAAAGAATATTTCTTTGAATGATTCAGGCTACTGTGTAGCTGTAACAGAAGGTGAAATGCACAAAAGAGACGTTACGTTGTATAACGAAAAGGGAGAAGAGCTTTTTGTATGGACATCGGGAACAAAGCTTGTTTTTGATGCGGTTGTTGCAAATAATAACAAAAATATCATAATTTCTTCTTTGGATACGCAAGGAGTTTGCGCAAACACAGTTTTGAATTTTTATAACATTTCAAAGGAAGAGCCGATAAACACAATAAATTATGACGATGAAATAATAGTAGATTTAAACGTCTTTGGAAATTATATTTACGGTATCGGAGAGTCAAAGACGGAAATTTTTACAGTTACAGGCGATAAAAAGGGAGAAATACCTTATGCTGACAAATCAATCCTTTCCTACGTTATAACAAATAGCGGAATAGTGATGTCATTTAAAGAAGGAACCTTAAACGATAAAAGATACAGCATAGGTATATATAACGAAAGCGGAACGTGTAAAGCAACACATAAGTATGACTACGTTTCAAAATCTCTCGATGCTACAAATAATCACATCGTTGTAGACCGCGAGGGACTTATAAATGTCATAGATTATAACGGAAGAGAGCAGAAGCTGATTGATTCAGGCTTTGACATAGAAGATTTGTCTTTTATAGGTAATACAAAGAAAATAGTTGGCTTTACAGCAGATGGTGCATACATTATATCAATTTAACAGCGGGGTTTTTTATGGGAGATATTTTAATACTTTTAATACTGATTATTGCAACGTACTTTGGATATAAAAAAGGTTTTTTACGCACTCTCACGGGTATTATATCTATCGTATTGTCTTTTGTTCTGGCACTGAATTTCAGCCCGCAGGTCGAAACGTTTGTAAAATCTACACCGATATATGAGAATATATACGAAAATATTGAAAAAAACGTAACACCAACGAGTGAAAACGAAGATGAGTACAACACATCAAAGCTCAATATGCCGCAACAGATGATAAAAGACATAAAAGAAAGTGCAGAAAATGCAAAAAACGAAGCAGTTAGCACCTTAACACAAAAAATCTGTGACACGGCAGTTAAAATTGTAAGCATTATACTTATATTTTTGGCGGTGAGAATTCTTATAATGCTTTTGCTTTCAGTATTTGGGATTATAAAAAAAATGCCGTTTATAGGCTGGTTTGACAGAATGTTAGGTGCACTTTTTGGTTTTGTAAGGGGATTTTTGGTCGTGTATTTGTTGCTCGTTGTCGTTACAGCGTTTGCGGCATTTAATGTCGAAAATCCGTTAGTTAAATCGATAAATCACTCAGAATTTGCTAAAGTTATGTATAATAATAATGTTTTTTTGGATTTTGTTGCAAAAGATTGACATAAAACAGAAAATATGTTACAATCGATGAGTATAGAATTTTGTTTTGGAGGAGACATAAATGGAAATTAAAGTAACTAAAACAACTTCGCCTAAAGCTAAACCGGATGCATCTAAGTTAGGCTTTGGTAAAATTTTTACAGACCACATGTTTGTAATGGACTACAGTATCGAAAAGGGCTGGTATGACCCCAGAATTATTCCTTACGGACCTTTTGAATTAGAACCTTCTTGTACAACACTTCATTACGGACAGACAATATTTGAAGGCTTAAAGGCTTACAAGGGCGAAAACGGGGAAATTTTCCTATACAGACCTGAAAAGAATATGGAAAGAATAAACCAGTCAAACGACAGACTCTGTATTCCGCAAATCGATGAAGAATTTGCTGTAGAAGCAATCAAACAGCTCGTTTTAATCGATCAGGACTGGATTCCTGAAGGCGAAGGTACATCACTTTATATTCGTCCCTTTATCTTTGGTACAGATAATGCCTTAGGAGTACATCCGTCAAACACATACAAGTTTGTTATCATATTAAGTCCCGTTGGTTCTTATTATAAGGACGGCTTGGCACCTGTTAAAATTTGGGTTGAAGATGACTATGTTCGTGCAGTACGCGGCGGTATGGGTTATGCAAAAACAGCAGGTAACTACGCAGCAAGCCTAAAGGCTCAGGCTGTTTCAGAAGAAAAAGGATATTCTCAAGTATTATGGCTTGACGGCGTAGAAAGAAAATATATAGAAGAAGTTGGCGCGATGAATATTTTCTTTAAGATTGGCGACGAAATTGTAACACCTGAATTAAACGGCAGTATCTTACCAGGTATCACAAGAGATTCTGTATTAAAGGTTTTAACAGCTTACGGCTATAACGCATCTCAAAGACGTATTTCAATTGATGAAATCGTATGTGCTTATAAAAACGGAAAGTTAGAAGAGGTATTCGGTACAGGTACGGCAGCAGTAATTTCACCTGTTGGAGAGCTTTGCTACAAGGGTGAAAAAATGATTATTAACAACAACGAAATCGGTAAGATTTCACAGTTTCTATATGACACAATAACAGGTATCCAAAAGGGTACAGTCGAAGACAAACTTAACTTTACCAAAAGAATTAAATAATTTTTATCAAACATTACGGCGGTGATTTCACCGCCGTAACTTTAACTCGTTTTTTTTCTTTGCAATTTTCCCCAAATTTTCCAAAAACTTATATCAGAATGGAGACTTTTTATGGATTTAAATCTTAAAAAAATTCAAGAATTGCGTGAAATCGCAAAAACACTCGACATTAAAAATATCTCAAAACTCAAAAAAGATGAACTTATAGAACAAATCGAGAATAAAAATGTAAAAAAAACAGAAACTAAAAAAGCACAAGAGTTGACATTAAACGACGGCGACAATTTAGTTTCGGGCATCTTAGAAGTTCTCCCTGAAAATGGTTTTGGCTTTTTACGCGGGGAAAATTACCTGTCAACGCCTAAAGACGTATATGTTTCACCTACTCAGATAAGACGCTTTAATTTAAAAACAGGTGATAAGGTATCAGGAATTGCAAGAGAGCCGAAAGAAGAAGAAAAATTTCCGGCACTCATATATGTTCAGCACGTCAATGACGATACGCCCGATAAGGCTATCAGAAGACGACCTTTTGAATATTTAACACCGATATTTCCTGATGAGCGAATTCATTTAACGTCAAAGCAACAAGATTATGCGATGCGTTTGGTAGACTTGATTGCACCAATAGGTAAAGGACAGAGAGGGCTTATTGTTGCACCGCCTAAGGCAGGCAAAACAACACTTTTAAAAAACATTGCAAACAACATTGAAGAAAATCATCCTGAGATAACCTTAATAGTTTTATTGATAGATGAACGACCTGAAGAAGTGACTGATTTAAAGCGTTCAATAAACGGCGACGTTATATATTCAACGTTCGACCAGGTTCCCGAGCACCACGCAAAAGTGGCAGAAATCGTCTTAGAGCGTGCCGAAAGACTCGTTGAGCAGAATAAAGATGTTGTAGTTTTGCTGGACTCAATAACAAGACTTGCACGTGCTTATAACTTAATAGTTCCACCGTCGGGAAGAACATTATCAGGCGGCTTAGACCCTGCAGCACTGCATAAGCCCAAAAAGTTTTTCGGTGCAGCAAGAAATATCGAAAACGGTGGAAGTTTAACGATACTTGCTACGGCTTTAGTAGAAACGGGAAGCCGAATGGACGATGTGATTTTCGAAGAGTTTAAGGGAACCGGCAATATGGAACTTCATCTTGACAGAAAATTACAAGAAAGACGAATTTTCCCTGCAGTTGACATCAATAAATCAGGAACAAGAAAAGAAGAACTTCTGCAAACAAAAAGAGAGCTTGAAGCAGTATATAGCATAAGAAAAGAGCTTTCAAATCTTACAACCGCAGATGTAGTTGAGAATCTCATTAATAATTTAGTAAGAACGAAGACAAACGACGATTTTATTGACATCTTGCTATTAAAGGATAAAAAATAAAACTGTTTTGAATAAAAAAATGTTTTGGTGTAATACTATTTTTGTGAGCAAAAAGCTCAATAAAATATGTAGTTAGTGTGGAGGGTGTTATGGATAACAGAAACCAGAATCAGAAAAACAACCAGAATCAGAACAACAATCAAAACAAGAATAACCAGAATCAAAACAACAACAAAAACAACCAGAACAACAACAATAATAACAACAGATTTGACAATAAAAACAATTATTAATCATCAAAATAAAGGAGACTGTAGCATAACGCTACAGTCTCTTTACTTTATGTATTCATATTAATAGTCTGCGGATATTCTGTATAGTTCATTCTTTCTAATTTACACTTTTGTCTATAATTTAAGGGAGTTATTCCTTCGTGTTTTTTGAAAATATCATTAAATCTCTGCTGAGATGAAAAACCAACGATTTTTGCAACCTCAGCGACCTTTGTGTCGGTGTTTTTTAAATATTCCTTAGATGCTTCAATTCGCACTTTTAGTATATAGCTTTTTGGACTGATGCCGAACCTGTCCTTAAAGGAATGTGCAAAATAGCTGTCGGATAAATATATGTATTTTGCAACCTGAGTAAGCGTAAGTTCCTTGTCGTAGTTGTTATCTATATATTCTTTTGCAATATTTAAAAGCTCGTGCAGTTTTAAATTCCTGTTTTTTGCACTTTGTTCCCATTCCTGCTTTAAGGCACGTGAAAGCAGTACAAAAAGTTCAAGGATTAAAAGACAGCTCAAAAAATCTCCGTAAACCTGAGTTTTAATTCTTTCGCGTAAAATTCTGTTCATTACGTGAACAATATCGTTTTTCTTGCTAAGAGGCAAAAATAAAAAATCGCCCGTTGCGTCATCTTCTATGTACTCAATAAAATCAGTCAGTGACACGTGGCTGTCCAACTCGTCCTTTTTTGATTTAAATGAAAAACTCAAAACAATCAGCTCACAAACATCTGATTTTATTACAAATTTATGTGCTCTGCCGGGTTTTATAATTATAACGGAGTGTGGCGGCATATTAACGTCAATACCCTCGACCTGAAAAAACGCACTGCCTTTTTTAATATAAACCATCTCAAAATGGTCGTGACGATTTACATTCATAGACCAGCTTGTGTCATATATTTTTTCAATTGTCTTAACGATTGCCGGCATAAACGTAAGCTTTTCCACCAATTCGTCCCAGGCGTGCGGAAGACGTTCGTTGTTAAACATATAAATTCTCCTAAAACTAATGAATTTTGTTTTATTTTATCATAAAAACATAAAATTGTAAATAAAAAGTTGTTATGTTGACTTTTTTTCAGTAATATGGTATACTTAATTAGTTATTAAATGAAAGGAGTGGGCGTGTTTTTGAATGTAGAAACTTTTATGACGCCAAGACTTTTGGCTGTTGCGCAGATGGTAAAAAATTCTGATTGTGTTGCTGATATCGGCACAGACCACGCCTACGTTCCTGTATATCTGGTGATGAATAATATAATAAATTCAGCTATAGCTATGGATATTAATAAAGGTCCTATAATGCGTGCCGATGACAATATAAAAAGATTTTCGCTTGGTGAAAAAATTAAAACCCGTCTTTCTGACGGATTGAGTGAATTAAAAAATAACGAAGCCGATACTGCGATAATTGCGGGTATGGGCGGCGTTTTGATAAACAGAATAATAGATGCAGATAAAGACCGCTTAACGAGCGTTAAAAGCTATATATTACAGCCTATGACGGCAATTTGTGAGACAAGAAAGTATTTAGAAAAAAACGGGTTTTTAATAGTTGATGAAAAATTGGCAAAAGAAGACGAAAAAATTTATACAATAATTTCGGCTATTCGCGGTAATATGGACATAACTGATGAAATCTACTACCACGTGGGTGAGTGTCTTATAAAAAACAAAGACGAAATTTTACCTGAATATTTAGGCGGCAAAATTTATGAATATGAAAAGGCGATAGCTTCTATGAAAAATACAAAAAGTGAAGAAACGCTGAAGAAAGTATCACATTTTGAATATCTTTTATCTGAATTTAAAAGAATAAAAGGAGAGTGTACAAAATGGTAAAACTAGATAAAATAATGGACTTTTTGTGCGGTTTTGCACCAATTGAGTATGCTGAAAGCTATGACAACGTAGGGCTTTTGGTGGGCGATAAAAATAGGTCGGTAAAAAGAGTTTTAATAACCTTAGACGCAGACGAAAATGTGGCAAAAGATGCTAAAGAAAAAGAATGTGACTTGGTAATATCACATCACCCCTTGATTTTTTCGCCTTTAAAAAGAATAGTGTCAGGAGATTCGACGTCTAAGACTATAATTACTCTTATAAAAAACGATGTTTCACTGATTTCGATGCATACAAATTTTGACAGTGTAGCATCAGGGCTTTGTGATTTGTTTTTGGATAAAATTGCAGACACAAAGGCAAGAGCTTCATTAGAAGGTGATGCTATAAATGGTTGTGGCAGAATTGCTGAACTTGTAAATACTAAAACTCTTTATGACATTTTAAATAAAGTGAAGAAGGAATTTTCATTAGATACGCTAAGATATGTCGGCGATTTAGAAAGTAAAATATCTAAAATTGCTGTATGCAACGGCGGCGGAGCAGATTTTATCTACACAGCAAAGGATATGGGGGCTGATGTCTACATTTCAGGAGATATCAAGTACCATCACGCAAGATTTGCTTATGAAAACGGCATTTCGCTGATTGAAGTACCGCATTATAACGCAGAAATTATTTTTTGTGAATATATGAAAGATTTACTAAAAAAACAGTTTGGAAACGATTTAGATATTTTAATAACCGACAAAAACATTGATGTGTGGAAAAGTATTTAAATTGCTGATATTTTGGAGGAAATAATGGAAGGAACAATTATAAAACAGACATCGGTATTACCAACATTGCCGGTTCGTGGACTGGTAGTGTTTCCAAATACGCTTGTTCATTTTGATGTAGCAAGAGAAAAGTCACTCTTGGCATTAGAAAATGCTATGGTAAACAAGCAAATGGCTTTTGTTACAATGCAGACAGACCCGACAATTGAAAATCCAAAGGCTTCCGATATTGAAACAATGGGTACAATCTGCAAAATAAGTCAGGTTGTAAAAATGCCGAACAATACAGTAAGGGTATTGGTCGAAGGTTTAAAAAGAGCAAAAATATCAGAAGTCGTAAAGACAAAACCTTATTTTGTTTCAGTTGTTGACGAAATTGAAAACGATGATTATAATGAACAAACAGTAGAAAGCGAAGCACTCAGGAGAAGACTTGTTGACGAGTTTATGAATTATCGTGACTACAATAACAGAATAAACAGCGATTTTGTATTCTCTTTGGAAAACACCGAAGACACGGGAAGACTAACAGACAGCATTGCATCTAATATGCCATTAAAGCTTTCTGATAAACAAAAGGTTTTAGATATTGAAAACACGCGCGAAAGAGCAGAATTCTTGCTTGAACTTTTGGTGCGTGAAATACAGATAGCTGAAGTTGATACAAACATTGACAGAAAAGTAAAAAAGAATATAGATAAAAACCAGCGTGAGTATTTCTTGCGCGAGCAGTTAAAAGTCATTCACGAAGAATTGGGCGACGATACCGAGTATGAATTAGACGAATTCAAAGAAAAGCTGGAAAAGCTCGCTCTACCTGAAAAAGTAGCAGAAAAATGTGAAAAAGAGCTTTTAAGGCTTTCAAAAATGGCAGTAAACAATCCCGACGCAAACGTAATTCGCACATATCTTGAGTGGATTTGTGATCTTCCTTGGAATAATTTTACAAAAGATACGCTGGAAGTTTCTAATGCAAAAGAAGTGTTAGATCGTGACCATTACGGCTTAAAAGAAGTTAAAGAGCGTATAATGGAATATTTGGCTGTAAAAAAAATCACAGGCTCAATGGCAGGACCTATCCTTTGCTTAGTCGGACCACCCGGAGTTGGTAAAACCTCTATCGCAAAATCAATTGCTGAGAGTATGGGGAGAAGTTACGCCAGAATCTCCTTAGGCGGCATACGTGACGAAGCAGATATACGTGGTCACAGACGTACCTATATAGGCTCAATGCCCGGGCGAATTATAACAGCACTAAAGCAGGCGGGGACAAATAATCCGCTTATGCTTTTTGATGAAATTGATAAAATGGCATCAGATTACAGGGGAGACCCGGCTGCAGCTTTGTTAGAAGTGCTTGACTCTGAGCAGAACACCAAATTTCGTGACCATTTTATGGAAGTGGATTTTGATTTGTCGAATGTGTTGTTTATTGCAACTGCAAACACATTAGACACTATACCAAGTCCGCTTTTAGACCGTATGGAAATTATTGAAATTCCGGGATACACTTCAGAAGAAAAATTCCAGATTGCAAAAAAACACTTAATAGACAAACAGCTTAAAAAACACGGTTTAACTAAGAAAAATGTTTCAATTTCGGACAGTGCGATAAAATCAATTATTTCTCACTACACAAAGGAAGCGGGAGTAAGAACATTAGAGCGAAAAATAGCAAATGTTTTAAGAAAATCAGCTTTAAAAATCGTAGATGCACCCGATACGCAAGTGAAGGTAAATGCTAAAAATTTAGAAGAATTCTTAGGAAAAGAAATTTTCTTAGACGATTTTGCATCTAAAAAAGACGAAATAGGTGTAGTTACAGGTCTTGCGTGGACGCAGGTGGGCGGAGATACACTTTCTGTTGAAGTTAATATTATGGATGGTACAGGAAATCTTGAACTCACAGGTCAACTCGGCGATGTTATGAAGGAATCGGCAAAAGCTGCTGTTAGCTTCGTTCGTTCAAATTGCGATAAATTCCCCATAGATTGTGAATTTTACAAAAATTGTGACATTCACATTCACGTACCCGAAGGTGCAACTCCCAAAGACGGGCCTTCAGCAGGCATTACTATTGCAACGGCGTTAGTTTCGGCATTATCATCAAAACCTGTCAACCACAAGGTTGCAATGACAGGTGAAATTACGATAAGGGGACGAGTACTGCCCATCGGCGGACTTCGTGAAAAGACGCTGGCAGCATATCAGGCAGGTATTAAGACTGTTATTATCCCTTACGAAAACCAAAAGGATATTGACGATTTAGAAGACGTAGTTAAAGAAAATGTCAAAATCATACCTGTTCGCAATATGAATGAAGTTTTAAAAATTGCACTTATATGAAAAGGGGAAGACAATGAAAGTAAATGTTCACAAAGCAGAGTTTTTACTCTCAGCGGTGAAAAAAGAGCACTATCCCGTAACAAGTATGCCCGAAGTTGCATTTATCGGCAGGTCAAATGTCGGCAAATCTTCGATGATAAATAAAATACTGGGAAGAAATAACTTTGCAAGAGTAAGCTCAAAACCAGGTAAAACCGTAACAATAAATTTTTACAATATCGATGATAAGATTATGCTTGTTGACCTTCCGGGATATGGCTATGCTTCTGCAAGTCACTCGGAAAGAAAGGCAATGACGGGAATTATAGGTGACTATCTGTCCGAGCGTCGCCAGCTGATGCAGGTGATATTGCTTGTAGACTGCCGACATAAGCCGTCAGCTGATGACAAAGATATGGCTCGTGCGATAAAATCATCAGGCGGACAGCTGGTTGTTTTTGCAACAAAATCTGACAAGCTTGGAAAACTCGCTTTAGAAAAAAACCTTGAAATGATTATAGATGAGTTAGAGCTTGAAGACGGTGATATTTTAATCCCGTTTTCTACACAAAACGCAGAAGGAGCCGAAAACTTCTGGGATTATATTTACGACTTTATTTTAGATGATGAAGAATAAATAAATTTTGGTATAAGGAGATTAGGAGTATGAATTACGAAAAAGTTTTATCAAATGCAGCAAAAACAATTGAGCCTTCAGGTATAAGAAGATTTTTTGATTTAGCTGCCGAAATGGAAGGTGTTATCTCATTAGGTGTTGGAGAGCCTGACTTTGTTACGCCTGACCACATCAGAAAAGTTGGTATAGAAACCTTAGAAAAAGGTCAGACACACTACACAGCAAACGCAGGTTTGATTGAGTTAAGAAAAGAAATTTCTAACTACATCAAGCGTTCAACAGGTGTTGAATATAACCCCACAAACGAAGTAATCGTTACAGTTGGCGGTAGTGAAGCTATAGATTTAGCTGTTCGTGCAGTTGTTAATCCCGGCGATGAAGTGTTAATCCCCGAGCCCAGCTTTGTTTGCTATAAGCCTATAACAGTTTTAGCAGGCGGTACACCTGTTCCTGTAGTTACAACAGTTGAAAACAAATTTAAATTAAGAGCAGAGCAACTAAAAGCTGCAATTACACCTAAAACCAAGCTTTTAATTCTTCCGTATCCCAATAACCCCACGGGTGCTATTATGACCAAGGAAGACTTAGAAGAAATTGCAGAAGTTTTACGCGGTACAGATATTTTAGTTTTAACAGACGAAATATATTCTGAGCTTACATACGGAAGAAAGCACGTATCAATCCTTTCTATTGACGGTATGGCTGAACGCACAATCTACGTTAACGGTT